>NZ_JAVKGN010000001.1:1500000-1800000 GCF_031432215.1 Halodesulfurarchaeum sp. HSR-GB | reverse complement strand
GACCGCAGCAGTTCACGAAGCGCGAACTCGGTCCGCGGGGCACGGAAGCTCCTCAAGGCGGTTTACACCATCGAGTTCCTCGCCAACCAGCTCGACGAGGACCGCTCCTCGACCCTGCGGGAACTGTACTACCTCAGCGAGTCCTGGGACGAGGAGGAGGCCCAGTTCAACTCACAGGACCAGTCGAACTCCCTGGTCGAGGACCTGGAGATCGTCTCCGGCGTGAAACGTGAGGACTTCCACATGCGCCCCGAGGAATCGGGAGCGACCCTGATGGGCCCGCTCCGGCTCCGTGAGCAGACTCGCCGTGGCGACCGTGAGATCCACTGCCAGGAGGACGTCGGCGAAGGGGGCTATCAGATTCCGAACAACCCCGACACCATCGAGTTCTTGGACAACGACGCGGACTTCGTGATGGCCGTGGAGACCGGCGGGATGCGGGACCGCCTGATCGAGAACGGCTTTGATGACGAGTACAACGCCATCATCGTCCACCTCAAGGGCCAGCCAGCCCGGGCGACCCGCCGGATCACCAAACGGTTGCACGACGACCTCGACCTCCCGGTCACGGTCTTCACTGACGGTGACCCGTGGTCCTACCGGATCTACGGGTCGGTGGCCTACGGCTCCATCAAGAGTGCGCATCTCTCGGAGTACCTCGCGACGCCACAGGCCGACTTCGTGGGCATCCGCCCGGTCGATATCGTGGAGTACGACCTGCCGACCGACCCGCTCTCGGATTCGGACGTGAACGCCCTGGAGAGCGAACTGGAGGACCCCCGCTTTAGTACCGATTTCTGGACCGAGCAGATCGAACTCCAACTCGACATCGAGAAGAAGGCCGAACAGCAGGCCCTGGCCTCGCGGGGACTCGACTTCGTGACCGACACCTACCTGCCCGAACGGCTCGACGAAATGGGCGTCATCTAGGTGTCTGGTTCTCGCTTTTCTGACCCGAATTTCTAAGCCGGTCTGAGCTTGAATTTCTTCTGTGAGCGATCTCTCCGTCTCAGTCGTCATTCCCGCCTACAACGAGGCTGATCGAATCCGGCCGGTCGTCGAAGCGCTTTCAGAAGCAAACGAGGTTCTGGTCGTGGATGACGCCTCGACTGACGATACGGCGGCCGTCGCGAAAGCTGCCGGTGCGACCGTCATCTCTCACACGGAAAATCAGGGCTACATTGCCGCCCTCAAAGACGGATTCCGCGCAGCCAGCGGGGCGGTGACCGTGACGATGGACGCAGACGGGGAGCACCGGCCGGCGGATATCCCGCGATTGATCGAGCCGATTCGATCGGGCGAAGCGGACGTGGTGTTCGGGGCCCGGGATCGAATTCCCCGCCCCTCTGAACGGCTATTGAATCGGCTCGCCGGATTGGCTGTGGACATCTCGGATACCGGGACCGGCTTTCGAGCCCTTCGGACGTCGGTGGCCGAGAAATTGGCCCTCGAGACGGCATGCACCTGTGGCACGCTCGCCCTCGAAGCGAAGGCCCGTGGGGCGAAACTGGCGGAAGTTCCCACGCCGACTGTTGCGGTCGATAAACCCCGCTCTATTGCCTGGGGGCATCTCCCCCAGCTAGTGTGGGTGGGTCGGTGGTTGTGGCGGGTGCGAGAGGCCGATTCGGCTGAGAGACGGTGAAGCGCAGCCGTCGGGTATATGTATCCCTTGTTCCAAGGGGAGACTCATGTCCGAACCGGACCTCGCCACGGCGGTCGGCGACGTGCTCGCCGTCGACCCGGACACGTTCCAGGATCGGGTCCACGAGGACGCAAAGACCATCACGGCCGAAGTCGAGGCCGGAACCTTCGACAATCCCCAGGCGATCGTCGGCCTGGAGTACGAGTTCTACGCCGTGGACGACGACGGGGCACTGGCGCGGATTCCCCGACGGCTCCTCGAATACGTGGGCTTCGAGAAGGAACTGGGTCTGCACAACGCCGAGATGCAGACCTTCCCCGACCCGCTGAACGACGCCGGTCTCCAGGCCCAGGAGGCGAGTGTCCGCTCTCGAATCGACGCCGCGGCCCGGCCGATGGACGCCGAGGGCCTACACCTGGTGAGCGACGGCATCTGGACCAGGCCGCCGGCCGGGGAGTCGACCCGGGAGTACCTCACGGGGAAGGTGGAACGCGAGGGGCTCACGCTGGCCACGAACATGTCGGATACCGCCCGGTATCACGCGATGGCGAATACGGCGATCGAACCGGGGATGACCATCGATGTCCCCCACGTCTCCCTCGAAGCCGAGACGGTGATGCCGGAGAGTCTCATCACCTCCATCCAGCCACACTACCAGGTCCCCCGGGCGACTGACCTCCCCGAGTACTTCCGCTATGCGGTCCGGGTTGCCGGGCCGCTTTTGGCTTTGGGGGTCAACTCGCCGTTTCTGCCGCCTGACCTCTACGAGGACGTGGACCCCTATGCCGTGCTGGAAGACGGCTATGACGAACACCGGATCGACATCTTCGAGAGCGTGCTCAACGTCCCCGGCCGGGACGGCAAGGTTCGGTTCCCGGAGGACATCGGGACAGTCGAAGACGCCATCACGGCCATCGCCGAGGACGACGTGCTCGTCCCGATGGCCGTCGAGAAGACGGGCCGGTTCGACGACGAATTCGCCCACTTCCGGATGAAACACGGCACCTTCTGGCGGTGGGTTCGGCCGGTTTTCGAGGGGGCCTCTCGGACCGACGCCAACGCCCGCATCGAGTTCCGGCCGATCCCCGCCCAGCCGACAGTCCGGGACAGCGTGGCCTTTCAGGCAGCCTTTGCGGGGCTGCTCGAACAGATGCGCCAGTACGAACACCCGCTCTATGACCTCCCGTGGGACGTCGCCCGGGAGAACTTCTATGCCGCGATGCGGGATGGACTCCGGGCTGATCTTACCTACCTTACGGCCGACGGGACCGAGGCCACGGAGATCGACACCATCTTCGGTGACCTCCTGGAGCAGGCTCAGGCGGGACTCCGCCGCCGCGGGCTCACGGGCGAGACGGCCGCTCGATATCTCTGGCCGCTTCGTCGTCGGGTCAGACAGGAGATCACGCCGGCCAGCTGGAAGCGAAATCGGGTTCGTGAACACCTCCAGGACGGGGCCGACCTCGAGACGGCTGTAGGAAAAATGCAGGAGACCTACGTTCAGACCCAGCGACGGACGCTGCTTTCGGGAAGCTTCTCCGATTGGTTCGACACTGACGGCTCGACCCGTCCCTAGAGCAGGTCGTTGACGTCCTTGTGGCCGACGATGTCGACGGCTTCGCGGCTGATTTTCGTGATGTGGATGCCGTTGCCGCTGGCCGTGTCACGTTCCGTGGCCGAATCGATGGCGCGGGCGGCGACCGTGACGGCCTCGTCCATCGTGAGGTCGTCCGTGTACTCCTGTTCGAGGACCCCCAGCGCGTAAGGCATGCCGCTGCCCTGGGCCGAATAATCGTCGGCGAGGGAACTCCCCGTGGGATCGAGGCTGTAGACGTGTGCACCCTTCTCGTCCATCCCGGCCAGCAGCGGGACGACTCTGAAGAAGGGACCGCCACGAAGGAGGTTGCTCGCCATCGTCGCCAGGGCGTGAATGGACATGTTCTCGCCTCGACGCGCCTCGTAGAGACTCGCCTCGGCACGCAAAGAGCGGATGTAGGACTGGGCCCCGCCCACCGAACCGGACATCGACAGCGCGGCGTTCTGCTGGATCTCTTCGACCTTCTGCACGTCTTTGTTCGAGACGATCCGGCCGCCCAGGCTCGCACGCATGTCCGAACCCATGACGACCCCCTCGGGGGTGGTCACGCCGACGATGGTGGTGCCGGTCTTCGTCACGTTCTCCAGATCGGCTTCGGAGACGTCACTCTCGGGGAACGAGCCGAGTTCCGGTGCGTACGGATCTCCGACCTCCAGATCCGGGACCTCGCCGCGAGGGCCAGCTGTCACATGCTCCTGCTGGTCAAACATTACTCCCGTGTACCCTCGTGCGACACATAAATGCACTCTTTCGGGCGATCCCGCCGGGATCCGTTGTCCCCTTGCGGATTCCTCCGTCCAAAGAACAATGATCGACCGGGACAAATGACCCCCCATGAAATCGTTCCAGTCTGCCCTCTCTTTCTCCGAGTTTATCGACGAGATCCCCGACGGCTTGCTGCTGGTCGATGGATCCGGCCAGGTGACAGACCTCAACGAACGGGTCGAGGAGATGTTTGGCTACGCGCCCGACCGGTTGTTGGGCGAGCCGATCGAGATTCTCGTCCCGGACCGCTACGAGGAGGAACACGTTGGGCTTCGTGACTCCTACCTCGACGCTCCCGAGCGACGGCCCATGGGGACTGAACTGATACTGCAGGGGCAGCGGGCCGACGGATCGACGTTCCCGATCCAGGTGAGTCTGGCCCCCATCGAACACGACAACCGGACCCTGGTGCTGGCGAGCGTCCGGGATATCTCCGAGCGGGTACAGTACCAGCAACAGGCCAGCGTGCTGAACCGGATCCTGCGACACAACATCCGCAACCGGCTCAACATCATCCAGGGCAACGTGGATCTCGTCCTCGAACGCATGGTCGAACTGGAGTCGGAACTCGACGCGGTCGATCAACGGCTCCGTGAACGATCGGCCGACGGCTCGTTTGATGCAACCATGCTCCCCGAGGAACTGCGCACCCTCTATACCGCCTGGCGGGAGTTCCCGACGGCGGCCCGCGAGCGGCTCCAGACCATCGAGGCCTCGGGACTTGATCTACTGGATCTGGCAGATCGGGCCCGTCGTCTGGAGGAGGCGATTCACGCCGACCACGAGCAAACGGGCGACCAATCGATTCGATCGACTATCCGGGAGGCGATCGAGGACGTTCGATCCCGATATGAACACGCACAGATCGAGGTCGAGTCGATCGCCGACGCCGAACTATCGTCGAACCCGCAGTTCGTTCAGATCGCCCTCGACGAACTGTTGACCAACGCCATCCGGCACGCAGAGGCCGAGCAGCCGTCCGTGACCGTTCGCACCGACCGGACCGACTCCCAGTATTGGATCGAAATCGAGGACGACGGTCCCGGCATCCCGGAGACGGAACTGGAGGCGCTCAAGCGTCCTCAGGAAGAACAACTCGAACATGGGATGGGCCTTGGCCTGTGGGAGGCGACCTGGCTCGTCGATCAACTGGGCGGGGATTTGACCTTCGAAAATCAGGCCGAGGGGGCCCTCGTTCGCATTCAGCTTCCCCGCTAGAAGGGGAACAGCGAGTCGGCGTCGGGATCTCGTTCGAGAAGTTCGATCTCGTGACCGCTCGGGGTCTTGGTGAACCCATAGCGATTCTCGTTCTCCGAGGGCGGTCGGTACGCCGGTGCCTCGCGAGTCAGCAACTGCTCCCAATCTTCCAGGAGGTCGTCTGCTCGGATCGCCAGATGACCCCACGCGTCGCCATGATCGTAGGTTCGACCGTCGTAGTTGGAGGTCAACTCCACGGACATCGCTTCCGGGGCTGCCCCCGCCGGTTCGAGGAAGTAGTTCGCGAAGGTATCTGCCTCCCACCGACCGGCCAGTTCGTACTCGAATTTCCGGCCCCAGAACCCGATGGCCTGATCGGCGTCCTCGACGCGGAGCATGGTGTGATCGAGACTCCACAGCCGGCCGTGGTCCCGCTCGACGAGTTCGATCTCGTGGCCGTCCGGGTCCTTGACGAAGGCGTATTTTCCACCGCACGATTCGGGATCGCGGTAGTCCGAGACGCCGCCGTCCATTAGCTGCTCGTAGGCCGAATCGAGTTCGCCCTCGGGCACCCGGACGGCGACGTGTCCCCAGGCGTCACCCAGCGTGGGCGTCTCGCCCTCGTTGTGGGTCAGTTCGAGCATCGCGCTCTCCGGGTGCATGTCCGCTGGCCCCAGGTACACGATGGTGAACCCGTCGCCCTCGTGGCGGCCCTTCTCTTCGTAGTCGAGGTGAGTCTGATACCAGTCGACCGAATCCGCGAGATTCGACACGCGAACCATCACGTGATCGAGTGTGCCATTCATACCTGTCCGCAGGGCTTGGACGGTGAAAACCTCGGTGCTCGGGAACGGTGTCGGGTCTCGTTACTTCGTTTTCGCTTCGTAGGCCGCTTCCGTGCGCTCGACGAGGCGGTGGACCGGGAGTGTCACTCCAAGTTTCCGCGCCAGCAGGGCGATCGGCATGAGGCCGATTCCCACGGCGAGGGACGATTGGTAGGCGGTCAACGTCGCGAACCGGGTGACCCGTTGGATCATCGGATACCCGGCGATCCGCTGCGGGTGTATATAAGTGTTCGCCCCTCGCCCGGCCCGTCACCCCGACGCTGTCTGCGGGTTCAAGTGAACTTGGATGAAGGTAAATCAGATTCGCAAATCGCCGATTACTGGGGTGGCCTTCGCCGGGGTCATCCGAAGGTATTCCATTACTTATTCGGAACCTTCGGTGAAGGTGCGCCACCGAATCAAACCGCAAAACACCTTTTGCTCCGCCTCGATGCAGTTGACATGGCAAATTTCGTGGTCGCGATGGAAGCGGCATGGTTGGTGCGAGACGTGGAGAACTCCGACGACGCGATCGGTGTGGCCGTCAGCGAGGCTGGCAAGCGACTCAACGAAGCCGATCTGGAGTACGTCGAGGTCCAGCCGGGGCTCACGAGCTGTCCCGCCTGTGGCGAGCCTCTCGACGCCGCCTTCTTGGCCGCCGATACAGCCCTGGTCGGACTGGAGCTTGAGATGACCGTTTTCAACGCCGAGAGCGACGAACACGCCTCCCGCATCGCCAAAAGCGAGGTCGGTGGGGCCCTGCGGGACGTTCCGCTGAAGGTCATCGAGGTCATCGAGGAAGCCGAGGACGAGGAGGAGTAACCCCGAACCTTTATCAATAACTCCCAGTTATAGCCCGGTATGCATCTACCGACGCCCCAGGACCTGCGGGAACGTCGCACCACGCTCGGCTTGACCCAGCGGGAACTGGCCGACCGGGCGGACGTTTCCCAGCCGCTGATCGCCCGGATCGAGGGCGGTGACGTCGACCCGCGGCTCTCGACGCTCCGGCGCATCGTCGAGGCCCTCGAAGCGGCCGCGGGCGAGGTGATTCGGGCCGAGAGTCTGATGCACGAGACCGTGGTGAGCGTGGGCCCCGGCGATCCGGTCAGTCTGGCAGTCGAGCGGATGCAGGAGGCGGGGTACTCCCAGTTGCCGGTCATCGAGGAGGGGGTTCCGGTCGGATCGATCAGCGATTCCGACGTCATTCAGGCCGGCGAGGCCGTCGGCGAGAAACAGGTCCGTGAGATCATGAGCGAGAGTTTTCCGACGATCTCCCCCGATGCCGTCCTCTCGGAGATCAGGAGTCTGCTGGAGTACTACAAGGCCGTGATGGTCACCGAGGACGGGACGACGGTGGGCATCATCACCCAGGCCGACGTGGCCGCTCGCGTCAGCTAACCTACTCGGGGTCGAAGCGACACCCGTGAATCTCGACTGTCGAGCCTTCGGTCACGTCGCCGATGATCTGCCCGTCAGTCTCTGCGACGAATGCCTCGGCGTCGGCCGGATCGATGGCGACCACGAAGCCCGTGCCCATGTTGAAGGTCCGGTGCATCTCCTCCTCGGAGACGTTCCCCGCGTCCTGGATGAATTCGAAGACTGGCTGGACTGGGTGGGGATCGGTGATCTCGTAGCCGAACTCGCCCATGCGAAAGAGGTTCGTCCAGCCACCGCCGGTGACGTGAGCCGCCGCGTGTACGTCGTGGGCGTGAATCGAATCCAGCAGGTAGGTGTAGATCCGTGTGGGCTCCAGCAGCGCTTCGCCGATGGTTCGATCCTCACCTGGGAGAGGGTCGTCGTATTCGTGATCGGCCGTGGCGGCTTTACGGGCCAGCGTGAGGCCGTTCGAGTGCACCCCACTGGAGGGAATGCCCACGAGTTTGTCACCGACCTGGGCCTCGCCGTCGAGCAACTGATCCGGAGTCGCCAGCCCGGCCGCGGCCCCGGCCAGGTCGAATCCGGAGATGACCTCCGGGAGGACTGCTGTCTCGCCGCCGACGAGGCTCACGCCCCCGCGACTCGCCCCGTCGGCCAGTCCGGTGCCGATCTCCGCGCTCATCGTCTCGGAGGGTTCGTCGACGGCGAGATAATCCACGAAGGCGACCGGCGTGACGCCGGCGGCCACGAGGTCGTTCACGTTCATTGCGATGCAGTCGATGCCGATGGTCGAATAATCCTCTAGGGCCTCGGCGACCAGGAGTTTCGTGCCCACCCCGTCGGTGGTCATCGCGAGATAGCGATCCCCGATGTCGATCAGGCCCGCGTAGGCGGTCGTGTCCTCGACGTCTGTCATCGCCCCCACGAGTGCCCCGACCGCGGCCTCGCTCTCCTCGATGTCGACGCCCGCCTCGGCGTAGGTCATCTCCTCGTCCTCGGTCATGCTCTGAGCGGGGTGTCCGGGGGCGAAAAGCGCTACGGTCCGAGCGGTAGCTGGCTCAGTCCAGGTCGACTGTTCCATCCGGCTCCGGCACGACTGTTAGCCGAACTGTCTTTTCGTCCTCGACCTCCCAGCGCAGCTGGTCGCCGTCTTCGAGGTCGAGTGCCGCCCTGATTCGGGCCGGAATCGGGAGTTTCGTCCCCAGCACGCTGCTCACGGCACAGACAGGGTCGCTCATTTGTCCGTACTGAATTCCGCAATAGATGATAAGTTTTCGAAGGCTGTGTCGGGGCTTTTGCTGTGAAACCGACAATCACGAACGCGGCATTTGATACAGCAGATCGTATTGATGAGCCACGTATGTTAGCTCTCGGGCAGCGAGTTGCCCACGGCGGGTGGCGAGCCAGTCCGCTCTGTCACTAAATGTTCTCTCGGAGAGTGCGGATTCGATGAAATCGAGAATTGTCCGGAGGACGTACCCTTCGTCGACGGGATAGGTCCCGCCGTGGGGTCTGAGGATCCAGTCCGAGCCAGCCATCCCGAGCAGGTCTCCCTTTCCCCGGCGAAACGCCTCGGCGAGATGTCGCCCGGCCCGGGAGTCCCGTCCGGGCTCGGCGTCGATGGCCTCGTGGTACGCCTGTTCGACTGCTCGATCTGCGGGATGATCGGGCTGAAAGATCGTCCCGCCGTCGAACGTAATCGGGAGGTAGGCAAGTCCCCCGGGTGCAAGCGCCGATTCGAGTTTTGTGACTAATTTCGGCACCGCCACGAGATCCCCAAACGCGTGCCCGATGACGAGGTCCACATCCGCTGTGGTTTCCAAGACTTCGAGTCCATCGGCCTGCTCGAAGGTAACTGAAAGGTCTCCGACGGTGAACCCGTGTTCCTGTTCTGTAACTGGAATTCCCTCGTGACGAAATTCGGCCGCTCGAGCGTCTCGGGCGAACGCGATGAGACGTTCGGCCGTGTCGATACCCCGATACCTGCCACGATCGACACCCCACTGGAGCAACTGCGGCAGGAGCGTTCCCGTGCCACAACCGATCTCGATAATGCTCGGATCCTCGGGCAGTGCGGCAAGCAGTTGGTCACGGACACGACGCGATCGGGCACGGGAATCGAGTGAGCGTTTGGCTTCTAGATACCGGGGATCCACGTGATTCATGTCTCGAGGTGTCGGGAATGACTCGCCCACGAAACGTCGTCCTCCCACATCCGTACCTGCAGGTAATCGGGGTTTGGATCCGTCAGGGCCTGCTCGACCCGATCACCGAACAGGCGGGCGAAATGCTCGACGCTCGGGTTGCGCCCTTCGAATTCCGGGAGGTCGTTGAGCAACTGATCCCGATAGCGACCCTCCAGCTCATCGAGGATCGCCTCGACCGCGTCGATGTCGACGAGGTAGCCGTACTCCCCTAACTCAGAACCGCCAAACTGGACCTCGACGGTGTACTGGTGGCTATGTGGGTCCCCCTCCGCGCCCGGATCTGGGACGGTGAGGAAATGCTGTGCGACGAACGAGCGCGTGACGGTCAGTTCGTATGTGTGGTCGGTCATTGGTGGTCTTCCTGATATGTGAGCAGGACCTGGAGGGCTTCAGCCGGGTGCTGGTCGAGGAGCCGATACGCCTGTGGGGCCTCCTCGAATGGAATGTGGTGGGTTATGAGCGACTCGACCGGCAACGATTCGAGGTTGTCCAGTGCCACCGCCGTGCGGCGGTCGTAGGTCCACCGGCCGCGAAGTGTCGGTGACAGTGTGCTCACCTGGCTCGATTCGATCGAGATGCGGTCCCGATGGAACTCCCCACCGAGTGCAAGCGTGGTCGGTTTGGTCCCGTACCAGGACCCCACGATAATGCGACTGTCATAGCCCGCAAGTGCCCGGGCCTGGTCCAGCGCCGAGGGATTGCCCGAGATCTCGTAGACGAGATCGGCCCCATCGGGACCCGGTAAGTCACTCCACCGACTCGTCGAGAGTTCGGCCGGGGCGACGGTGGTGTCAGCCCCCATCTTTTCTGCTCGATCACGACGCGAGGAGAGCGGGTCGACGACGAGCAGTTCCGACAGCGGAAACCCGGCGAGAATCCCGATCGTACTCAGGCCCACGGCCCCAGCACCGAAAACCGCGACGCGCTCGCCCATCTTTGGGGCGCCGTCGAGAATCAAGTTCGTCGCCGTCTCGACGGTCGGGTACATGGCCATTTCCACGGGGTCGACGTCCTCCGGGACCGGGATGAGGTTAGCGGGGCGAGCACAGAACCGTGTCTCGTGGGGGTTGAATGCCATGACCGTCTGTCCCAGCCACTCTTCGTCGACGTCCGAACCCGTCTCGATCACCTCCCCGACGGATGCATAGCCGTAGCGCAACGGATAGGAGAGATCGCCATCGAGCGCGTCGAGTGATTCGTCGGCCGGAAGATCCGTCGGGGCCTCGCCGTGGTAGATCAGCAGTTCGGTCCCCGGGCTGATCGCCGACACTTGCGTTTCGACCATGACTTCCGAATCCGAGCGGGTCGTCGACGTCTCCCGGAGTTCGACGGTTTCGGGGCCGGTAAAGTAAAGCGAGGTTCGGTCCATTAGTTCGGGCACACCCCGGCCCCG
Organism: Halodesulfurarchaeum sp. HSR-GB; assembly: GCF_031432215.1. Classification (NCBI taxonomy): domain Archaea; kingdom Methanobacteriati; phylum Methanobacteriota; class Halobacteria; order Halobacteriales; family Halobacteriaceae; genus Halodesulfurarchaeum; species Halodesulfurarchaeum sp. HSR-GB. The sequence continues at coordinate 1,788,995 of NZ_JAVKGN010000001.1, read as the reverse complement.
AGGATCGGACCGTCGGTTGGTCGGTTCGCTGTGGTCCCTGGACAGGTCCTGTCAGCAATGCACTGGTCTATCATACTCCCAGGCCACGCCCCATGGTCGCTTGCTCCCCGGTTTCCCTGCATCAACGTTGCACCATTACACCGTGTGTCGGGATACCTAATTACAGTTCGGATTGTTGAGGGGTTCGACTGGGAGACGTATCGAAGGGTGGATCGGTCAGTCGAACAGGAACACTCGGTCGGAAGCCACTATTCGTTCGGCGAGCAGGACGGTGCCAATTCCGATCACGACCCCGGCCACTGTATCCGACAGGAAATGTGTCCCGAGGTAAACACGGGAGAAGGCCACGGTCACGGCAAACACCGTCGTGATGAGTGTCGGGAGGATGTTCGACCGAGATGCCACCATCGCGTAGACTGTGACCGCCGCTGCATGCCCGGACGGAAACGAATGCGCAATCGTCTCGCCACTACCAGTCAGACAGACCGGGTGTGGCGGAAATGGTCGCTGAACGGTCCCCATCAGCGTGGCGACGATTATCGCGCTGAGTGTCAGTGAAACCAGCGTCAATTCGAATTCTCGCTCCCAGTCGGCCAGATAGAACAGACCCAGAAAAACGATCCCGGCGGCCGCCGACCCGAGCCCCGTCACCGAATTCATGACTTTCGTCAACAGCGGACTTCGCACTGCGACGACGAAATCGACGGCGAGGGCGTCGAACCACAGCACGAGTTCAACGAGTTCGTGGACGACCTGCACCATTGGATACTCGCTGATTCAGGCCGGAGGTACATGGTTTTGCTGCCAGGGACACCGAATCTGCTATGTGACCTCTCGGGAGAGCCGACCGGTGACGACGAGGTAGTCCCTCGCGAAAACCAGCAGTGAAGCGGCTAACGCGAACGGCGCGCCAGCCAAGACGTAGCTCCTCGGTGCCACCGGCACGAGCGCAATGGTGAGAAATACCATTTGCATCCCGGCCAGATACCTTCGAAGAGCGCTTTCGGGCAGATCGAAAACCGGCTGCCCCCGCTGTCGTCGCCAGGCCAACCCGCCGCGATACACGTATTTGGCAGCTGAAAGAAGGAGATACCACACCGGCAAGAACTCCCAGAGGACGGCCACGAGCGGTGCGGCCACGAATCCGAACGTGTCGAATGCCATGTCGAGTCGTTCCCCGAGGGACGTCTCCTCGCCGACCGACCGGGCGATCAGGCCGTCGAGTTTATCGAGGACGACGCCGCTCCCGTATGCCACCGCTGGCACCCAGACGAGGGGCGGCTTGGGTGGAACGACGATGAACCCTGCGACGACTGCATACAGCGTCCCGCGGAGCAACGTCAACGTGTTCGCAAGCCCGAGTACCCCGCCCAACAGTCGGTCAGTAGCCGCTTCCGGAACGAGGGAGTGATTGACGTACGTCCATTGTAAAGCCAGGAAGAGCCCGGCGAGGATCGCCGGGTCCAAGACGCCGGTGTCAACCCGCTCCAGTGGATAGAGCGTCCGGAGCGTGAAGGTGAGTAGAATGGCACCCGCAAACGGTATCCCCACTTCAATACTGATGGGGAGTGACCGACTCGGGGACTGGTCCATCAATTTCACTTCTGGCCCCCACATCGTTACGGTTTCGACCGGATCAACGTCGGGGTGCGTTGCATCGAATCACAGCGGTAACAGCGCGGAAGCCCACCGGCTTCAGCCGTTGGTAGCTGACGAACGCAAGAGGGCGATGAGAACCCCTACCAGCACGAACTGGGCGATTTTGTCGATGGCCCCGAGGGTGCCGACATCGGCCGGGAAACTCTTTGGCCCGCTGGCAAAGTTGATGACGTACCACAGCACGAGTTGGACCAGCACGAAGGGAACGCCGACCCCATAGACCAACCGGCGTCGATATCCACGCAACACGAGCCCAATTGCACCGAGAAATCCGAGTCCTGCAAGCAGGAAGCTGATGCCTAACCCGGACGGAAAGAACCTGATTCCGAGCAGGAGGTGAATCGCGCCGCTCACGAGGGCGGCACCGATTCCGACCCAGTGGAGCCCGGTCAACGGTTCTGTCCGAAGTCCCCCCTCTGTCGATGTACTTGTTGCCATGTAACATACCTTGGCTGGAGAACATATAGTCGTGCTGTCGTCGGTCCTCCCTGCCGCGGCCAGGTTCGACGGTGACGGTCGAAAACGGCCGCCCGATTGGCACGTTGGCCACCGACGGGTGAGGGAAGGAGCAATATACCGCTCGAATTGACTAGAAATTGTATGGCTCGGGTCGCCGTGGTCCACAACACGCTCGACTTTCAGGGTGGGGCCGATGTCGTCTGTCTTGTCACCTGTGAAGGGATCCTGCGCGATCACGAAGTCACCCTGTTCACCATCGGTGAAACGGACCCGGCCGTCCTCGCTGCTCGATTTGACGCGGACGTAACCGGTCTCGACGTTCAGCGGCCGCCCCTGAACTCGGTGATTGGGCGGGCCTTTACGGCACTCGGTCCACGTCTCGGCCCCCAATTGGCACTCCGGAGCGTGCTCGTCAGCTGGTACTATCAGTTCCACGCCGCGGAGTTCGATCTCGCGGTGAGCACTGCAAACGAGATGGCACTTCCCGAGCCGTCGATCCAGTACGTTCACGATCCACAGTACCACCGCAACAGACTCGATGGTGCTTCCGGGGGGCGACTAAACCGGCTGTGGAGTTGGCTCGGTAGCCCTGAGACGGAATCGCTCCAACAGGCAACCGTACTCGCGAATTCAGGGTATACCGCTGACCGAATGGTCGAGATATACGGAGTCCGGCCACAGGTGTTTCACCCACCAGTCGACGCCATCGATAGCAGGCGTCCGTGGGACAAACGGGAGCAAGGAATCGTCGTCGTGGGACGGATCGCCCCGGATAAAAACGTCCTCCAGGCGATCGAAATCGTCGATCGGCTCCGCGAGCGCGGGATCGATATCCACTTGCACATCGTCGGCTCGGCGCCACCGACCTATCGATCGTATGTGAAGAGAGTCGAGACGGAAGCGAGAAACCGGTCCTTCGTAACTGTTGAACGAAACCTCTCGCGAGATCGACTCGAGTCCCTGCTTGGCGCACACCGATACGGGCTCAACCTCAAACGGGACGAACACTTCGGCATGTCCGTTGCAGAGTACGTCACAGCCGGCATGATTGCCTTTGCACCGAATCACGGCGGCCAGCGGGAGATCCTGGACGACCGCTCCGATCGATTGTTCGATTCGATTGCTGGCGCCGTTGACCTGATCGAACGGGCGATCGAAACCGGGGCCCGGCCCTCGCTCCCCCGGGATCGATTCGGTCGGGACCGGTTCAAAAAGGAGATGAGAGAGCACGTCAACGCGACGCTGAACCAGTGATCGGTTCTGTATTTCGGGAGCGGGAGCCTGCTAACCGTTGAAAGAAGGCTGTTTAGAAGCCGAAGATCGCCCAGATAGCGAGCAGGAGACTCGGGACGAAGGCGAGCACGTACACGGGGGTACTCCAGTCCCGGACGGTCGCCCCATCGAGTGCTCCGATCGGGAGGAGGTTGAAGGCTGCGAGCAGGAGGTTGATCGTCACACCACGACTTCCCAAAAGCGGGGCGAACAGGCTCACCGGAACGAACAGGGCCGCGAGCGCCAGATTCGTCACCGGGCCGGCGAGTGCGATGAGGCCGTGCTGGCGGTCCGTGAGCCGTCCGCGGTGATAGACTGCGCCGGGGGCCGCAAAGACGATCCCGGCCAGGCCACCGGCGATCGCGACCAGGAGCATGCCGTAATCGGCCTGGAACCGGGCCCACTGACCGTAGTGAATCGCGACGACCTTGTGCGCGAGTTCGTGCAGGAGAAAGCCCACGCCGACGGTGAGCAGGCTTACGACCATCGCCGAGACAAAGGACGGACTGAGGAGGAAGGGGACGATCGTGTTCGGGCGCACTCGCTCGAAGAAAAACGCAAAGGCCAGGCCGAGGGCCAGCCAGGCCACGAGCAGATCACGGATTTCCCGACTGTCGAGTCTCATAGTAACGCCTGGATGAGGATGTCCGCGCCGTTTCTGGCCCCCGCGAGCATCGCGTTCGAGATGGCCCCGACACTCTCGAACTCCTCGCCCATGTGTGGCAGGACGAGGAAGGGAAAGAGCACCGACGCGATCATGCTGCCGACGTTGGTCAACGCGACGATGACGATCAGCCGAAAGAGCCCCACGTCGAGCATGTTCGAGACCAGATCGCGAATTGGGGACTCCTCGTCGTCGAGGATCTCGTTGAGCCGGCCGATGTCCGAGACGTTGACGGTGGTGTGGCGCAGTTCGACGTAGCCGGCGAACCAGCCAGGGGCAAGCAGCGGGTTGATGCTCGTGAGCCAGGCCACCAGCCCGCCTACCCCGGCCGAGGTCCAGTGGGCCCCCGCCAGTTTCGCCAGCGTGAACGCGAAGATCCCGTTGAACAGGAACCACGCGCCAAAGACCGCAAGCAGCGTGGGCTGATCAGCCCCGGAGAGCGCCAGCAGGGCGAAAAAGAGCAGGAACCCGAGGGTGAGCACGTAGCCGAAGGCCTTCCTGAGCGAGAATCGCTTCGACTGCCGCTGCTCCAGGGAGTCCTTCGGGGGCAGGGTCTCGGGTGAGTCGAGGTACTCCAGAATCCCCGCCTCGTGACCGGCTCCGACGACCGCCACCACGTCCAGGCCCGCGGCCCGAAGGTCGTGCAGGTTGTGAGCGATGTAGGCGTCCCGCTCGTCGATCAACGTTTCGGCCGCCGTGGGGCTGAACTGTCGGAACTCCTCGATCATCGCCGTGACCACGTCGTTGTCCGTCAGTTCCTCGAGTTCGAACTCCTCGGCCTCCTGTCCGCCGACTCCGGCGATCGCCAGGGTCAACTCCCAGAGCAGGCCCAGTTTCTCTCGCAGGCCGATGCCGGCCCAGAAGCGCTGAATCGTCAGCTGGATGTCCCGGTCGACCAGCGCCACGTCGGCCCCGATTCGTTCGGCGGCCTCGATCCCGGCCCGCATGTCCGCGCCGGGTTCCACATCGAACTGGTCGCCCAGCCGCTTCTGGACGTAGGAGAGTAGCCAGTAGGCCAGAAACTGGTAGGCTGCACTCCCCCGGAGCAGTTCCTTGGGGTCGATGTCTTCGGGGTCCTCGCCCTTGAACTGCCGGTAGCGGTTCTCGTCGAGTTCGACGGCCACCACATCAGGCTGTTCGGCCTCGATCACCGACTCGACCTCTGCGGCGCTCTCCTCGGAGACGTGGGCCGTCCCGACGACACGAACGGAGCCCTGTTCGATTGTGTCCGTCTTTGGGCTCCCGTTACTCATTGTACGGGGTGAAGGGGTCGGGACGTAAAGGGATGACGAGCGCTGGTCGACAGACTCAATTCGGCCCCGAGAAAACGCCTTTCCATGCCCGATCTGCTCTCGACTCGAATTACGAACCGTTGGGTCGTCCGCTCCTCGCATGCGAACCACCTCGGCACCGCCCACGGCGGGTCGATCGTCAAGTGGATGGACGAGGTCGGTGGGATGGCTGCCGTCCGCTTTGCCGGCCAGTGGTGTGTGACCGCCCACATGGACAGCGTGGACTTCGTCCAACCGATCGAGGTTGATGATGCCGTCCGCGTGGAGGGCTACGTCTACGAGGCCGGCGAGACTTCTGTCCAGGTACGCGTCGAGGCATTCAAGGAGGACATGCGAACCGGTGAGGGCGAACTCGCGAGCGAGGCGGATATCGTCTACGTGGCGGTCGACGAGGGCGGAGAGCCTTCCCCCGTTCCGGAACTGCAAATCGACTCGGAGGAGGGTGAACGACTGCAACAGGCGGCGTTGAGTGATTCGGAGGACGATTGAGGAGTGTGTTGTGGCTACCCCGTGATTTCAATCCGCTATCTCCTGCTTGACGTGCATGTCCACCTGCCTGAACAGAAGGAGTGCAGCGAAAAGCCCCGTCAAAATCATGCCGGCCGTCCCGGCGAGTCCCTTCGTACCGAGAATGGCCACCAACGCCAGCCCAACGACGGCGGTCTGGACGAACCAAATAGCGCCCCGAAGATACCAAGCGACGTAGCCGTGAAACCAAGATGCGCTTCTCGACGGCATTACTCATGGTGGGTTTCCCACAGCAGAAAAATCTACAGGTGGAACAGGCCGGGGCGGCCCATGCAAACTCCATACTCGAAGTGCGGTACAGTCAAGGAACTACCCCGACCACTCACGGCCAATGGGAAAACGGGTCGTGGTCGTCGGCGGCGGGGTCACCGGGGTTGGCGTCGCTCGCGACCTGGCGATGCGTGGCGCGGACGTAACTCTCCTGGAGCGGGATCGACTGGCTGGCGGCACCTCGGGTCGGATGCACGGTCTGCTCCACAGCGGGGCCCGATACGCCCTCTCTGATCCGGATGCCGCCGAGGAGTGTCTGCACGAGAACGCCATCCTCCGGGAGATTGCGAGTCACTGTATCGAGGACACTGGCGGGCTCTTCGTCTCCCTCCCCGAGGACGACCCCGACTATTACGACTCGAAGCTGGCCGCCTGCCGCGAGCTGGGTATCCCGACCGAAGAACTCTCGCCCGAAGCCGCCCGTGAACTCGAACCTGCTCTGAGTAACGACCTCGACCGTGCCTTTCGCGTTCCGGATGGGGCCATCGACCCCTTCCGGCTGGTCGTCGCGAACGCGAAGAGCGCGGCGAATCACGGTGCGAAAATCGAGACCGATACGGCGGTCACCGGGCTGCTGGTCGAAGACGGCCAGGTCGTTGGGGTGCGAACCGAGGAGGGGCGCACCATCCGGGCCGACCACGTGGTCAACGCCGCTGGCCCCTGGGCGGGGCAACTCCTCGCCGACCTCGCGGTCGACGTCCCGCTCGCCCCGGCCCAGGGGGCAATGGCGGTGACGAACGCTCGCCCGGTCGGGACGGTGATCAATCGCTGTCGCCCAACTGATGAAGGAGACATCCTCGTCCCCCACGAGACGACGGCCATCCTGGGCACCACCGACAGAGCGATCGACGGGCCGGATGCGATTAGCGAAACGCGTGCCGAGATCGAACTGCTTCGCGAGGAACTGGCGAAGCTGGTTCCGGAACTGGCTGATACTCGACTCATCCGGACCTACTGGGGCGTACGTCCGCTCTACGATCCCGACGATGGGGGCGAGTCGGGGCGAGACTTTGCGGTCCTCGATCACGGCACCCGGGACGAGTTGCCCGGGGTGACGACGGTGGTCGGGGGGAAGCTCACCACCTATCGACTGATGGCCGAGGCCGTCTCTGACGCGGTCGCAGGGACGCTCGATATCGACGCGCCGTGCCGGACTGCCGACGAGCCACTGCCGGGCAGTACCGGCCAGCCGGACTGGGACGCAGTCGCCTCTCGCTTTGATCTTCGGAATTCGGTCGCCTATCGATCCGCGACGCGTCTGGGTGATCGGACTGCCGAGGTGCTCGAGGACGCCCAGCCGAACCCGGTAGTCTGTGAGTGCGAGGGTGTGACCGACGCCGAAGTTCGCGATGCGATCGACGAGGTGGGCGCGGATCTCGGTGGGGTGCGATCCCGAACACGGGCGACGATGGGCCCCTGCCAGGGCGGGGTCTGTGCCCACCGTATTGCTGGCTCGCTCGCCGAAACAGAAGGGGCCGACACTGCTTTCGCGGAACTCGGAGCACTCGTCACGGAACGGGATCGTGGCCAGCGACGCCTCGATTCGCCCGAACAACACGCCCAGATCGAGCGGAACCGGCTTCGGCGAGGCCGGTTGTTGAATCTGGCTGCTGGCCCCGCTTCTGCCCCGCTTTCGCTCTCGGATTTCGCAACTGGCTCGGATACCGAACAGCCTTCTCGATCAGTGGAGCGTGGCCCATCCAGCCAGCGCCCCGATCACGACGTCGTCGTCTATGGCAGTGGACTCGCCGGGCGAATGGCTGCATTGACAGCCAGCCAGGCGGGTGCCTCGGTCGCCCTGGTGGCTCCCGAGACGCTCACTCCCGATGGAATCTCCGGGATGGTGGACCTCCTGGGCTATCTTCCGGATGGCACCGGGCCGCTCGCGAATCCGCTCGAAGCCATTGACTCGCTTCCCGAGGGGCACCCGCTTCGGATCGCCGGTCCCGACGGAATCCGGGACGCACTCGACCGCTTCGACGTCATCGCGGGCGAAGCGATCGCCGGCTCGGACACGAACGCACTGGTTCCCTCTCCGGTGGGCACACCGCTTCCCGTCGCTCGCTACCCGCCGAGTTTCGAACCCGGCTTGCTGTCGCGACGGGAAGATACCCTTGTTGTCAGCCTCGAATCAGTCCCCGATCTATCCGCCGAATTCCTGGGCGGGACGCTCTCGGAGCGGGTCCCGTACGACGTCCGTGGGGCCACGATCGAGCTCTGCTCGACCGCGCCGGATCGTCCGGTTCGCCGACTCGCACGGGCCCTCGATCGTGACGAACGCTGGCCCGGGGAGCAGTCGGCTCGGACAGCCCTCGGAGCTGCGCTGGCGGACGTTCACGAGGGCGAGCCCCGAATCGGGCTCCCGGCGGTGCTCGGCATTTCGGAGACGCCCGAAATCCGGGCCCACCTGGAAGCCGAACTCGATGTCGCCGTCTTCGAAGTCCCGATTCCGGCCCCGAGTGCTGCCGGTATTCGACTCGCCGATCGGCTGGATAAGGAAGTGCGCTCGCATGGGATCGAAGTGCGGGGACGCGCTGGGGACGTGACTTTCGGGGGTGAGGATCGAGTGACGACCCTCGACGTGCAGGATGGCCCGCGGTACGAGGCCGACCAGTTCGTCCTCGCGACGGGTGGTGTCGCCGCCGGTGGATTGCGGGCTGAGCCGGCTGGGGTTCGGGAGGTTGCCTTCGACCTGCCGGTCGCGTATCAGCGCGAGCACGTGGCTGGGTTGCAGGTCGATTCGGATTGGCGACCGCTCGTGGCCCACGATCACGTGTACCCGAACCTCCGCGCTGCGGGCTCGATTCTCGGCGGGTTTGATCCCGCGACGGAGCACTCGAAAGCGGGGGTTGCTATCGTGACTGGCGTACGGGCTGGGCTGGCTGCAGCCCGGGAGGCAATACGATGAGTTCGCCCGCGCCTCGCGTTCCGGAGCTTCCCGAAATCACTCACGAGCCGCCACGCAACCGCTCGCGTACCGATCCCTGTCACTCCTGTCACATCTGTGACTCGGTCTGTCCAGTGACGCCGGTCAATGCGGACTTTCAGGGTCCGAAATCACAGGGGCCCCAGGAGTGGCGACTCCGAGATGGTGGGGTTTCGGTCGATTACTCCATCGCGGCGTGTACGAACTGTCTGCAGTGTCACGGGGCGTGCCCCGCCGACGTGGATCTCATGGCGCTGCACACCGAGGCGCGGGCCACGCACGTCGAGGAGCGGGGTTTGAGCCTCCGATCGCTCCGAGATCGGCTGCTCGCGAACTACGGGCTGCTGGCCCGAATCGGCAGTCGGTTCCCCCGACTCTCGAACTGGCTCATGGACAACGGCGTAATTCGCTCGCTTGCCGAGTCGACTTTGGGCATCACGGCCGAACGGGAGGCCCCCGAATTCGCTCAGGAGACGTTCCGGGAATGGTGGGCGGCGCGGGGTGGGCCACGGGTCCAGAGCGAGCAAAAGCGCGTGGCGTACTTCCACGGCGATCACGCCAACTACCACCAGCCCGCGGTCGGCAAATCACTGGTGCGGGTCTACGAGCACCTGGGTTATGAGGTTCGGGTGCCAGAACAGCGCTGCTCGGGCGCGCCCATGGTCGCGAACGGCCACCTCGAGGACGCTGAGCGCGTCACCCGGAAAAACGTCGAGTCATTCGAACCCTACATCGAGGCGGGCTATGACGTCATCGCCACCTGTACTTCCTGCTCGCTGACCCTCCGCGAGACCAACCCCCGCGAGTTCGACGTCGATGGTGTGGATCGCCTCGCGGCCAACACTTACGACGCCGTCGAGTACCTGCGGATGCAGGACGAACTGGCCGATCTCGAACTCGATTCGGCCGCGCTCCCGGACGCCCTCTCCTATCACGCCCCCTGTCACGCCCGCGATCAGGGCGTCGATGGGGCGGCACTACCGGCCCTCAGAGCGGCCGGTGTCGAGGTCGCTCATCTCGGGGACGACTGCTCGGGTATGAGCGGCACCTACGGCTGGAAGGAGGAGCGCTACGAAGACTCGATGGCGATCGGCGAGGATCTCTTCGCGGCGGCCGAGGCAGTCGAGGCCGAGGCCTCGCTCACCGAGTGCCCGACCTGCGGGATGCAACTGGAACACGGGACCGACGAGGAGACAATCCACCCGATCGAGGTGCTTTCGGCGGGCCTCGACGGGCGGCGAAACGTCTAAGTCATTATCGCGATAATCATTATCTAAGTAATGACCTTCTACGACCGGCGGGACGAACTCACTACCCTCAGGAGTGCATTCCAGTCCGACGAGCACGAACTCTTTGTCGTGTACGGACGACGACGGGTGGGCAAAACGGAACTTCTCACCGAGTTCGCGTCGGACCGCCCGCACATCTACTTTCTGGCCTCACAGGAAGCCGAGACTCGGCAGCGGGAGAAGTTCGTCGCCCAGATCGCGGCGACGTTTGACGAGCGTGTGCCACGGATCGAGACCTGGGACGACGCGCTTGCGTACCTCGGTGAGAAGATCGCCGACCAGAAACTACTGGTCATCATCGACGAATTCCCATATCTCGTCGCGGAGAACGATTCGCTTCCCTCCTACGTCCAGGCCTTTGTCGATCACCAACTCGCCGAGAGCGATTCGATGCTGGTACTCTGTGGCTCCAGTGTGAGTACGATGGAGTCCGAGGTCCTGGGACACGAAAGTCCGCTTTTCGGTCGTCGAACTGGCCAGATAGATCTGCAGCCCTTTTCGTTCAGCCAGTCGACCGAAATCATCTCCTATCCGATTGAGGACGCCATCAGATCGTTTTCGATCACCGGCGGGACGCCACTGTATCTCACACAGTTCGATTACGGGCAGTCCCTCAGGGAAAACGTCCTCTCGAACATCCTCTCGCCGACGGCACCACTGTTCAACGAGCCGGAATTTCTGCTTCGCACCGAGCTTCGAAATCCGGCCCGATATATGAGCATTCTCGAGGCGATTGCAACCGGCCACACGACGCCGAAAGAGATCGCCGGCTCGGCTGGAATCGATTCGGGCCCGCTGTCGAAGTACCTGCAGACGCTCAAACGGCTCCGGTTCATCGACCGGGACGTCCCGGTGACGGCCTCGCCAAAACAGTCAAAGCGATCCCGGTATCGAATCGGAGACGGCTTTCTCAGGTTCTGGTTCCGGTTCGTCGAGCCGAATCGATCGGGAATCGAGGAGGCACCGGCAGTCGTCTTCGAGGAGGCGATCGAGCCAGCGATGCCAGAATTCGTTTCGTGGGCGTTCGAGGACATCGCCCGGGAACTCCTGTGGGCTGCAATCCGGACGGGGGAATTGAACCAGTACGCGGAGATCGGGCCCTGGTGGTACGGCGGCGAGGAGATCGACCTGGTCGGTCTCGCGCCCGGCAGCGAGCGGATTCTCTTCACCGAGGTCAAGTGGACGACCGATCCGGTCGGGTTCGACCTCGTCGAATCGCTTCGAGGGAAGACCGATGCCGTGCGCTGGGGGCCTGACACGCGAACCGAGTCGTTTGCCCTCGTTTCGAAAAGCGGGTTCGAGGACGGGCTGGCGCGCACGCTTCCCGACAACTGGACGCTTTTCGATCTGTCAGACGTCGAGCGGCTGCTTGCCTGAGGGGCCGTTCAGTACTCGACGCCGGCGGTCACACGATCGAGGACGAGTACCAGGCCGCCGCCGAGGATCCCCATTCCCATCAGGGCGGCAGTCGCTCCCGGCGTCCAGGTCTCCGTGGCGGCGATGATCTCGCTCCCTGGGGCCCTGAGTGCGCCGGCCATGAGCGCCACGAGGAAGGTCAGCGTGGCGCTGCGGTCGGTTTCGAGCGCCCAGGCGACCACGCGGGCGAAGGCCAGCACGCCCAGGCCCGCTCCAAGCGCGAAGACTGCAAGCACTGTGGCCGGCCCGAGGAGGTCCCCACCACCGACCAGCGCGGTCGTGAGCTCTCTCACCGTCCCCACGATCCGCTCGTACTGGCCCAGGGCGAGCAGGATGAGCGAGCCGGAGATCCCTGGCAGGATCATCGCGCAGATGGCGACCGCGCCGGAGAGAAAGACCAGGAGGAGCCCGTCGCCGATCGAGGTGCTGGTCACCCCGGTGAGCACCCAGGCGACGGCGAAGCCAGTCACCGCGATGGCGATGCCTCGCGGGGTGTCGATCGCCATGGCCTCGCGGAGCACGACCACCGAGGCGGCGATCAGCCCGAAGAAGAAGGCGTAGGTCGGGCCGGGGTAGGACCCCACGGCGAGGTGTATCACGTTCGCCGCGGTGACGGCCGCAGTCACAATCCCGATCCCGAGTACCGCCAGGAAGTGCAGGTCCAGTTCGACGACGTGATCGACGGCCTCGCGGCGACCCTGGGCCTCGTGGCTCCCCAGCAGCGCACCGAGAAGCGCCAGCCCGCCCTCGACGTCGAGGCCGGCGATGGCGGTCACCAGGCGGTCGTAGATGCCCGCGATGAGCGCGATTGTGCCGCCAGAGACGCCGGGGATGGCGTCGGCGGTACCCATCGCGAAGCCCTTGAGGTAGACCGCGAGCCAGTCTTGGGCGGCCATTACTCGGTGGGCTGAGCGGTGACTTCGGGCAGGCTGGTGGTGCCGACGGACTGGACTGTCTCGTTCGTCGTGTCAGTCGTGTTCGTGTCGGTCTGGTTGTCCTCCTGGCCCGTGTCGATCACCTGTTCGTCGAGGGTCACCGTGATGGGCTCCTCGCTCGCTCCGATCACGACTCCTTCAGGCACGTCGACGGTTCCGCTGTGGGTCGTCATCGTCTCGTTCGCCCGGTCCACACTCGTGGGCGTGCTGAACTCGTAGGGGCCGGTGGCCCGCACGCTCGTGTTGGTGTACCCGTCTTCGGGGCCCCATTCATCGTAGTCGGTCGAGGCGTAGGGCAGGGTCATCTCGAAGTCGCCGTTCGCGTCTGTCTCGGCGTGCTGGGTGTAGGTGAACGTGCTGTCGTTGTACGGGGCGTTCGACTCTAGCTCGACGGTGGCGGTCACAGTCGAGTCTGCCGGCCCTTCTCCCTCGATGGTCGCGCCGGGCACACGCTCGAAGAGCTTGACCCAGGTGGGCTGTTCGCCCTCGCGGAACTCGAGGTTCGCGAGTTTCTGCCGGGGCGCGGTGGAATCCTCGGAGACTCGCACCAGGCGGTAGTGTTCCAGCGCTTCGAGGTCCTCACGCGGGAAGTCGGCCACGCCGCCGACGATCGCGTTGCTGTCGTTTTCGGCGAACTCCTGGGCGGCTTCACTGGACCGGAAGGTCCGGGAGGTCTCGTAGGTCGGAACCGGGTTCTCGTACTGCTCGTACTCGCGGTTCTCGTACTGGATGACGGTGTTGGCATCCACCGCGCTCCCGTGGTGGTGATAGAGCCGGACCATCTGACTCTCGTAGTAGCGCTGGGTCTTCAACGTGGTCACGGGCGGGCGGTAGCCCGAGTTGAGGTAGGTCCCGGCGTTCGGGCCCAGGATCTGCCCGTCGGTCATGTTATCGTAACTCAAGCTGTCGTTCGCATTGTAGAAGACCGTGGGCGCGCTGAACTTGCCCTGGGTGTCGACCATCTTGTAGTCGACGGCCACGTACTGGGTTTCGGCGTCGTCCTCGTCGGTGGCCCCGAGTCGCTCGTTGGCGGTTTCCTCGTCACCGGCGAGCAGGTAGTTCGCGGCCTGGGTGGCGTGCTGCTGGAACGGGTTCGCGACCGGGATGCGCTCGCCCAGCACCGTGATCCAGTGGCCGTAGTCCCACCAGCTCATCACGCCGTAGGATCCCTCGGGGTAGTCGTAGTCATCGTTTTCGGGAATGGCGTAGGTGCCGTCGTAATCCAGTTGGTCGGCGTTGCCCGCACCCCCGTAGTTGCCCACCTCGGGCGTGTTGTTCTGCATCCAGCCCAGGGTGCTGTCCCACTCGGTGACGGCCCCGGGCCCGGCGTTCGCGCCGGTCTGGACGGCGGTGCTCATCTGGACCTGTCGGTCGTCCTGGTTCGCGAAGCTGATCGGGGCGACCATGGGTGCGAAGAGCAAGAGCACGATGGTCACGACGAGCATGACGTGACTCCAGTCGATGGAGCGCGGGGAGAGGGTCGCCAGGGTCACGCCGAAGTCGTCGATCACGCGCCCGACTGCGTAGGCTGCGAGGATGGCGACCGGGACGACGAGGTAGTAGTTGAACCGGACCTGGGTGAGCGCCGCGGCGAGCATGAACGCCGCCCAGACCACGAGCAGGATCTGCTCGGTGGGGTAGTCCCCGGCGATCAGTGCGGCGGCGACGGCCAGGCTGAGCACCAGCAGGCCGAAGAGGTCCCCGCTGAGGCCGAGGATGCCCCCGAGGGCCGTGGGAATGGCCGGGAAGCCGACGAAGAGTCCACCCAGCAGGAGCACGCCCGCGGCCATGCTGATGCGGCGGGAGTCAGAACTCAGGAGGTGTGGCCGGAGGATCATCCAGAGCCCGCCCAGCAGGGCGAGGAAGAAGGCCGCGCCGTACTCGAAGAAGAAGGCCTGCCAGGCCCCCAGGCCGAGTTGGTCGGCGCGGGACTGGAGGAAGGGCTGGGCCTCGCTGATGGTGCGGGTGGTTGCGCCAGCTGAAAGGCCCACGTACCTGATCAAGTTGCTCACGATCATGTCGACCAGCCCGGGAACGATCACCGAGGCGAGAACGAACCCGACGACCACGAGGCCGCCGACCGCTCCTGGGTAGTAGTTCGGCTCGATATCTCGACGCTCCCACTCGCGGCCTAGCCACGAGAGGAAGACGGCACCGAACGCGACCACCAGCGGGGCAATGACCTGGAGCAGGGAGAATCCGGATGCGGAGAAGCCCAGAACATCGAGTGGAATTAGCATGAGAAGTGTCGTGGTCGCCATGGCGATGGTCGCCGGGATGGCAGTATGGTCGGGACTCACGCCACTGACGACATCACTCGAGAGCGAGACGAGCAAGAAAATTCCAAAGATCCCGACGAGAATCACGCCGGGCGGCCATACCCACATGTATGCGGCGGTGGCCGTACCCGCGAGGAGACTCCAGCCCAAGACGGTTCGGAGGCCGGCGATATCCCGGTCAAGGAGCTGCTCCCAGACCGGCAGTTCCCGATCACCGACGGCGATGGCAATGAGGAGTCCAAGTACCGCTAGAGACATGAACAGCGGTTCGGCGACGTTGTGGTCTGCCGCGCCCACTGTCCCGCGCTGGAGGAAGAGACCGGGGAGCAAGGCAAGAATAAACGCTGCGACGACCCCCACGAGATTTCCACCAAAGCGGCGGGCAATCAGGAAGGTTGGAATCGCGACGAGTGCGCCGAAAACTGCCGGAGCGAAGAGGACTGCTGTGGCGATTTGCTGACTGGAGGGATCACCAAGCCCCAGGATTAGTGCTCCTGTTGCGATCAGTTGGTCGAAGAGGGTGCCGAACTGACCAACGTACTTCCCCGTCGCGAAGCCCGTCCAGATCTCGTAGGGCATCGTCGAAAGGCCGTTTTCCACACTATATTCGACCATTCGAAGATGGTACCAGGCGTCGTTGCCTGAGAGGTACACGTTGCCGTCCTGGACGAAATTTTGCCAGGATTGGATCCGGATGAAGAACATCGTCACGACGGCCAGTACCAGCGCCGGCACGTGGTACCAGCGCCGGAACGTGTCCGTGAGTGCCTCCATATCAAGTGTGGAGCCACTCGCTGTCGAGTCGTCGCTCATTGGAATGAGGGACTTTGACGAGGCGAATAAGCCTTGTGAAGTATCGCCCTCTCGGGGGGTTTTGGCTCCTGGCCCGGAACGGAATTCTTATCAGCCACATGGAAGTACCGGCGGGTATGGTCGACCTGGTCTCCGTAGTCATCTGTACGTACGATATGGACCGGTATCCCGCCTTTTCGGAGGCCATCGAGAGCGTTCGTGAGCAGACCTACGAGCCGATCGAGATCGTGCTGGTCATCGACGGAAACGAAACGGTGTACGAGCGAACCGTCGAGGATTACGGGGACGTGGAGAACGTCTCCATCTACAACAACGACGAGAACAGAGGGATTTCGTACAGCCGCACGCGTGGGGGCGAACTCGCTTCGGGGGACGTGGTCGCGTTCATCGACGACGATGGCGTGGCAGAACCGGACTGGATCGAGACGCTGGTCGAAGTGTACGAAACGACCGATGCCATCGCGGCTGGTGGTGACGTCCGGCCGAACTGGCAGACCGAGAAACCGTCGTGGTTTCCCGAGGAGTTCTACTGGCTCGTGGGCGTCGTCGAACCCGGTTTCGCGGCGGACGGCGAAGAGGTGCGAAACGTCTACGGCTCCAATATCTCCTATCGACGCGAAGCGTTTCTGGAGGTTGGTGGTTACGATCCCAAGACCGGGCGGAAGGGGGACAAACACCTCCAGGCACACGAAGCACCTGTGGGGATACGATTGCTGGAGGAGTACGGCAGGGGAATGGTGTTCGTCGAGGACGCGGTGGTCCACCACACGCTGTTCGACTACCGTGGTGAGTTCGGGTGGCTCGTCTCGCGGTCGTTCTGGCAGGGGTACTCGAAGCGCGTGATGGACCTGCTGTATCCCGACGCGCCGGACAGCAAGGGCGCGTACCTGGAGCAGTTGTTGACGCACTTCGTGCCGAAGCGCGTGAGAGGGTTGGTGCGGCGGCCGTCGGTGGCGGCGGTGTTGCAGTTGCTAATGATCTTCGTCTTTACTGGGGCTGTCGGGTTGGGGTATCTGTACGCGATTCTGACGCCGGATCTGCTGGAGAAGGCTAATACGTGAAGTCGCGGCGTTCTCGCTCCTCACCGAAGAAGAATTCGTAGTAGTAGCCGAGGCCCTTGGCGACGAGCAACGCGATGGAGAGCAGAGCGAAGGCAACTCTGGTGGTGACGTCTTCTGGTGGCTCCTCGTCTCCACTACCTGAACCGGTGGGTGTGGGTGGAATTCCCGGATTCCCGTAGCGGTCGGGGTGATAGCGTTGCTTCTGGCAGAACCCTCTGCCGACGCGGAAGTTCTTCTTCCAGAGGGACTCGAAGGAGGTTCGCGCGGGGTGGTAGACGGTGGCGTCCTCGGCGTAGCCCTGGTCGTAGCCGGCTTCGTGAACGCGCTGGCCGAATTCCATGTCGCCCCCGGAGATGAGGCGTTCGTCGAAGAGGCCCACGTCCTCGAAGACCTCGCGACGGACGAGGAGGGCACACGTTGGGGCGAAGTGCTCGTTTTCGAGGTACTCTTTCACGGGGAAGCCCGTTCGTTGGTTGTAGTGGCCGACGAGGGTGTCATCGGGGAGGGTGAGTTCGACGTTGCAGCCGAGGTAGTCGACGTTCTGGGATTCCATGGCTTCGATGGCAGTTTCGAGCCAGTCCGGGTCTACGGTTTCGTCGGCGTCGAGGAAAGCGAGGATGTCGGCGTCGGTGTTTGCGATGCCGGTGTTCCGGGCGGCGTAGGAGGATTGGATTTCGTCTTCGACGAGGAGGTGGATGTGTTGATTACTGCGTGTGTATTTTGCTATTACCTCCTGTGTACCGTCCGTCGAGTTGTTATCAACGACGAATATGTTGTATTTCTCATGGCTTAGTTGGGTTACAGCGTTTAGCGTTGTATCTGCCTCGACTGAATCATTATATATTGGAATAACTGTTCCGACCTTCCTAGTATTTGACATTTTTAAATATGGTAGGATTTGACATCCTTGAGGCCTGTCGTCTCCTCAATTTCATTCGCCTCAACATAAAGTATGGATTGCGTCAACTATAAACTACCCGTGATGGATTTATGGCTGTGGTTGGCGGACAATTAGAACCGGGTTTGTACAGATAACAATCGATAATGGCTTTTCAAATATAGATATTCTTTAATCAACTAGCTCATGTTTTATATATTCTTTAACATTCCACATTCGGGTACCCATAATAACGAAAAATGTCGTGAAGTTTTCCATCACATTGAATCTATCTTGAAAACCCTGGTAAAAAAGTACTGGTTGAAATTGTCGGTCCCTACGTCGACGTGAAACATCCATATACTTATTTGCAAAAGGCTATTACTGTTTTTATGAATCAATCAGGGTTGGTTTTTTCCCTTGGCAAATTCGTATATGACCTATTCGTACGTCCAATAATTCCAAATACATGCCGGCTAGTGCTTCAAAATGGTGTCCCTTCGTGGAGAGAAATGAAAATACTAGACTTGAAAACAGATTTTCCAGAATATGAACGAGGTATTTCCAATTCTATTGAACAGTATGTTGATAAAGGAAGTTCAGTTGTCATTGTAGGAGGGGGTAAAGGAGTTACGACCGTAAAAGCGGCAAATGCTGTAGGTCCGGAAGGTAATGTTACTGTTTTTGAGGCTAGTGACACAATGGTAGATGTAGTTTCAGAGACTGTTAAAATAAATGCGGTTGATGACATAGTTACAGTAAAGCACACTACTGTGTCGTCTGTCCATGAAAATAGCTCAGACAATTATGGTCGTTCGACAGCTACGGGAATGGAGCCATCCCAATTGCCAGAATGTGATGTTCTGGAACTAGATTGTGAGGGGGCGGAGATCGAAATACTACGAGGTTTATCTTCATGGCCGGAGTTGATAATTGTAGAGGTTCATGATGTTTATGGGGCTTCTGAAAGCGAAGTTCGAGCCATATTATCAGAAAATAGCTATGAAATAATTGATCGAGATATTGAGGCGGATGACGACGGAGTCTATGTGTTAACGGCAAAATTGAGGTAGATAGCTAACTCAATATTAACAATACTTTCATAGGTATCCTAATTTCTTCAGATTTTCCTGGACCGTTTTATTATCATAATCTGCAGCTTCGTACTCTCTAGGATATAATGATTCTGTGTCTTTCGCTGAAGTCTTCACCCACGGAACTTCCCTGACCGATGGGTGCTTTACGCCGGGGATGTGATCATATAGTCCATCCTCGCCGAACGCTTGTCCATGATCTGCTGTAATGACTGTCTTTGGAGCATGGACATTTTCAAGCAACAATTTCACCTCCTCAAGGACATAGCGGAGGTTATCAGTAAACGCTGCATGAAGATCGGCAACTGTCAATTCTCCGTTAAAGTACCGATGGTATAGTAGGTGGCCGAGTGACTCTTTATCAACGGTATACTCTTCACGGGTATTTCCACGTTTCAAAAAGGGCTTATGCGGCTGCATATAGTGGACGATAAGTTTGCTCCATTCTTTTTGCCGGGCAGTTCGTATTGCTAGGTCGGTTATCATATTCGCGGGAGGTGACGCAGAATCGTACGCCCAACTACCAAAATCGTGCGCAGACTTAAATTCCTTGAGAGCCGAATGTTCAAGATCTTCAGCATAGTGATTACCTGTAACATACGCAGATTTTGCCATCTGATTACTATGTTCACTAGCAAATGTATTTGAAATCCACTCTTCTGAGTGACTTCCTACAGAATGAATAGTTTCAATGGTATTGATGAAATCATATTCTCCTTTGACTGCCCTCATCCATTCTGGCCTGCAGGCATCAAGAACAACAAGTAGATCCCAATCATAATCCCATATAGATGTTGTCGAATATGGGTAGTCCCTGTGTTTGTGGCGTAATTCGGCGAGTTTAACGCTTGGTCCTTTCTTTCCCCATTGTTTCACTCCAAGTTTTATTAGCAGTTTATTATATAGATAGGGAGGTATTCTGTGAGGACGAGAAACTCCCTTTAAGATCAATTCTTGCATGGATGCCATAATAACTAAGATTAACTTTCAGCATTATTTTGTTTCGGTTTTCAATCAATCTAATTGAATGAATTATTTTATAGTGATGACTTTAGTGCTAAACTTTTCTATGAGATTCGCTTAACTCTTCTACTATGGTTGTTCACTCGCTACAAAGCATTTTAGTACCTGGATAGTGTTCGCGATACGTACAGATGAATATCGTTTATTATCTAGGTACTTTTCCGAAATTATCAAAGAGTTTTATTCTCAACGAAATTTACGAGCTCAAACAGAGAGGACATAATGTGGGGGTTTGCGCTTTATGGGATCCAAATGAAGATATTCGACATGAGGAACTTCACGAAATCAATATTCCGATTCAATATGTAGGAGACATTCAGTACAACGATATTGCTGAATTATTTTCTCGAAGTGTTGTATATTCACTCACTCCAAAAAATGTTTTTTACCCAGCATCACCACAACAACACGCTGCGAACTTAGTAAGAGCAAAACGGTGTATCGACTTCATCAAATCTCTTTCTTGGAAGCCTGATCACATCCACTCTCACTTTGCAACCTTACCTAAGTTTGGAGGAAAGTACGTGGCAAGCTATTATGATATTCCATTCACATTAACAACTCACGCATTTGATATTTATAAACAGCCAGTTGGTGCATATACCCGCAGGTTAATTAAAAGTACAGATCGTGTAATTACAATCTCGGAGTACAATAAGAAGTATATCCAAGATCAGATCACTCCAAGTATTCCAATAGATATTGTTAGAGCAGGTATTAGGCCAGAAAAGTTCACACCAACAGACACCCTCGCTTCAGATAGAATTTTGACGATAGCTCGTTTTGTAGAGAAAAAGGGGCTGGAGTATGCAATTGATGCTGTTGGTATTGTAGCTGATGAACTTCCGGAAATTGATTATCATCTTATTGGTTCTGGACAGTTAGAGTTAAAACTTAAGGAAAAGGTGGTTGAGTTAGGAATTGAAGAAAATGTAACTTTTCTCGATAATGTAAGCGACAAACGATTAATTTCTGAACTTGATGAGGCATCCTGCTTTTTACTGCCAAGTGTAATAGCGGAATCGGGTGATAGAGATGGAATTCCTGTGGCTTTAATGGAGGCAATGGCGATGGAAACCCCGCCAGTATCGACGACAGTTTCAGGCATTCCTGAATTGATAGATGATGGTAAAAATGGGTTACTGGTTGAACCGAGAAACGAACGGGCGATTGCCGAAGCATTGCTTAAAATTTTCCAAAATGAGCCTGATCGACAGGTACTTTCTGAACATGCCCGTCAGAGAATAGTTGAGAATTTCAACATGAAAAATGAGGCAGCTAAACTTATAAAGGCTTTCAAAAACACCCAAATAACATGACTAACAAGCGCACTATTCAATTGTAGAATTCTTCCCTTCTATAAGCATATTGGCCAATAATAACCTGAGACATTTGATCGCAATCATCTAAAATCTTGATATAACTTCTAAATTTTAGTCCGTAAATTCAAATGGACATCTCACCGATCAAATTGTATACTCTTTCAGGCCCCCTAGGAATTGAATAAGTTTTAAGAAATAGGCTATAGGGTAGTATCTGATTTTGAAATTCTCATTACCTCGTTTAACCAGTCGTTGAGGATTTGGAGGCATTATCCTTAATGGCGAAAAGGGATGACTGCCGACATCATGGTTTTTCCACAATTGGAATTGCCCTCTTCCAACTCTTATAGACTTCTTTTTATGGTCCTGAAATGTCGTCCTTGTGGGATGGTTTGCTATAACCTCTCTCTCAAAAAATAGGTTATAATCTGCCTCGAACACCCGTTGTCCGAACTCTTTGTCTCCTCCAGAAATCAAGCCTGTGTCGAACGCCCCTACGCTCTCGAATATCACGGATCGACTTACCAATGCAGCAGTAGGAGCAAAATTTTTCTCCTTCAAATAATGCTCCACAGGTAGTCCCATTGCTTTGTCGTACCGCGCCCAGAATGTATCTTCGCCCTCCGGAATGTACATCTCCACGTTACACCCCAGGTAATCGACGTCTGTCTCCTCAAATCGCTCAATCACGTCTTCGACCCACGTTTCATCCACTGTCACGTCGGCGTCGAGGAAGCCGATCAGCTCGCCAGAGGCGTGTTCGATGCCGGTGTTCCGGGCGGCGTAGGAACTCTGGATCTCCGTCTCCTCAAGGCCGGTGACGAGGTCGGGATACTGTGATTCGAACTCTTCGATGACGGCTGGCGTCCCGTCGGTGGAGTCGTTGTCGACGACGAGGATTTCGAATTGGTCTGCAGATGCGTCTTGATTTACTAAGGACTGCAGTGTGTCACGAATGCCTTCAGGGTCGTTGTAAACTGGGATGACAACTGAGAGAGTTGGTGTCATTATGGGCTGAGTTGAATGTTGGGGAGGTCTACCAGGGAAGCAATTAAAGCCGTTTGCGTGTTCGAGTCGATTCCATCAATATCAAATACCATCTCACTCTGAGATGGGTTCTCGGCAATGTCCTGTTCTATTAGATGTGTATAACTATTCATAGGCTCGCCCTCGAACTCTGCAAGAACCTTCGCGATCGAGATTCCTTGTAGAGGACTCCCATGTTTGACATCCTTCCCATCAACGAGTTCTGATCGGTTCGACTTTGCGAATTTTACTGCTTTCTCGATTACGTTGCTGTTCCAGAACTCGTGATCTGGGTATGTTTGTCGTAATCGTGCCAGTGCATACAGATTAACTGACTGGTATCCCCGTTCTTTTTTTCGACGTTCGCTGGAAAACGAATAATAGGTGTACGCAATCTCGTTTACGATAAGGTTATAGTATTGAGGAGTGCTCAAAACTTCTCGGAGAGATTGGATTCTCGGTGGGTGAGCGTAGTGTTTGATGAGGCCATCCGAGTGGATCTCTATATTCGATTCGAGCTTGTTTAGGAATTTCCGGAGATTTGAATCGACGGTGGAGAATTCGCTGGATAATCCGCGAGCGGCTGCAGCAAAGATGAGTTGATGATTGAGCGTTCTATCGAACGAGAGGTTGGTTCCATCTATTTCAATTCGCTCCCACAAACCTAATTCCTCATTGAACGGATGGAGGTCGAATACCTCCTTCGCAGTTTCGATGGCGTCACGCCGACCGAACATCATTCCAGCCCTTGTTAGAGCTCGGATTGGTCCTGCCTGGCCGACGAGTCCGTTGCATTGGTCCTTTTTTTCTGTTCTTCTTGCGTGAAACGTGTACCCCTGCGGTCTGACTTCATCACTGAGGAGATAGTCGATCGCAGCATTCGCAGCGTTCTCGTACTTTTGCTTATCCGTTATCTTGTAGACCTTTGAGAGTGTGAGAAGCCACTGTGACGTCGTCCGAACAGGTGTCTCGGGCTCGTCATAGGTATAATTCCTGCCTGGTGGAAAAGCTCCATCTTCTTGTTGATTCTTTAACCCATTCCGGGATGCGTGGACCAGTATTTCATTAACGGTCAATGAGTTGTTTTGAGATTCTGCACCAGTCATCTTTCCTTACTTAGCGGCGATATTGATAAAAATGGCCTCAAGGTTATTCTTTAACAGTGTTCGTTCATACGTATCCCAGTGCCTCCAATCGGCCTTGAACGCCGCCTTCGCTTTCCTGTGTAGATATCCCTTCCGCTAGTTCATCAATCTCATAGTTGATTCCTTCTCCTCGCATCTCTACCCACGGAACCTTCTTGACCGCTGGGTGGGGGACGTATCCAGGATGACCGTAGATTCCCATCTCCCCCATACCATTCGCGTGGTCTGCCGAAATTACAACGTTCCCTTCCACATGTTTGGTTAGTCGTTGAACTTCGTCGAGGACATGCAAGAGATTTTTCCCGTAATCTCTCCATACACTTTTGTGGTCATACTCTCCTGTCTGAAGCCCAAACCAGACATCGTGTGTGTTCCCACCCCACGATTTATTACTTAAATCGTACCGATCTACACAATGAAGGAACGGTGCGTGTGGTGGTATATAATGGACCACGAAACGAGGTGCGTTGGACTTGGCATATGCTTTTAGAGCGAAATTTGTAACAGTTGATGGATCTAGGTTCTCTTGCTCCGCTTTTTCTGTCAACTCCCACAATGCCTCAACTTGGTGAAAGCGATCTAAATCGACCTTAGATATAAATGGATTCTGCGTAACGTAATGAACTTCTGAAAGCTGCTCATCATCTGCGGCCCCAAATCCCTTCTTGAACCATTCACGACTGGTACTTGCACAGGAGTATTTCGACGATACGCTATCAAATCTTTCATAGATCTCATGCTGGGGTGCAAATTCGTCGAATAGATCTGACCGGCACGCATCCAATATAATCAATACATCCCACTCGTAATCGAGCGGTCGGTATCCATAATTGAGTTTTGACCCAAATCGAGCGAGGACTCGCTCGCCTAATTTTTCAGCTGTCATACGTGTCCCCGTGACGAGACCATAATTGTCTAATGCATGGTTGAATTGAGTATAAAATTCTTGAAGTGACATGGATATCAGTTGATGAGTTGTAGGATCTCGCCCCTACTTTCATATTTGGTTAGATCCTTCTCAAAGAAATCGCTGTTGTCTCTCATTTTTTGAATTGGCCAGTCCCACCATTTTATATCCAATAATACATTGCGAATTTTTTCACTAAATCTGAAATATTTATGTTCGGCAGGGACCCCCGCTACGACTGAATACGGCTCAACATCACCAACTACCACTGAATCGGCCCCTATAACTGCCCCATCACCAATGGTAACGCCGGATAGGATTTTGACATCCGATCCAATCCAAACATCATTACCAATTTCTATCGGGCCTTTTTGTTCGGGCTCGTGTGTCACACCAATAATATCGTACGTTTTTCCATGAACCGAGGCATACCTCATTGGATGGTTATAAGTCCTCATCCGGACCCGCTTTGCGATTGCGTTAAACTGCCCAATGTTGATCTCCCCGACCAATGAGTTCTCGCCGTTTAAGTGGGTGTATCTCCCGATGTTAACGTCTCCGTTGATGTGGGTTCCAGAATTGTTTATTTTGACGAATTCGTCCATTTGGACATTGCCAAATACTTCATTTCCTCTATCAATATTTGCTTTCCGAGAAATACTTTTGTAGTTATCTGAATATGCATTGATGAAGGTATTTAGTACCTGGTCATGTCCAAAAATCTTTGAATATACATTATACGCTAATCTCCCTATGTTCATCTTAAGCTATATGAACTCATTCTCTTCATTAAATCTTGTCGGTGACTCTTATCACTTGGATACTACTCAATTTACCACAGTTTATTCCTTGTCTACTTGCTTTTTTAAGCTGATTAAATTCCCAGATGCAATTAATTTACAAATATCCCAAATCCTGCAAATTTTGTTCGACTGAGGACTTTCCCGACTCGGAAAAAGTGTACGCTGGATCGTACATCCCGGTATCCGTCGCGTCGAGTTCGATCCAGGGCACGTACTTGACGGACGGGTGTGGGAATCCTTCTGGATGTCCGTACGCACCCCACTCACCGAATGCATTTCCATGGTCGGCTGTGAGAAGGACTCGCTCCGCGTCGATATTCTTCAGCAATAGACCGATGTCATCGAGAACGAGGCGAAGGTTGTCACGATACAGTGACCAGTGATCTGCGCGGGATATGTCGGACGTCTTGAGATTTTTCCATCCCCTTGCCTCATTCGAAGTCGGCTCGCGGTCGGCTTCGAGGGCCTTGGCGATATAGGGAATGTGGGGTTGCATGTAATGAGCAATGATCCTTTCCGCAGATCCCTCTCGGCTAGTTGTAATTGTCCGATCTGTAATGGGGCGTGGTGGGACGCCGTATCCTTCGCCATGATCGTACTGCGAAAGGTTTTCGATTGTTTCGAACTCCTCGCCGTGGACCACATTCCACCGGGGGAATGCAAACGGAACAGTTTCCTTCGGCGGGTAGTTTCTGTCGTGGAAGACCGCCTCAACGTGAGGGTTGCCCGTAATCATCGCCGTCGAGTTGATTTCGTTGGCCCAGTCTCGCGTGAAGGTCTTCGCGAGCCATTCCCTCGAATGACTCCCGATGGACACACGGCGTTCGATATTTTCAAGAAAGTCGTACTCGTCGGCGACTGATTCGAGGACGTCTACTCGGCAGGCGTCGAGTACGATCAAGAGATCCCAGTCTTCTTCGAATACTTGAGTTCCAAGAGGCCACCGTGACGTGAGGGTATACCAGAGTCCGAGGTACGTTGTAAATGCAGCGTGTTTCAACCCACTGCTTGGTTCTTTGCGAATTTGCTCGCGATGTTCTGCGAACCATTCTTGAAACGTACCGGCCATCATTTTCCGTCTGGGCTATAGAGCACTAAAACGATGCTGGTCCGCGGTTCTGTAGATTCTCTCTGACGATTTTAGAAAAATCACTTGGGACGCCGTCTTTCATTTCTGAGACTTGAGCCAGACCGTTCGGCTCGCTCGACACGGTCATGGCCAATCCATAAAGACCTTGGTTAATACCAATCCCACTCTGTACATAGCATGCGCCTCGGGCAAACGTCGGTCATTTTCTTCCTCTCCCGCTTTCTCGCCTCTATTATTGGTTTCGTGGCCACATTGTATATTGCGAGGGTCGTGGGACCTGACCCACTCGGTATTTATCACTTGGTAATTGGCCTCGTTTCCTGGCTTGCGATCGTAGGGAAAATTGGTGTGTCGGGTGCGCTTACAAAACGCGTCTCCGAGGGGACGGCCAAGGAAGAATTTTCAATAGCAGCGATCTCGGTAATCGCGATACTGTTCGTTGTACTATCGAGTCTTCTCCTCGTGTTCCGCCCGCACGTTGATTCTTATATCGGATATCCGGCTACGGGGTACGTCGTTTTGATACTGCTCGTGGTGTTGCTGAACGCAGTGATAATGTCGATTCTAACGGGGTTGCATATGGTCCACATTCGTGGTATTTTGTCAACAGTTCGAATAAGTGGACGGAGCCTCTTCCAGGTGTTCCTGATATTTTCGGGTCTCAGTACGGTGGGACTCTTGGCGGGTCACGTCGCAGGCTATTTTCTCGTCCTCCTGATTGGTAGCTATTTGGTCGTCAGCAATCTCGGTGGGATATCCAGACCCTCCACGGACCACTTCAGAAGCTTGTTCGACTTCGCGAAGTACTCCTGGCTGGGATCGCTTCGGGGCCGGATGTTCAATTATACCGATGTCATCGTGTTGGGATTCTTCGTTTCCCAGACGCTGATTGGAATCTATGCAGTCGCGTGGAATATTGGTCAATTTCTCATTCTGTTCAGTAATTCGCTGAGAGCGACCCTGTTTCCCGAAATCAGTGAGCTTTCTGCCAAACAGGATACCCAGGCGGTATCACGTATTCTTGAACAGGCTCTCACCTTTGGTGGATTGTTCCTTGCTCCCGGTCTGTTGGGCGGCGCAATCCTCGGTGAGCGAATCCTCCGTCTTTACGGTCCGGAATTCCCACAGGGTGCCACAGTCTTGGCCATCCTAATCGTCGCCAACCTCATCCAAGGATACCAGACGCAATTTCTCAATACCCTCAATGGTATCGATCGCCCCGACCTCGCCTTTCGAGTCAATGCCGTCTTCGTGGTCGCCAATTTGATCCTCAACGTGGTACTCATCTATCTGTACGGGTGGGTCGGTGCCGCAGTCGCGACTGCGACGTCCGTCGGAATCAGTTTGGTTCTCGGGTATTACCACGTCGATGCAATCATCGATTTCCAGGTTCCTTACTGGGAAATTGGCAAACAGTGGTTTGCCGCATTCGTCATGGCTGGCTTCGTGTATAGTGGCCTCTGGGTGGAGAATACGTTCCGCCTCCTTGGAGATAACTTCGCGACGGTGTTGATTCTGGTCCCTATAGGGGCTGGTGTTTACTTCGTGGTCCTGCTAGTGGTTTCACGAGAGTTCCGCGAAACCGTAGACAGAAATCTTCCAGTCGATCTTCCGTACATTTCTCAGTAGCGAGCGAATCGAATTTGGTGCGGCTACGATGCCCCAAAATCTACGGGATGGGAATGAAAGGGGGCTTTCGGGGAATTGAGCCCTAAGTTTCCGCGGTCTATTCACCTACCTCACCAACGAAAACCTATTTGCTCCCCACCAGGTAAGACACACCCAATGCAAGCAGTCGTCCTCGCCGCCGGCAAGGGCACCCGCCTTCGCCCCCTCACCGACGACAAACCCAAGGCCATGGTCGAAGTCGACGGCCAACCACTCGTCGCTCACGTCTTCGACCGCCTCGTCGAACTCGATGCCTCCGAATTAATAGTAATAGTCGGCTACCAGAAGGAGGACATCATCAGTCACTTCGGCGACGAGTACCGCGACACGCCAATCACCTACGCCCACCAGCGTGAACAGAACGGCCTCGCGCATGCCCTCCTCACCGCCGAGGAACACATCGACGATGACTTCATGCTCATGCTCGGGGACAACATCTTCCAGGCCAACCTCGAGGACGTGATCAACAGACAACGAGAGAACCGCACCGACGCGGCCTTCCTGGTCGAGGAAGTCCCATACGAGGAGGCCTCCCGCTATGGCGTCTGTGACACCAATGGCTACGGCGAGATCGTTAACGTGATCGAGAAACCCGAGGACCCGCCCTCGAACCTCGTGATGACCGGCTTCTACACCTTCACGCCCGCGATCTTCCATGCCTGCCATCTCGTCCAGCCCTCCGACCGTGGCGAATACGAACTGAGTGACGCGATTGACTTACTCATCGAATCCGGGCGCACCATCGACGCGATTCGCATGGACGGCTGGCGTATCGACGTGGGTTATCCCGAAGACCGCGACAAAGCCGAAGAACGGCTGCAGGAAGAACGCCAGGACGCGACGGCGGAGTGAACCCGACCGGTCGAAGAGCGGTCACCTTAGCGATCGTCAGAATCAGTGGTGGGACTGTCCTGGGCTGCTGGGTCGAGCGTTTCCAGCCCACGGAGTGTGGCGACTTCGTTGAGGTCACGATCGGCGCTGACGAAGGTCAACTCGAGATCCGCGCCGATGTCAAGTGCAGCGGCCAATTGCAGACTGTCCAGCGTTCGTAAGTCGTCTTCAAGAACGATGTCGAGTGCTGTTTCGTATCGGGTTTCGTCGAGTGGAACGACCACGAACGTTTCCAGCGCTTCCTCGAAGAATATCGTCAGGAGCCCATCCACGTCGTCGGGAGATAGGGAGCCACGATTTCGTTTTCGACGAAGTGCGGAGGCGAGTTCGACGACAGATAACGACGTGATTACGATCGTGTCGTCGTCGCGTTCGACGAGGTCGTCGACGACATCCGTCCCTGGTTCCTGGGCATATCGTTTCGCGAGTGCAGAGGTATCGAAAAAGTAGTGCGCCATCACTCGATCCGCTCGTCACGGTCACGATCGACCTGTTCTGAAAGTGGGACGTCTGTCACAGTCCGCTTGCGAAGCGTCGACAGCGACTCGTGCACGTCCTGTTCGTGGACGAACGAGTCCATCCGCTCCCGCATCGCCTCGAGTCGAGCACTCCGAATTGCGAGCCGTCCGAGAGCCGGCGTGCCGTTTCGAGCGTCGCTCATGGTCGAAAATAGTGGGTGAATTGTCAAAGACGTTCCGGTGGGGTTTCCGTCGAGTTTATTCCACAGTATGGGGTAAGCTAACCCACGGCTAAAGCCGTGGGCTTTCAGCGTGGACTCCCGCTCTGGCCGACTCATCGTCGGCAGGAGACTCATACTCTCCATTCGCGTTCAACATCCCGCTGTTCAAGCGCACGCCTACGGGTGCGCCTCCACCGGAGCCAGTTTGGTTCCGACGGAGATACCGCAAACCGATGTTCTTGCCGGCGTTGTAGTCGGCGTGATTCTCGTAGCCGCATTTCAGGCACTCGAAGGCCTCGTCGTGACGGTTGTCGGGGTGGGTGAATCCACAATGTGAACACCGCCGCGACGTGTTCTCGGGGTCAACCTGTGCTACCTCGATGCCGTATTCTTCAGCTTTGTACTCCACGTATTCGTAGAGGCGGTTGAACGCCCAATTGTGCCCCCACGACGCACCAGTGCGGTCACGAATGTCGGTCAGGTCCTCAAACGCTATCACCGAACACTCGTAATCACGAGCTTCAGCAACCAACTCGTTCGAGATACGGTGAAGCACTATCTTGAACCGACCTTCTTCTTTGCGACCGACTGCCTGCATATTCTCATGTGCCCACCGCGTCTCACATTGCTGCAAGTCGCCACGCCGCTTCTCGTATTCGCGCCGCCAGTGGTCGAACTCGTCGCCCGTCCAGAACGTGCCCGTTGAAGCGACGGCCAGATTGTTCACGCCGAGGTCAACCCCGAGAACCGTTCCGTTCTCGGTGGGTGCCTGTTCCGGCGTGTCAGACTCCACGTCCGTCTTTGTGTGGATGTGAAGCATCCAGTTGCCGTTGCTGTAGTGTAGTTCCGCCCCCGTAGTCTCGTACTCGTCTGAGAACAGGTATTCCGCGTGAGGCGTATCCCGATTATCGTCAGGAAGCACGTAGTCGGCTTCAATCCGGCCATCGACCGTGGCGAGGCTTACATACTCGTCGTGGAAGGTGGCGGTGCGGTGGTCGTAGACGAGATGGGGGCTGGTGAAGTGTGGCATCGACGCTTTCTTGCCCTGCTTCCACTTTTCGACCACGCTCTTGCAGGCGTCGGCGGCCTTGTTTCGGGCGGCTTGGACGTGGTTGCTGTGTAAGGCCGTCTCGTCGCGCACGTCGTCGTAGGTGTCGTCGTGGAGCGTGGTCTTGCTCGTGGTGACGTATCCACCCTCGAACGCGTGGCGTGTGACGTAGTCGGCAGCCCACAGGAATTCGTCTATGGTATTTTCGAGGAGTGCGGCGTCGTCACTGTCCACGTCAAGTTTGACGGGAACAGTCCGCCGCTTCTCCATATGCCATAAGTGTGCTTGATAGTTGAAAGACGTTAGGGAGTTGGCCCGGCCATTGTCGGTGGGTTGTTGCACAGAGCTTACGCGCTTCCTTCCACCCGTGAACGGGTGGGTTTCCGCGCTGTTACTGCTATGATCCCACACGATTCGACCGCACGAATCACGTCCTTTCGGTGGATCGGAACCGCTACAGATTCGAGTCGGCAGATCGTCTTCGCGACGTCGACCGTCGCCGCAGTCAGCGTCTCGAAGTGTCGCTCCACCGCAGCTCGCGTCTGTCGATGGTCCGGGGACTGGTACTCCTCCAGCGTCAACGACTGGAATGAGCGTAGCTCACGGACGGTCCGCTCGATGTCTTCGACCCCGTCCGCGATACGCTAGACGTGTGCCGTATGCTCGTCAGTCATTCAAGCCCCATCTCGGAGTCGCCGTGCCGCGCCTGTCACGCGTTCGCGAGCACGCTTTAGCGACGGTTCTCGTGCCAGTTCGGCTTCCAGCTCGTCGCGACGCGATTTGGAACCGACGACGACCGTCCCTTCGCCGAACGCGATACTGGCGAACTCCGGCGACATGGAGTGAACGTCGACGACGTCCACGTCGCCGGAGATGGCCTCGGCGACGGCGACGTGCGTCCTGAGGTATGTGTCACTGTACCCGTCGTCACCCGGTCGAACGTCCCGAAATTCGACGGCTACGTCGAGGTCGCTCTCGCCCGTCGCCGTTCCACGGGCGGTCGATCCGAACACCAGCGCGAACGAAACCGGATGGTCTGCGAGGACGTCTCGAAGGTCCTCAAGTACGGCCTCCCGAGACTGTTCGCTCCCGGTTTCGTCGTTCATGATGACAAGTTATCGGCGTTTGTGTAATAGTGTTTCTGCCGGAGTGCTGGGTGTCAGTGCTGTCGGTGTAATCTCGAGCAAATGGTGTACCTGATCTGCCCGACCGCTGTTTCGTTGAACCCAAAGACCCACCCTCGGAGCACGTCATGACGGGCTTCGACACATTCACGCCGGCCAACTTCTTTGCCTCTCATCTCGTCCAGCCCTCCGACCGCGGCGAATAGGGATGAGTGACGCTATTGACTTACTGATCGAATCCGGACGCACCATCGACGCGATTAGCGTGGCAACGTAGCGACCACGGTATAAGCGAGCGGGGAGGAATCGACCCGCGATTCGCATGGACGGCTGGCGATCCCGCGAACGTAGTGAGAGGGATCTCGAGGGACGCAGTCCCTCGGTGTATCGACGTGGGCTATCCCGAAGACCGCGACAAAGCCGAAGAACGGCTGCAGGAAGAACGCCAGAACGCGATGTCGGAATAGGGATTCACGATATTCCTCCCAATCCAACACGAATCCAGTCCACCAAAATTAGTTCGGGTCGTAGGGGTCCGTCGCCGTATCGAGTCGATACACACCATCGGCCGCATCGAAATCGTCGTCGAAGGCGTAGAGGTAGCCCAACCCCTCAGTCTGCATGTAGGCGACGATGCTGGCGTCGACGAAGGAGAGCGGCTCGTGTCGACGGAACAGCGCTTTTCCGGTGGCGAGGGCGTCCGTGCCGAGCGAATCGATGTGGAATCGAGCGTTCTCCTCGAGCCGGTCCAGCAGATCGACGGCCGACTCGTGCCCGGCGTGCGTGAGGAGGCCGTTGAGCGTTTCCGCGAGCACGTAATCCAGCACCACCGCCTCCGGTAACGAGCCGTCGTCGATGCCCTGGAGTATCGGCAATGCCACCTCGTGGGCGTCATCTCGGCGGTACGCCGCCGCGAAGAGGACCGTCGTGTCGAGGAGTGCTCGAGGCATCACTCGACGTGGACGCCCCAGTCGTCGTGCTCGCTGGTCACGTCCGTCGACGCCGTTCCGTCGTAGCCCTCGAAGCCGGCGAACGTTCCGGCTCGTTGCTGGATGACTTGGACGCGTATCGTCCCGTCCGCTTCGAGCTGCCAGCGAAGGTGATCTCCGTCGTCGATGTCGAGTTCTTGGCGAATCCGTGCGGGGATGTTCGCCTGGTTCCCCGACACTTTGCTCTCGGCGTCGACCCTGTCGCTGCTCATGTCGGTCTGTAGGTTGCGGGCCCTGAAAAGGCTAGTGTTCCATCACACTAGCTACGAACAGAAGAGATCCCCCGAGTACGACGACGGGTAATGAGGTGAGTTGGATCGTGTCGTCGTCGCGTTCGACGAGGTCGTCGACGACATCCGTCCCTGGTTCCTGGGCATATCGTTTCGCGAGTGCAGAGGTATCGAAAAAGTAGTGCGCCATCACTCGATCCGCTCGTCACGGTCACGATCGACCTGTTCTGAAAGTGAAATCTGTCACTGTTTGCCTGCGAAGTCGATAGTGACTCGTGCACGTCCTGCGCCCTCGCCGTTACAGACCGCTGGACTGGTGCTTCGGTAGAACGCGATCGAAGAGATCCGAGACGATGTCCCACAGGATCAGCGAGGGTGTCTCGTGTTCGAACGAGAAAGCGCGTCGATTCGTTTCGTCATCGATCGTGTACTGGAAATGCGCTCGCCCGAGATCCGGGTGATCTTCGTCCTGGTGCCAGCCAGCGCGAATGCCCGTGTTCGGGTCGATGTAATCGACACGGAACCAATCGTGTGGGTCCTGTCGATACCACCTGATAGTCAGTTCCGGTGATTCAGGCCCGGTGGCAGGCGGTAGGCGATCAGGGTCGAACACGGCCCGCAATTGTCTGGCTTCGATGGGATCCGGTTCGTACTCGACGAGCGTGATCTCCGGAACGCGGTCCAGTACGTCCCGTTTCAGTTGGGCATACAGATTCGCATTCGGATCGCCGCCGGGATGTGGGACCGACATTCGTTACCCGCTTGCCTCGACGGGATCCGTCCTTGGAGCGAGGAAGTCCCATTCACGAATTGCGAACCCGACGATGTGGATGCGCCGATCGAGATGCGCCCACTTCCGAGCGATTTCACGACGCCGATCCTCCTCGTCGAC
Source organism: Halodesulfurarchaeum sp. HSR-GB (assembly GCF_031432215.1). NCBI lineage: Archaea > Methanobacteriati > Methanobacteriota > Halobacteria > Halobacteriales > Halobacteriaceae > Halodesulfurarchaeum > Halodesulfurarchaeum sp. HSR-GB. The sequence goes on along the minus strand of NZ_JAVKGN010000001.1, from coordinate 1,755,324 downwards.
GTCGAGTGTGTCGTCTGTAAGCGTTCCGCGGAGTTGGTTCGGCGACTCGACGTCGAATTCGTCCTCCCACTCCCGGATCTGTGCCTTCATATCCGCGAGGCGGTCTGTCAGTTCCTCGACGGTGTGACCGCTGTCCCGGAGACGCATCGCCTCTTGCATCGCCTGACGGCGATAGTCGGGATAATACGTCGTGTGCGTCCCGGATTCGTCACGTCGGACGATCCCGTCGTCGACGAGTCGTTCGAGGACACGCTTGGTCGGCTCGTGGGACCATCCCGCTTCGTCGGCGATCCAGTTGGCCGTTCGCGGCTCTGAAAGCTGCAGTGCGACCATCCGAACGCGATCTTCTCCCGTCGTTTGGTGTTCCAGATATCCTCGATCAGTATGCGGTTCGTCCTCATCCATACCTACTAATCCCTGCTCTGCATCCATATAGATTGGGGCGATTCGTTCTATATTGAAACGCTGGGCGTTCTCAATCGTGACACGAGTGGGGAGGAGCAACACGGTGGTACCACCGCTCACTACATGGCGCGCCGACACGTGGACAAACTGATTCAGCCCTCCGACCGCGGCGAATACGAACTGAGTGACGCCATCGACCTGCTCATCGAATCCGGACACACCATCGACGCGATTAGCGTGGCAACGTAGCGACCACGGTACAAGCGAGCGGGGAGGAACCGACCCGCGATTCGCATGGACGGCTGGCGATCCCGCGAGTGTAGTGAGGGACCTCGAGGGGACGAAGTCCCTCGGCGTATCGACGTGGGGTATCCTGAGGACCGCGATACAGTCGAAAAGCGATTGCAGGAAGAACGCCAGGACGCGACGGCGGAGTAAGAAACTAGGCCAGCTGGATGCGGCCCTGGAGAAACAATTGCGGCGATTACCGATTGATTCGACCTCATAGCTAACTCTTGGGCCGTGACAGCTGAAAATACGCCAATACATCTAATACACTGGCTGACAAAGAAATACACATGGCAATCGACATCGAGACCTTCGAATCCGCCCCCGAAGACCAACTTCGGAACGGCGGGGAGACGAATGCCGACCGCGTGATGCGGTTCCTCGCCGCGCATCCCGAGAAAGCGTTCACCCAGAGCGAAATTCGGGACGCGGCCGACGTAAAAGCGGGGAGCATCAGTGTTGTTCTCTCGCGGCTCGAAGACCGGGGACTCGTCCGCCACCGGGGCAATTACTGGGCGGTCGGCGAGGCCGATGCGGTGGCTGCCTACACAAGTCTCTCCGAGAGCACTCGCGCCGCAAACGACCGCTTCGGGGACGAAGACATGGACGAATGGCTGAAGCACGCCGTGTCGGACGAGGATTCTGAATGAGCTATCAGCGTGGGGATGTCGTCTGGGGACCGGACCCGTTCAAGTCGGGGGAAAGTCCTCGACCATGGCTGATTCTCAACAACGACACCCATCCGTTCGGTGACGAAGAGTACATGACGGTAACACTGACAACGACGCCCCACGAAGGGGGAATTCCACTCGACGACGCGGATTGGGTCGAGGGTGGAATGCCTCGGCAGTCCTACGCTTCGCCATGGGCTGTGGCGTCCCCGAAGCACGCCGCGATTGTTCGGCGGCAAGGTCGCCTTGATGAGGCGTTCGTCCGAACTGTCGTCGACGCTCTCGAAGCTTATCTCGAACCCTCGTCCGGGGAATGATCGATCTGGGGGATACATCGCTTTTTTCGGAACGGTGCGAGGAAACGATTATCACGAACGCCAGAAAGAGAGCGCAGACGACAAACAGCAGACCGGTCTTTCAGAACGCCTTAACCGTTCCCCGTCAAACCCGCGTGCAATGAAACTCAGTATCGTCGGTTCGGGCTACGTGGGAACCACGATTGCGGGCTGCTTTGCCGACCTGGGCCACGAGGTAGTAAACGTGGATATCGACGAGGAAATCGTCGAGACGATCAACTCAGGCGAGTCCCCGATCCACGAACCCGGCCTGGACGATTTGATCGCGACCCACGCTGGCTCGAAACTCAGTGCAACGACCGATTACGAGGCTATCCACGACACAGAAGTCACGTTTCTGGCACTCCCTACCCCCTCCAACGAGGACGGCAGCATCGACACGGCCTCCATCGAGGCCGCCGCCGAGTCGGTCGGAGAGGTCCTCGCCGAGAAGGAGACACCACATCTCGTCGTCGTGAAGAGTACCGTCATCCCCGGAACGACCGAGGAGTTGGTCGCCACCGCCATCGAATCCACCGCCGGAAAGGCGGCCGGCGAGGATTTCCATGTCGCGATGAACCCGGAATTCCTCCGTGAGGGCTCTGCCGTCACGGACTTCCTCGAACCACACAAGATCGTCCTGGGCACCCAGGACGCGGCGGCTCGGGAAACGCTCGAATCCGTGTACGAACCGCTCCGCGAGCAAGCCACAGGCGAGCCACCGATCTTCGCCACGGGGATTCGCGAGGCCGAGATGATCAAGTACGCGAACAACGCCTTCCTCGCCAGCAAGATCAGCCTCATCAACGACATCGGGAACATCTGCAAGGAGTTCGACGTGGACGCCTACGAGGTGGCCGAGGCCATCGGGCTGGACGACCGCATCAGCGAGCAGTTCCTTCGCAGCGGGGTCGGCTGGGGCGGCAGTTGCTTCCCGAAAGACGTGGATGCCATCATCGCAGCGGCAACACAGGCCGGCTACGAGCCACCGATGCTCGAAGCCGCCAGGGAGGTCAACGACCACCAGCCGACACGCATGCTCGACCTGCTGGACGAACACGTCGACGTCGCAGACAAACGAGTCGCCGTGCTCGGCCTGGCGTTCAAACCCGGCACGGATGACACACGAAACTCCAGAGCGATTCCGATCATCCAGGGCCTGCTGGACCGCGATGCAAATGTCGTGGCCTACGATCCCGTCGCGACCGCGAACATGCAGGCCCACTTCCCCGATATCGAGTACGCCGATTCAGCCGCCACAGCCCTCGAGGACGCGTTTGCGGCGCTCGTAGTCACCGACTGGGACGAATTCGCCGCCCTCGACACGGAGTTCGAGTCGATGGTCGAGCCAGTTGTCATCGACGGCCGCAGAGTAATCGAGGGTCGCGACGGCATCGTGTACGAAGGGCTCACCTGGTAGGCGTCGGCGACGTCACTCGATCCCGACAGCATTCACCACCCTTATGCCCGTACGCTTGAAACTCCCGCCAATTCGATGACTGCTGCAGATGAACTTTCGTGGGTGGAAAAGATCGCGGCCCTCCGTCGGGTGGCCGCCTATCGCCCTACGTTCACGTTCGGTCTCGTTCTCTTCGGCGGCCTGGCCGCAGTCCTCGAGGGCGTCGGCCTGGGATTCATCTATCCCATCCTGGAAGTCGCCCAGACTGAGGGCCCAGTTGAGGGGGGCGGCCCGGTACTCGAAACCTTCCTCGCGTTCTATGACTTCGTCGGCCTGCCGTTCACGCTGGGCTATCTGATCGTCGGCGTCGCACTCGTGATGATCATCCGGTACACGTTCTCCTTCCTGGTCGCCTGGCTACGGGCGATCCTCGCGAAACACTACGAGAAGTCACTTCGCACGCGTGCCTTCGAGGGGGCACTCGGGGCCCGGATCAGCTACTTCGATGCGGAAGGCTCCGATGACGTCCTCAACGCCATCATCACCGAGACCCGCTATTCCGGCCGGGTCATCCGCGATGGCGTCCGGACGATGGAGTACGTCTTCCTCGTCGCCGTCTACATGGGGGTCATGCTCTACATCACGCCGACGATGACTGGCCTGGCGATCGTTCTTTTGGGCGGGATTACCGTCCTCCTGCGCTTCGTCATCGAGCCGGCGGTAACTGTGGGCAATCGAGTCGCCCAGGCAAACGAGGAAGTCCAGGAGGCCGTCCAGGCGGGCACCCAGGGTGTGCGGGACGTCAAACTCTTCGGCCTCTCCGATGAGGTCTTTTCCTCGTTCCGCGAGTCGATCGAACAGTACGCCGATTCGAGTGTCGATCTGACCCGGAACAAGGCCGCAATTCAGAACTACTACCAGCTCGCCGCCGCGCTGACGATTTTCGTCCTCATCTACGTCGGGTTTACCTACTCCGGGCTCTCCCTTGGCGAACTCGGGATCTTCCTCATCGCGATGTTCCAGCTCGCCCCACGAGTGAGCACGCTCAACAGCTTCTTCTACAATCTGGAGGGGAATATCTCCCATCTCGTCCGCACCCAGGAGTTCCTCGACCGACTCACAGAGAACGAGGAACCGGACGGGGACAAACCAGTCCAGTCCGTCGATGAGATCGAGTTCGAGGACGTTCACTTCGCCTACGAGCCAGACGAACCAGTCCTGCAGGGCATCTCCTTCGACGTCGAGCGGGGCGAGTTCGTGGCCTTCGTGGGCCAGTCCGGCGCTGGCAAGTCAACGATCGTCTCACTTCTGGCCCGGATGTACGACCCCGACGAAGGCAAAATTCGCGCTGATGGCACCCCGATCGAGGAGTTCGACATCGACCAGTGGCGCGAACGTATCGCGGTGGTTCGCCAGCAGCCATACATCTTTAACGACACCCTCGAAGCCAACGTCACGATCGGCAATCGGGACGCCACTCGCGAAGAAGTAAAAGAAGTCTGTGAGATCGCCAAGGTGGACGAATTCCTGAACGAACTCCCGCGGGGGTATGACTCACAACTGGGTGACGACGGTGTTCGTCTCTCCGGGGGCCAGCGCCAGCGTGTCACCCTCGCCAGGGCCCTCCTCAAAGACGCCGATTTCCTCGTCCTCGATGAGGCGACGAGCGATTTGGACTCCAATCTCGAACGGCAAGTCCAGCGCTCGATCGAGTCGATGGACCGGGATTACGGGATGATCGCCATCGCCCATCGCCTCTCGACGGTGCAAAACGCCGATCGGATTCACACTGTCGACGCTGGTGAGATCATCGAGTCCGGCACGCACCGGGAGTTACTCGATGCGGATGGGGAGTACGCAGAGCTGTACGCGATTCAGTCGAAAGAGTAACCCAAACTGGCGACTGGAAACTCAATCCCGCTCTCCGGATTCGATCGCGATCCGCTGGTCAGTCACCGCTTCGATCTGTTTGTCAGAGGACACTATCGGATCGGAATCGGCATAGGCGACGTGATAGGCGTCGAAGGCAGTGAGCCCGTGCTGGTCCATGTAATCGGCCGCCCGGAAGAGCACCGATTCGTCTTCTTCGACGTGAGCGATATCCAGGGCGTAGCTGAGTGCGGCCAGTCGATCGAACTCGAATCGGTCCGAGATGACGAGTAGTTCGAGGAGCGTACTGCGGGACGTGTATATTTCGCCCTCGTACTCACGGGCGATCTCCGCGGCCCGCGATTGGAGCCAGTCGTCGTCTTTGACCAGTGCGATGAAAAAGTCCGTGTCCGCATAGATCATGTCGTGTCCTCGGAAAGGGCCTCCTCGCGAGCGGTCTGTCGGGCCTCGGCTTTGATTTCTGCGATCGTCTTCCCCTCGAACGCGTCCCCGACCGCGTCCTGAAGCCCCTCGATTGGGTCGGATCGGAGGGGAATGAGTTCCACTCGATCGTCGAGTTCGACGATGCGGTAGCGGTCGCCGTGTTTCTCCCGTACCGCTCGGGGAATGACGATCCGCCCACGATCATCCGTCTTTGCTGTTCCACTCATTAGGAGATCCTACGCGTGGGTCTTGCAATAATCTTGCCCCCGCAACAGAAATCAATCCCACAAAACGTTCTTTATGTGGGAACCCGACACAACTTTCACTGCACGGTAACGCTCTTCGCCAGATTTCGCGGCTTGTCGATCGCTCGCCCTTTCGAACGGGCGACGTGATACGCGAACAGCTGCATGTAGACGTTCGCGACAACCGGCTCTAGTAATCCGGCTTCGGGCACTGGGAAAGACTGGTCTAGTACATTCTGCTCGCCGTTTGGTTCACCGAATCCAACTGTCGCCGCCCCGCGGGTGTCCACTTCGGCCACGTTGTGCAGCGTCGCTTCCGGATTGGAGCCGTCAGTCAACACCGACAGCACGAGCACGTTCTCGGTCACGAGCGCCAGCGGCCCGTGTTTCAGCTCACCGGCCGCGAATCCCTCCGCGTGATCGTAGGAGATCTCCTTCAGCTTCAGCGCTCCCTCAAGGGCGACTGGGTACCCTAGCCGACGCCCGAGGAAGAAGAAGGCCTCGCGGTCGGCGTACTCCTGGGCGATCGCCTCGATCTCGGCCTCCCGATCGAGCACCTGCTGGATCGCGCCGGGCAACCCACGGAGCGAGTCGAGCACCGCCCCGGCCTCGTCCCGACTCAGCGTTCCTCGAACCCGCCCAAGCGCGACTGCCAGCATCGTCGCCGTCGCCACTTGCGAGACGAAGGTCTTCGTCGCTGCCACGCCGATCTCCGGCCCGGCGTGGATGTAAACGGTCTCGTCGGCCTCGCGAGTGACCGTGCTCCCGACCGTGTTCGTCATGGCCAGCGTGCGCGCACCGCTCGCTTTGGCCCTTCGGAGGGCCCCCAGGGTGTCGGCGGTTTCCCCACTCTGGGTGATCGCCATGACCAGCGTCTGCCAGGGGTCCCGCCCCCCGCCCACCTCGTACTCGCTTGCGACGTGCGTGGTCACGCGAACGTCCGCCAGGTCTTCCAGCAACTGTTTGGCGTACAACCCGGCGTGATAGGAGGTCCCCGCCGCGACGATCTGGATCTCCTCCAGGGATTGCAGATACTCTTCGGGCAGTCCCAGGTCCAGATCCACGTCTCCGGAAAGCGCGTCCACCCGTCCGGTTAGCGCCTGGCGCAGCGCCCGGGGCTGCTCGTGGATCTCCTTGAGCATGAAGTGCTCGTAGCCGCCTTTCTCCGCGGCTTCGGCCTCCCACTCGATTGCTGTCCGCTCCCGTTCGATTCGCTCGCCGTCGTGGTAGATCTCCACCCCATCCGGCGCGATCCGGGCGACGTCCCCGTCTTCGAGGAAGGTCACGTCCCGGGAGTGCTCGACGAAGGCCGGCACGTCACTCGCCAGGAAGTTTTCGCCGTCGCCGTGACCGATCACGAGCGGACTGTCCTGGCGTGCGGCCACGATCTCGTTCCGGCCCTCAACGAGCACCGCGATGGCGAAACTCCCCGCAAGCCGATCGACGACCGCTGACACGGCGTCGAGCAAGTCCCCGCCATCCCAGTGTTCCTCGATCAGGTGCGGGACGACTTCCGTGTCCGTGTCGCTCGTGAAGGTGTGGTTCGCTCCCAGTTCGGCCCGCAACTCGGCGTGGTTCTCGATGATGCCGTTGTGGACGACTGCGATTTCCCCCGTACAGTCCGTGTGGGGGTGGGCGTTCTCGTCCGTTGGCGGCCCGTGAGTCGACCACCGTGTGTGACCGATCCCGCTTCGCGCCGTGGAACTGTCCGGAAGCGTCAATTCCCCGATCTTGCCCTCGGCCTTGTAGATCTCCAGTTCGGAGTTCCCCAGGGCGACACCCGCGGAATCGTACCCCCGGTACTCCAGGTTCGCCAGTGTCGAGGAGACGATCGGGAGCGCGTCGCGATCGCCGACGTAGCCGGTAATTCCACACATTATTGGACCGTTCCGTTCGGTTCGATGCGGCCGTCGATCTGTGCGCCGTGTGCCACTGTTGCTCCGTTGCCGACGAAACTCCCGGGATGGACCGTCACCGCACCCCCCATGATTGCGTTGTCTCCGATCACGCCGCCGAGGGTCACGTCGCGATGCACGGTCTCCTGCAGGATCACGTCGGCTTTCCCGCCCACGATGGTCGCGTTCGGCCCGATCGTGACGTTCTCCGCGACGATGGCGTCCCGGACGACTGCGCCAGCCTCGACTGTCACGTCGGCCATCAGAATCGAGTTCGAGACCGTGGCGTTCGGCCCGATCGTGACGTTGTCGCCGATCGCCGTCCCGTTCAAGACGGTGGCGTTCGGGTAGACCTGGACGTTTGATCCGAGTGCCACGCCAGCGGAGACGGCGGCCGTCGGATCGATCGACGCCCGATCGCCCGTATCCTCCTCGTCGAGCAACGCCGCATTGACCGAGAGCAGGTCCCAGGGGCGGCTGACGTCGAGCCAGGGCTGCCGGTCGGGAACGGCCTGAATCGGTTGGCGATCCAGGTGGAACGAGAGCACGTCGGTCAGTTCGAGTTCCCCGTGTGTCGAGGTCGCCCGAATGGCCTCGAAGATCTCCGGCCCGAAGGCGTACACCCCGGCGTTGATCAGATCCGAGTCGATCTCGTGTGGCTCGGGTTTCTCGATGATGTCGATGACTCGATCGCCGTCCAACTCGACCACGCCATAGAGGGAGCGCTCTTCGGCCCGTGTGACAGCCATGACCGTCTCGCCGGTCGCCTCGCGACGTTCGATGACGTCGGTGAGGACCTGGCTGTCGGTGACCCGATCACCGTTCAGCACCAGGAAGTCCTCCGCAACGTGGGGCTCGGCCTGCAGGACGGCGTCTCCAGTACCGAGCTGTTTTGCCTGCGTTACGTAGGTGACATCGACACCCCAGTCGTCGCCGTCGCCGATCGCCTGCTGGATGCGGTCGGACTTGTAGCCGACCACGAGGAGGATCTCCTCGATGCCGGCCGCGGAGACGGCCTCGATGACCCGTGCCAGAATCGGTTCGTTCGCGACTGGAAGCATCGGTTTCGGGCGGACGTTCGTCAGGGGGGAGAGCCGCTGACCCTCGCCAGCGGCCAGGATGACTGCCTTCATGGGTGGTGGACTCGCATATTGGCAATCGGTCGGGCTACGTATTCAAACCCCCGCGAAACACAAGTACCCATCAGTCCTCAGTCGCTTCAGCTTCGGCCCGCTGTTCGCTGAGCGTTTCCCAGATCTCCGTGCACCCGGCTCCGCTCTCGACGTCCGCCAGATGGGCCCGATCGGGGTCCTCCCCGTCGGGTTCCGGCTCCGACAGCTGGTTACTCATTTTCTTAGTCACTCATCGTGAGCCCGCGGCAAAAAGGTACCGACCCCTTTTTGCCCGCGCCCCGTGATCCACGGGACGAATGGACGAACCGGATCCCGAGTGGCTGCTCGAACGCCTCGATCTCGGCGAGTACGAGGTCCGGGCCCTCACGGAGTTGCTCACCATCGGCCGGACGACCGCTCCCACACTCTCGGAGGCTACGGGTATTCCCAAGGCTCGCATCTACGACGTCCTCTCCGAACTGAGCGACCGTGGGTTCCTCAAGGTCATCCCGGGCCGGCCGAAGGAGTACCAGCCAAAGCCCCCCGCGGAGATCCTCGATCGGGCCATCGAGAACCGTCGCCAGACCTTCGAATCCGAGCGTCAGTCGATCCAGTCGATGCGCGAGGCGTTCCTCGAGACCTTCCAGAGTCGCTTCGAGGCGGCCAGCCAGGACATCACGCCAACGGAGGAACTCTTCTGGGTGGTCGACGTGGGTGAGGTCTCCGAACGGGAGACCCGCCAGCTCTATGCCGCGGCCGAGGAGCGGATTCGAGTCTTCACGAAGAGTTTCGAGTATCTCCCGGCCGTCAAGGAGGCCCTGTCTGCCGCCGCGGATCGTGGGGTTGACGTGCGGGTGCTCTTCGTTCACGAAGAGTATCTCGAACCCGATAACCAGGCCGTCCAGGCTGAGCGAATGGACACACTCGATGCTATCGCGGGTGTCGACTATCGAATCAGCGAGTCGAAACTCCCCGTCCGCGGCACGCTGGCCGATCCGAGTATGGAGTACGAGTCCGGGAAGGCTCTGTTCCTGGTCGAGGAGGAGGACATCCCGCTGGCGCTTCGACAGGCGGCAGTCACCGAGAACGCATCCTTCGTGGCCGGGATGAACCGGCTGTTCGAACTGACCTGGGAGTATGAATCCCTGGAGGGCTGATCGGTTTGGGTTTCGGATTTTGTCTGGACCCAATTACTAACTATTTACAGATACTAATCTGGCATGTGTCGAGGAAGACGGTTTCCCTCACCGAAGACGCCTACAAGCGCTTGAAGGCCAAAAAACGGGAGAACGAGAGCTTCAGTGACGTCGTGAACCGGCTGATAGCCGGTGTCAAACTGCAGGATTTTCACGGGTTGCTTGCCGAAGACACCGCCGAAGCGGTCTCTGAAGCAGTCGATTCACGGCGAAGCGAACACGCGACCCAGCAAAAAGGCCGCCTGGGACGATTAATGGACCAAAGCGGAGACGCTTCGTGATTCTCGATACGAAATTCCGCTGGTCGGGTTGCAGAACCTCCAACCGACCCGAATTCAATTGACCAGCTGTGCGGTCCGCTTCTCCAACAACCGCCGGACGCTCGCTTCGATGGTCAACTCGGGCTCCCAACCAAGCTCTCGCTTTGCTTTCGACGTATCGATTTCGAACTCGCTCACCATGGACTCGCTCTCGCGTGGGTTCTCGACCAGTGTGACCTCGGTCTCGATCCCCTTCTCGGCAGCGATCTCCTGGACGGTCTTCGCGACGGACATCACGCTGGGGTCCTCGTCGCTCGCGATCTCGTAGGCGCTGGCTCCGGTCTCGCCGGCCTCGAGTTGCTCCAGGAGTTTCTCGGCGCTCTTGACGTAGGCACGGGCCACGTCCGTGACGTGAACGTAGTTGCGGGCCTGGGTTCCCGGCTCGTAGACCGTGAGCGGGTCGTCCGTGAACACGCGATCGACGAAGAAGTTGATCACCGTCCCCTTCGAGACCACCTGGTCGCCGATCTCGTGCTCCCCATAAAGGTTCGACTTCATGAACAGGTGGGCCGGAAACGCCCCATCGGCGTAGGTCTCGACGGCCTGCTCGCCCAGGACCTTGCTCCGGCCGTACCAGTTCATCGGGTCCCGTTCGTGATCTGTCGTGATGGGGAACTCGTCGGGATTCCCCAGTGTGGTCGCCATGCTCAACGGGAAGACCATCCCCGCACCGGTCTTTCGACAGAACCAGGCGACGTTGTTCGTCCCCTGGACGTTGACCTCGTAGGTCAAATCCGGGTGCGCCGTGGCGTCCTCCACGCCGCTGATCGCGGCCAGGTGCAAGACGACATCGGCACCGGAGAGGGTCGCCTCCAGGGCATCTCGATCCCGGATGTCGACCTCTTCGACGACGAGCTCTCCGATCTGTCGCACCTCACCCAGGTAGAAGTTGTCCAACGCGATGAGTTCCCAGTCAGGGTGTGCTTCCTGCAGGTCTTTCACGACACGACTGCCGATGAATCCCGCTGCGCCGGTGATGGCGATCGTTGGTGAAGTTTCAGTGGTGCTCATGATTCGAATTGGGCTGCCAGATCTCGAATACCCGACCGAAGTGTTTCTTCCGGCTCGTAATCCGTCCCCGCCGCGAGCCGATCGAAGTTCACGTGGTATGACGGCCCCGGTTTGCGATCTTCCAGATAGGTGATCTCCAGATCACGATCCAACTCCGAACGGACCACCGCCGCGATCTCCTTGATCTGGTAGTTCTGATCGTTCGCGCCCACGTTGTAGACGGGCTGGTCGTACTGCTCGGGATTGAGCGCCGCGTGAGCGAAGGCCCGTGCAGCGTCTCGAACGTGGATGAACGGCCGCCAGTTGGTGCCGTCGCCGTAGACGGTCAGTGGCCGGCCCGTCAGCGCCTGGAACACGAAGTGGTTCACTACGAGATTGAACCGGATTCCGGGTGCGTACCCGAAGTTGGTGCTCATCCGCAGCGCGGTCGTCGAGAGGTCACTCTCTGCCGCTGTCTCCCGAAGGAGTTGCTCGGACTCGTATTTGGACTCGGCGTAGGGGTTCAGCGGGTCCGGCTCGGCGTCCTCTGACAGCTCCGTCTCCGCCGCCCGGCCGTAAAGATTACACGAGGAGGCAAAGACCACGGTCTCGACGGCGTGTTTTTCGGCGGCCTGGAGGACGTTCTCGGTGCCCTCGTAGTTCACCGCGAAGGTCTCTTCGCGGCGGTCGTGAGTGCTCTCCGCGCCGGTGATTGCCGCGAGGTGGATGACTGCATCGACGCCTCGGGTCGCGCTCTCGACGGTGCCATACTCCCGGACGTCGCCGGCTCGCACGTCGAGGGGCTGGCCATTGCTCAGCCCCGAACCCAAGAGGTTCCGCGGGCTGCCGGTCGATTGATCGTCGAGAATCCTGACGCCAGTCACTGACTCCTGGTCCAGCAGGTGTGGGACCAGTGCGCTACCGATGTACCCCAGACCGCCGGTGACCAGGACCTCCATCTCAGTCTTCGAGGACGCCGGGGAGGAACCGGTCCTCGTGGGCCGTGATGATCTCCTCGTACTCGCTGATGGTCCCGATGGTCTCGCGCATGCCCTCCTCGAAGGTCACGCGCTGTTCGTCGATCAGATCGAGGTAACGGTCGTTCTCGATCTCCATCTCGTGGGTCTCGTCCTCGTCACGTGGGTTCTCGAAGTGCTTGACGGCGACGTCGTAGCCGAACTCCCCGGCCACGTCGGCGATGGTCTCTGCCACCTCGACGATGCTGATCGGCCGGGTCACCTGGTTGTAGACGGTGTGTCCCGACTCGCGCTCCTCGGGGTCCATGAGCGCCAGTCGTGCCAGGCCCTCGACCGCGTCTTCGAGGCTGCCGAAGGGCTTTCGCTGCTCGCCCTTGCCGTAGACGGTCATCGGGTAGCCCGCGACGGCCTGCGCCGCGAAGCGATGGGCGACCACGCCGAAGTAGTAATCGAAGTCAAACCGGGTGGCCAGCCGTTCGTCGGCCTGGGTCTCGTCGGTTCCCGCCCCGTAGATGATCGAGGTCCGAACGTCCGAGATCGGGATGTCGAACTGCTGGTGGGCCAGCCGCATGTTCGCGGCGTCGTGGCTCTTTGTGAGGTGATACCAGCTACCGGCCATCGCGGGGAAGGGCACTTCGTCTTCTTCGCCCTGGTTTTCCATCGTCGCGCCACCCTCTGGGATCGGGAACTCGGGTGCGCCGTAGACCCCGGTCGTCGTGGTCTCGATGAAGTGAGTATCGGTGAGGTCCTGTTCCTCCAGCCCCCAGAGCAGGTTCCGCGTGGCCTGCATGTTGTTGTGCTGGGTGTAGTTCGCCCGCTCGCCGTTGATCTGGGAGTAGGGCGCGGAGGGCTGGGCCGCGGCGTGGACGATGACCTCGGGTTCGTGGATTCCGAGCAGTTCGTCCGTGAACTCCTTGTCCGCCAGGTCACCCTCGACGAAGGAGAGGTTCGTGATTCCCAGGACTTCCTCGGCGGCGTCCAGTCGCTCGGAGATCGGGGCGACGGGTGTCGCGCTGCGCGAACCGACGTTCTCGACCCACTCGCGGCGGGCGAAATTGTCGACGAGAACGACTCGGTCGTCGGTGCGACTGGCGATCCGCAGGGCGGTCGGCCACCCGAGGTAGCCGTCGCCGCCGGTGAGCAGAATGGTCATGGTTACTCAGTTCGCGAGTTACTAACCGATCCACATAAGCGTACCCTTCTGCTGGGCGGCCATCTTGGGCGACACATCGGGGTGACCCGAACAAATATGTCTACGTGGACGTACACATACACACATGGGGACGAAAACAATTCGGGTTCGTGAGGAGGTCTATGAACAGCTACGGGCACAGAAGCGCCCAGACGAAAGCTTCTCCGATTTACTATCGCGATTGACAGATCGGGGAACCCAGTTCGAAGCCGGGTTCGGGGCACTGGGTGATGTGGACTTCGAGGGTGGGTTGGACGAGTTGGATCAGCTCTTCGAGCGCGACTTCGATCAATGAAACTGCTCGAAACGAGCTACTTGGTCGATTACGAACGTGGGCGGGCGTCAGCCAGAGATTTTTTCGCCGCAAACGAACACGTCCCACTCGTCGCATCGACTGTCTCGATGTTCGAGCTGGCGTTTGGCGTGGTCTGGGATTCCAAGCGAGAGCTGTCCGAACTTCAGGAGTCGCTTCGATGGGTGGACTTCCTCGAGTTTTCCACGCTGGACGCAATCGAGGGGGCCCGTATCCAGGCGGAATTGCAATCAGCGGGGGATCGAATTCCCATCGGCGACGTCATGATCGCAGGGGTAGCTCGCAACCGTGGGGCGACCCTTGTTGCTGGTGACGACCACTTCGAGTCAATCGACGGACTGTCCATTGAGAACCACAGACACGCGTAGTTTCGAGACCTGGGAGCCCCTCGTGGCCGTCGACCCGACAAATCTTTCCCCCGTCGCCCAGCCAATAGAGCCATGGACACCGTCATTCTCGCCGCGGGCGAGGGCACTCGAATGCGCCCGCTCACGGCGGATCGCCCGAAACCGATGCTGCCCGTCGCCGATCGGCCGCTCCTGGAGCACACCATCGAGGCAGCCCGGTCTGCGGGTGCGGACCGGATCATTCTCGTGATCGGCTACGAAGGGGCAGCTATCCGTGATCACTTCGGCGATTTCTGGGACGGCCTGCCCATCGAGTACGTCGAACAGTCCACCCAGGACGGAACCGCCGACGCCTTGCAAGTAGCGAGCCAGGAACTCGATGATGAGCCGTTTGCCGTGCTCAACGGCGATGGACTCTACGACCCACAATCGCTTCGCGCGGTCTTCGAGGCTGGGCCCGCCGTCGGCGCGATGCGCGTTCCGAACCCGAGTCAGTACGGCGTGCTCGAACTCTCCGAAGACGAGAGTCGCGTGACCGGCGTCATCGAGAAGCCGGCGGACCCGCCCTCGGATCTGGTGAACACCGGGGCCTACGTGTTCCCGGGCGAGGCCGTCGATTGGCTCGACGTGGCCGAAAGCGAGCGCGGCGAGCGGGAACTCACCGACGTGCTAGATCGGGCCTGTGAATCGACCACGGTGGCACCCGTCGAGATGGACCGGTGGCTCGACGTGGGTCGGCCCTGGGAACTTCTCGACGCGAACGAGTGGTTGATCGGGGAGCGGTCCCGGGCCGTCGCGGGGAACGTTCACCCGGGGGCTGACCTCCAGGGGCGTGTGGTAGTCGAACCCGGCGCGACAGTCCGTCACGGAGTGGTCATCGAGGGGCCGGCGATGATCCGTGAGGGAGCGACAGTCGGGCCGAACGCCTACATTCGAGGGACCACTCTGGTCGATCGGAACGCCCAGATCGGTCACGCCGTCGAAGTCAAAAACAGCGTGGTGATGGCCGGAGCGAGTATCTCACACCTCTCCTATGTCGGAGACAGCGTGATCGGGCCGGACGTCAATTTCGGGGCGGGGACCGTCGTCGCGAACCTGCGACACGACGACCAGACGGTCCGGGCGACGGTCAAAGGCGAATCGGTGGATACGGGTCGCCGGAAGTTCGGCTGTGTTTGTGGCCCGGGGGCGAAGACGGGCATCAACACGAGTCTCAACGTCGGTGTGACCCTCGACGCCGGGGCGACTACCAACCCGGGCGCGGTCGTCCGGCGAGACTGAGCGAAGGATACGCTTTTGGCGATGGCCTCGCGAGAGGGTGGTAATGGGTGAGGACGGCGAGGTCTGTGTGTTGATTCCGACTCTCGATGAGGCCGAGACGATCGGCGACGTCATCGCCGGGCTTCACGAGGCTGGGCTGGAGAACGTGCTGGTCGTCGACGGTCACTCGACGGATGACACCGTCGAGATCGCGGAGAACGCCGGGGCTCGGGTGATAACCCAGTCCGGCAGCGGCAAGGGCCAGGCGGTCAGGGAAGCGATCGAACACGTCGAAGCCGAGTTCGTCCTCATGCTCGACGGCGATGGCACCTACGTCCCGAGTCAGGCCGACCGCCTGCTCGAACCCCTCCGGGCGGGCGAGGCGGACCACGTCGTCGGCAACCGGTTTGCCGACATGGAATCGGGGGCGATGACCCGGCTCAACAAGGTAGGCAATCGACTCTTCAATCGGGTGTTCAGAGGCGTCCACGGCGAGGACCACGGCGACATTCTCAGTGGCTACCGGGCGTTCACCCGGGACTCCTTCGAGCGGATGCATCTCTCGGCGACTGGCTTTGGCATCGAGACCGAGATGGCAGTGGAGTGTGTCAAACGTGGACTCGACGTGTCGGTCGTTCCGATCACGTACCGCGCCCGACCCGCGGGTTCCGACCCGAACCTGAACCCGATTGCGGACGGCGGCCGAATCCTTTTGACCCTCTACAGCCTGGCGAAGACGACGAATCCACTCTTTTACTTCGGGAGCGTCGGTGGGCTCATCTTCGGCGCGGGATTGCTCTTCGGCGGCTACGTCGGTGTGGAGTACTTCACGCAGAACGTTTCACACGAGATTATCGCCGTACTCGCGACGCTCGCCATTCTGCTCGGCGGACAGTTGATCCTCTTTGGCTTTCTCGCGGACATGCTCGCGAGTCTGCATCGGGAGCGACTGCGACGGCTGGACGACATCGCCGACCGCCTCACCGAGCTAGAAGATTGATCGAAGCCCGGCCAGCCAGGCCTGGGGCAACCGCCACCGAGCGCCAGTGAGAGCCACGTCCAGTGCTTCTGCAGCACGATACCCGACGCCTTCGCCGTGGCCGACGAAGATCCGCTCTGGCGTGAGTCCGCCTAACTTGGTAGGCGGGGAGAGCCGGAGCATAGGGTGCACGCCGAGTCGTTCCGGTCCAACGGCGAAGTAGCCGGCCGCCCCCAGGGCGTCAGCGAGAACAAGTGTCTCTCCGTCGTAGAGCGCCCCCTCTTTCCAGAACGGGAGGTCGACTGTCTGGAGCACCTGCACATCCGAGTCGGGGAGATGTGACCCGAGCCACTCGACGGGGGCGTCGAACTCCCGGTCCACGTAGGGCGGTCGAAAGACGGGGACGTCGAACCGATTCGCGAACGCCGCGGCGTCCCGCTCGTGCCGGTCGAGGAGGACGATGACACCCCGAACCTCGCCGAGTTCCTCGATTCGCTCGTCGATACCAGGTGCGTCGAGGGGATCGACGATCCAGACGCCGTCACCGAAATCGACGGCGTGACTGGCCCGTTGCATCGCCTCCTCGGGATGTGGGAGCCAGCCGAATCCGCCGTCGAACTGGTCCACGATCGCCGGATCGGTCGCCGAACCGTCGTCTCTGATAGGCATACCCTGGGGTACGAGCGATGGCTGTTAACAGTTGTCGGAGACGGAAATCCTCAGAGTCGCTCGGTGTCGACCTGCACGCCGGGTGGGCCCACGACCAGAAACCGCCGGAAGTGCGTGAGCGACCCGCCGTTTTCCTTTACGTCCCGGGCGAACCCGGACGCGAGTTCGTTGAGATCCCCCTCGATGGCGAGGAAGAGGACGTTGCCCGCCTCGATTTCGGCCAGCCACTCCTCGTCGGGGGTGGTACCGTCGAGGGTCCCCAGGACGACTCGACCGCCGAAATCCCCCTCCTCGGCGGCCGAGATGTCGAGTTCTTCTTCGGCGTTGCGGAGGTCCAGGCTGAAGTCGCTCATGCGCGAACCGAACGCGCCAGCGGATAAAAACGTTCGTCCCGATCAGATCTCGACCGTCTCGTCGCCGTCCAAAACGTCGACGGTCGCCGAACTGCCCGTTTTCTTCACGGCTCGCTCGTAATCCGCCGGGTCCTGTTCGATGGCGGGGAAGGTGTCATAGTGCATCGGGAAGGCTCGCTCGACCCCGAGCCAGTCGACCGCGATGGCGGCCTGCTCGGGGCCCATGGTGTAGTGATCGCCGATCGGGACTGCGGCCGCGTCCGGGTCCAGGTACGGCCCGATGACCTCCCGCATCTCGGTCATGAGCGCGGTGTCTCCGGCGTGATAGAAGGTCGTACACTCCGCGGCGTCTTCGGGTGTAGGCGTCGCGTCGCTGATGGCGAACCCGGCCGGCATGCCGCCGGAGCTGGCGTAATCGGTCTCGATGCCGTTCGAGTGGTCGGCCCGGTGCATGGTCACGGCGGCATCACCAAGTTCGACTGTCCCACCCAGGTTCATCCCGATGGTGTCCTGGATCCCGTATTCGTCGGCCACGTAGGCAGCGAGTTCCGGCGTCGCGACGATCGTGCTCTGGGTGAACTCGGGGACGTGGGCGATATGGTCGGCGTGGCCGTGCGTGAGGAGCACGTAATCGGGAGTGCGCACGTCGATCGGTTCGAGTGCGGTGTGGGGATTATCGAAGAACGGGTCGATCAACAGGTGTGTCTCGTCGACGGTTACTTCCCAGGTCGAATGGCCGTGCCAGGTTAGACGCATGGACGGGTGTAGGGGCAAATATCCAATAAGTATGGTGGCATTTCGGGCGGTTGGCAGCCTTTTCCGCCCTCGCAACCCTTAGGCCAGGGGCCAACGAATCCGGGGGCATGCGAACAGTTCGCTTTCGAGACCGGGCCGGGGCGACACGAACCGGCGAGTGGACGAATGCGGGTATCGAGGCCGCCGGGCAGGTCTACGATCCCGAGACTGTGGAGGTGCTCCCGCCGGCCGAGCCGACGAAGATCATCGCGATCGGATTGAATTACGCCGATCACGCCGCCGAACGCGATTCGGACATCCCCGATCGCCCGCTGCTCTTCCTCAAAACGCCGAACACCGTGGCAAGTCACGGTGATACCATCACCCTCCCGGCCGACAAAGAGCGAGTCGATTACGAGGCCGAGTTCGGGGTAGTGATTGGTGAGCAAGCCCGCAACGTGAGCGAGGCCGACGCCTGGGACGTGGTCGCGGGCTTTACGGCCGTCAACGACGTGTCGAATCGCGACGATCAGGACCGGGAGCAGAACTGGATACGGGGGAAGGCCTTCGACGGCGCAGCCCCGATGGGGCCGGTCGTCGCTGACCCCGAGGATGTACCCGCGGACGCGTCGATCGAACTTCGGGTCAACGGCGAGGTGAAACAATCCTCCTCCCGGGCCGAGTTCATCTTCTCCGTGCCCGAACTGGTCGCCGAGATCACGACTTACATGACCCTCGAACCGGGTGATGTCATCAGTACCGGAACACCGGCTGGAGTCGGCCCGCTCTCAGATGGTGATCACGTGGCAATCGAGATCGAAGGCGTTGGAACGCTCGAACACGACGTCGCCCAGGGCTGACAGGACTCCAAATCCCATCCTAGTGAACCGTTAGGCCCGGAACATTCGCCCCGTTTTCGAGTGTCAATTACGCCCTTTCGAAATCGCCGCCGATCTGGTTACCACGCTCCTAACCGCGAAAACCCCGGGACAGCCGCCATCTCGGTGTGAGGTTATCTGTCCGTTTAGCGCTGATCCGGGATGAAATGGACGCATAGCAATGCCCGTTCCGTGGCATTCTCAACCAACGATGTTCCATCTTGGCACGGCACTCCGCGGTGGGGACCACGGGAGCCACGGCGACCAGTCGGGGCCAGCAGTGACGGGCTGGCCGTCAACGGGGGGTGAGTATGACAGAACCTGACGGGCTGCGGGTATCCCGTCGGCAATTCCTGCTTGCCGCTGCGGCCTCGGGGGCGGTCGTCTCCGGTGGTGGACGGACCGTGGCCGAGTTCTCGGACACTGAGCAACTGGGGGTTACGTTTGGCGCCGGCGAACTCGACCTCGACGTCTCCTGGGAGGGCGAAGGAACCGAGACTGACCTGGGGGTCGTCAGCAATGAGGGTGATGGTGGCGAGCGACAGATCATCATCGATCTCTCCGAGGACTCCAATCCCGCGTGGCTGTGGTTCCGGACGGGATGTCCTCGATGTCTTCCCGTCGAAGAACAGATTCAGATCGAATTCACGCTGCGTGGCGAAAACGGAACACGCCTCGAAGAGTTCTCATCCGGGACGCTCCGTGAGGAGCGTGAGCGATACGGAACCGGGCATCGATTCGGACGGGTGCTCAATCCCGGCGAGACCTGGACTCTCACGATTGCCTGGGAGCTCACCGAGTCGGTCGCGGGCGAACACGGTATCGAATTTGGGTTCGATTTCCACGCGGTGCAACGCCGTCACTTGCAGAATCCGGCGGCAAATGCACCGAACTGGGAGTGTGAGCGCTGTTCGGATGATTCCGGGAGCGGCACGGAACAAAAAGACATTAGCTGGGTCGCCTTTGCCGGCGAAACGAATGCGGAGGTAGAGGACTTCTCCTCGGTGGCGATCGACGGTTCGACACTCGAGTACGACCTCGGTGATTCCGCCACAGCCGTCCAGGCGATCGCACTCAAGTACGGACAGACGCTGGAAGTGTTCGCGGACGTTCCGGATACTGGGCCGCTCACCGTTGGCGAGGGCGATGAGACCTTCCAGAAACAGGGGAACGGGTTCGAGGGGACCGACCACACCAACAGCGAGCCCTTCCCGAATTTCTGCTGGACAGCCAAGCTCGAAGCGGGTTCGAACAGTTTCGAATCCATCTCGGGGTGTGACCAATGAGCGAGTCAGAGACGGAATCCGCGGACGGGACGGAGCCCGGACGGCTCACCCGGCTGGGTGCATTCCTCCGTGCCAAACTCGTTCCGTCGACGCCCCGCGAAGCAGTTCACCTCCTCGCGCTGGTCGTGCTGCTGGCCATCGTCATCCCCTTTGTCATCTTCGCTATCCCGCAGGTCGTCGGGGCCGAGCAGAGCTACGTGGTGCTGAGTGGCAGCATGGAGCCGGCCGTCAGCCCGGGAGATGTCGTCATCGTGAACGCGGTGCCGGCCTCGGCTGTCGAAGTGGGTGATGTCATCACCTACGGTGGGAGTCAGACGAGTCCCCCGACGACCCACCGCGTGATCGACATTCAGCAACAGGATGGGGAGCTGGTCTTCGAGACGAAAGGGGACAACAACGAGAACGCCGATATTGCACTCACACCGGCTTCAACGCTGCGGGGGAAAGTGATGGAACTCCCGGTTTCCATCCCCGGAAACGGGCATAACCTGTTCGTGATCCCGTTCATCGGCTACGTCGCCCAGTTCGCTCAGACCCAACTGGGATTCCTGCTCCTCGTCGGGATTCCGCTCTTCCTACTCGCGGTCTCGGAGTTCTGGCGGTTCATCACCTTGAGCCGCGAGGAGGCCGAAAAGCGGGAACCCGAATCGGCAACCGAGTCGGACGAACAGCCGACCTACAGTGCCCCGCAGTCGTGGATCTTTGTCGCCGTGGCCGCCCTGGCTGGCGCAGGTGGGTTCGGGGCCCATTACGCGTATCAGAATCAGGAGCCAGTGATCGCGGCGATCGCCGTGGGCGCCCTGGTTGGTGGAATCCTGCTGGCTGCAATGCTGGTGGTGCAGGCCGAACCGGCAAACCAGGAGCCTGACTCCGGCGACCCGGCGGCCCAACCCCAGCCTGATGGGGAGGTGAACCAATGACTACTACCTGGAGTTCGATCGGTGGCACGGTGATCGTCGTGATCGCGCTCGTCGGGGCCCCGTTCGCAGCGAGCGCTGCATTCGACGATCGCCCGGCCCAGACGGTCGCCCTGTTTAGCGACGAGGAAAGCGTGAACGCAACCCTGACCGTCCAGCAGCGCAATATCGACGGCTCGGTGGACACCTGGGCCGAAAACCGCAGTGACGGGGGCTATGACCTGTTCGTCAAGCTTCCACCAGGGTTCGAGGATCCCGAGACACTGTTGATCGGTCACATGAAAAACGGGACCTGGACGCTGTTGGAGACGGGTGTCGTCGACCCGGGGACCGAGTCCGACCGGGCCGTCCTGAAGGCGACAGTCCCCGGGTTCAGCCCGTTTGGAGTCTTCGACTCGACCAACACCACGGAAAACGCGTCGGCGATGAACGAATCCGCGCTCCTGACCGTCGACGTGCAGGGCCCGGACGAGAGTGGAACCGAAGACACGGGAATCCAGGACGGAGGATCGAATGACACCGTCAGCAACGACACGAATTCCACGGCTGGGCCGAACGGAACTGCGGAGACCGAGGAGAACGAAACCGGGTCGATCTCCCAGTCCGATTCCGACGCGTCCGGGGACGATGGTGCCGACGACGATCGGAATGATCGCTCCGGGTCCAGCTCGAGCCAGCCAGCAGACGGGACCGAAAACGAATCCACTGCGCCTGCGGAAACAAACGGGACGGGTGCCAGCCCGGCCGAAGACGATGACCCGGTGAATGAAACCGCGGACACGAACCAGACCGAAGACACCGACCCCACCGACACTGACGACAACATCACGGACGAGACGCCTGGGGCCAATGGGACCGACGATGTGGTCGAGAGCGGTAACGAGACAACTGAAACGACTGACGACACGAACGAGACCGTCGAGAACGAGACCGGGAGCGACCCGACGCCCGTGGAAGATACGTCGACCGAGACACCGACTGAGCCTGATTCGGCCGAGAACGAATCTGACGGGCCGACCACCGACACCACGACAGACGGTCCGGAGTCGGATCGGGGACCGGACGGGAGCGATACGGAGAGTGATTCAGATGATGAGGTAGATGGCGAGGATGGTAACGACGCCGAAAGCAGTGAGGACGACGCTAATGAGTCCGATGATGTGGCGAATAGCGACGACGCTGAAACTGAGGGGGATGCAGCGGACGAGGAGGGTGACGAAGACGACGAGAGCGATGACGAAGATGCAGAAGCGGCGGACGAGGAGGGTGACGAGGACGACGAGGGCGATGACGAAGATGCAGAAGCGGCGGACGAGGAGGGTGACGAGGACGACGAGAGCGATGACGAAGATGCAGAAGCGGCGGACGAGGAGGGTGACGAGGACGACGAGAGCGATGACGAAGATGCAGAAGCGGCGGACGAGGAGGGTGACGAGGACGACGAGGGCGATGAGGGTGCGGAAGATGTTGAGAACGAGGAAAGCGAAGCGGAGGACGGGGACGACGACTCGACGGACACTGAGTCGACCACTGAACTGACGGCTACGGAGCCCACAGCAGCCGAATCAACCGTGACAAACGCTTACCAGAACGAGACGGCCGACTAGTCTCGGAGAACAGTCACACCGGACGGTGCGGCCCTAATTTTACGACTCTACCAGCGAGTGACAGTCCGATACTGACGGTTTGTACGAGGCAGTGTACTGTGCGCCACCGATCAGGGCGAGTGCGGCGATCAACACGAGAACGGGAAACATCCACCACTTCTGAACGATTCCGTCCGGAAGGAAAAGCGGGAGCGGTGCAGCGAGTATGGTCGCGACGGCTGCGAGGAGATACTCGTGCTCCCACGATTGCTCACAATCGACCCCGGCGTACTGCAACAGCTCCCAGGTCCGCTGATTCTTGGCAATCCGGGCCGTTCGTTCCTCGGCATCGTATTCGAGTACTCCGGCCTCGGCCAGCCGCGGGACGTGGTTCTGATACAGTGCGACGTAGACGCTTCGATAGGCTCCCTCCTCGACGCCCTCCGGCTCGACGTCGTTCATCTTCGCGGCGATCTCCCTGGCGATCTCGCTCAGGGCGACCTCCTCGTCCCGTTCGGCCAAAAGACACAACACGTGCCGTCGCCGCTGGTTGCTCAGAAGCGAAAAGGCAGTGTCCGGGTCCATCGCCCGAGACGTAATTGTTGGCATTACCCAGCCATTCGGCCCCCTATTTGTTAGTAAACAATTCCCTGTCCGTGTTAACGATGACCTATGTCGAAGCCGAGCCGTTTGATCCATTCGAATGGCGGGCCATAACGATCAGTTCCTCGCGTTTCTGTGATCCTACCGACCGTTTAGCGAATCGATTACAAAGGTCGACCGGGCGGTACTCGCTCATACAATGGCGCTTCTCTCGCCGTATCAGAACCCGCGATACACTGGCGCGAACCGCTGCTCGAAGTGTACCGTTCTCAATCTCGTCCTGACGGTCCTTGCGACCGGCCTCGTGGCCACGGCCAATTTACTGGCTGCCGCCATCGTGTTCATAATCGGGCTGCTCTCGATTTACTTCAGAGGGTATCTGATTCCCGGGACACCGACACTTACCAAACGATATCTCCCCTCGAACGTGCTCCGGTGGTTCGGCCACCAGCCAAAGGCGACGGATGGTCGCGGGCCGGCCATCGAATCCGTCCTGCTCGAATCCGGGGCTCTTCACGAGGGAGAGGGCGATCTTTACATCGATCCGGAGTTCCAGCAGGCCTGGCGGGCCCGTGTCCAGGACCTCCGCGGCGCGACGGACGATTCCCTGTTAGAACGAATCGGTGGGCTCGAAACCGAACAGCTTGCCCAGGCCAGCGTCGACTCGACGGGCGAGAAAGTAATTGCCGCAGTAGGCGACGTTCAGATCGCCCGGTGGGACTCACGGGGCGTCTTCATCGCTGATGCGGCCGCCGCGCAGGAACTCGAAGCGCGATACGACGGTTGGGAGACGTTTAATTTCGATGAACGGACGGCCGTCCTGGGTGGGCTCCGGCTCTGGCTCGAATGGTGCCCGTACTGTGACGGGCGTGTGGCTCTCGGCCAGGAGACCGTCGAAACCTGCTGTGATACGGTCGAAGTCGTGGTTGGAACGTGCGAGGACTGCAACCGGCGGCTGTTCGAACTTCGAGCATCGGCAGCCAAACTGGCGGCCTAGGAGAAGAGACTTCGGACGTAGATCCAGCGTCGGGTCCAGAGTTGATACCCGACCGAGAGCGCCAGAACCACGAGCGCGAGGGTGAGAACTGGCAGCGGGTCTATCGCGGCGAAGACACCGACTTCAATTTCGACGAGTAGTGTCACGAGCAGACTCGTCACGGCGAAAAGCTGGTAGTACTCCCCCCAGGAGATGCCGTGGGCCGGTCGGAGACGGAAGTACCGATCGACCTCTCTGGAGTTCGTGGTCAGCCGAACGACGTTCGCGTCCTCGTCGTAGGCTACCACGTCTGCGGCCTCGAGTTTCGGAATGTGGGTCTGGTGTAACGAGCTGTACACACTCTGTTTGAGGCTCTTGGTGTCGGTTTCCGGGCCGGCCTCGCGATGGACGATCGCGTTCGTCAATTCGTTGATGTGGGCCTCGCCGGCGCGCTCACGGAGACACTGCAACGCTGCCCGTCGGCGCTCGTTTCTGAGGACGTCGTGGATCTCCGGTTCGGGCAGGCGGTTCCCTCGCGAGATCGCGGGGACGTGATCGACGACGCTCACGCTTCCCACCTCCGACTGGCGGTGTTCCAACCCCAGAATTCGGGGCCACTACTCGGTAGCATAGATCTATAATTGATGGGGATGTCCTTTGGTATCGATTCGTTTACTTCTGAAATTGGCCCCTTCCCCGATCGCCGTATACTTGATGCGGGTGGTAAGGGGCCAATTACCCCCGATCCGGACGCGGTCGCGGCACCCCTCATTGACATCGGCGATCTGAAGCCGGGGGACTTCGGGGAGGTCACCTTCAGCCTCCATCTGTGTGATAACCCGGGCTACGTCTGGGCGAACACGATGAACGTTGACTGGGCCGAAAACGGTGCCACCGAGCCCGAAGGAGCGGACGAGGACGAGACCGGGCCGGCCGACGAGATGGGAAGCACTGCGGATGGGGACAGCCTCGAAGACGCAGCCGTTGAGCTACCCGACACCGTGCAGGGTTCGGTGTTCTACGACGACGACGGGAACAACCTATTTGACTCCGAGACGGACACGGAGATCATCACCGGGTCGCTCCGTGACGGATAGCAAGCGGAATCCCCGTCCCTTCAGGGCGGGGAGGATGTCAATGGGGTGCCGAACTCGATGGCGACCTCGGGTCGGATGGCCGACAGCCCTTAACCAACTCCGACACGGCATTCATCGGCTTCGAGTGGTGGGTCCCGGTCGACCACGGCAACGAGATTCAGAGCGACTCCGTGGAGTCCGATCTGAGCTTCTACACCGAACAGGCCCGCCATAACGACGGGGGCGGGACTGCCGATGGAAGTCGACGAAAACGTGTCCAACGGCAACGAAAGCGACGAAAACGGAACGGAACCGATCGTGGGCTGAGCAGGCGAATTCGCACCGAACTACCGATTGCCCCTCGGCGGGCTTTTTTTTGGTTTCGTCCAATTTGCTTCGAGCGTCGAAATACGGCGTTTAATTCTGAAGATTTCCGCTATTCAGCCGTTATGCCCGTAATTCGGCGCTTTGCAAAGGTAGTGCTTCACGAATCGTGGTATAATCACTCGTGGACTGTGCTCCCGGGTGAGACCATACCAATGTCACAAGACGAACCCAACACGTTCGAAATCTCGCGGCGCAAAGCGCTCGCCGCACTCGGAACCATCGGTGCCGCCTCAGCGGGGGCGGGACTGGGAACATCGGCCTGGTTTAGCGACCAGGAGGAGTTCAGTGGCAACCAACTCGTCGCGGGGGACCTCGATCTGAAGGTCAGCTGGAAGGAACACTACTACGATGGGTCGCCTGCTGCGGCCCAGTACGTCCACCGCCCTGGGCCAGCGGAGGAGCCTGACCTGGCATTGCCAGGACCGGAAAACGGCTATCCGATCGAATTCGTCTTCGACGATCAGGAGCAGTTCATGGACGCGACCCTGATAGAACAGTTCCCCGAGGGCGGTCTCGGGGACGGACAGAACCCTTGTGGGCTGCTTGCTAACGTCCCCGAGGACCTCGAGGCCCCGGTTATCGCCCTCGAAGACGTAAAGCCGGGTGACTTTGGGGAGGTGACCTTCGACCTCGCATCCTGTTCGAATCCGGCGTATCTCTGGCTGACCGGCGAATTGCTAGAGAACGCCGAGAACGGGCTGACCGAGCCCGAACGTTCCGACCCGGACGAGGACGACACTCCGACGGACGTTCTCCTCGATAACGGCATCTACGAGGTGACTGTCGGGGAGTTCGATTCCGGTTCTGCTGGCGGCGCGGAAGCAAACGGTGGGGCCTCGGACAATGACTGGTTCTACTCGTTCTCGGGAACTCCTGGCGGGAACGTTGATCCGGGCGCAGACGACAGCATCGATACGCTGTACCTGGAATACTACGCGTTGCAGGACGGGGACGGCAACGTCGCGCCATCGGCTGATGGTGGCCCAGTCATCACCTCCTTGCCTGCCAGCGGCTCTCCCGGAACGGAGTACACCGGGATCGTGGAGATGGACCTCGGCGGAACAACGGTTCGAGTCCACCGGACTGTCTCCTTGCGCGCGGACGAACCGGTTGTCGACGTCGACTACGAGTTCGAGAACCGATCGGGCAGCGAGACCATCACTGACCTCCAGTGGACCCAGTACGTCGATTACGATATTGGCTCGCCGTCCGGCGAAGTCGGCAACTACGTCCGTGACGATGATCGCGGGCTGGAGTACATCACACAGAACGAACAGAACGTGATCGGCGACAACGATCTCTATCTGGGATTCACCGCCGACCAGCTTTCGACAGCTCACGACCTGGATTACTACAGCTCCACGTACAACAAGGTCTACACCGGCGCCACGTTGAACGACGATGCCCAGTTCCCCGACACGGGGGGTGCGGACGTTGGGTTGGCCCTTCGCTACGACCTCGGTGCTCTGGGACCTGGCGAATCGACCACGCTGGAAACGGCCTTTGTGGCGGCCGAATCCCTCGAAGAGTTCGAGAGCCGCCTCCAGGAGGCCGGGCCGAACAACCCGCCAGTCGCGGATGCGGGACCGAACCAGACTGTTGACGAGGGTGCGTCCGTTGATCTCGACGGCACTGGATCGAGTGACGCTGATGGCGACGACATTACCTACAGCTGGAGTCAGACTGGCGGCCCGACGGTGACACTTTCGGACACGTCAAGTTCGACTCCCTCCTTCACTGCACCCGACGTGACGGAATCGACGACACTCACCTTCGAGTTGACCGTCGAGGACGGGCGCGGCGGGAGCGACACCGACACGGTCTCGATCGCGGTGCAACCCGCGGCGGCTGAAAACAACCCGCCCGTGGCCGATGCCGGAGCAAGCCAGACCGTCGAAGAAGGAACGACTGTCCAGCTGGATGGGTCCGGGTCGAGTGATCCGGACGGTGACGCGCTGCTCTATGCCTGGTCACAGACTGGCGGCCCGACGGTGTCCCTCTCTGGTTCGAACAGCGAGACGCCGACGTTCACCGCTCCGCCGCTGGACGAACCAGCGACGCTGACCTTCGCGTTGACCGTCGACGACGATCGAGGTGAGACGGACACGGACACGACCACCGTCACTGTCGAACCCGAGGAGACGATTATCACCGGCGACGGTGAGCTGGCGGAGGCCCTTCAGGTTCGGCTGTGGTACGACGATGGTGACAACATCCGGGACGAGGGGGAGCAGGTATTCTGCAAGGGCAGTCTCGCAACGGTTCTCGAGAAGATGAACAGTGGGCACGGCATCCCGCTTGACGGGGACGGATCCACGGAGACAGACTTCGACGAGAGCGGTGATCCGGCTTCCGAAGACCGGGATCCCTTCCCCGGTGCACCCGCGGTGCACTACCTCGGGTTCCAGTGGTGGCTGCCCCTCGATCACGCAAACGAGGTCCAGACCGACTCCGTCAAATTCGACCTGGGCTTTTACGCCGAACAGGCCCGCCATAACGACGGGGCCGGATTGGGCGCAGCTGACGGGAACGGAACTGCGGAGTAGTCCGGCACCGGTTCCATTTTTGTGACGGGTTAGACACCCTCAAACCAGTATATGCCCTCGTTAGTCCGGTAATCCTGTTCTTTGCAAAGGACTCCCAAGCCGATACTCTACCTGCTTGCTCGCTCGGCATGCGCTCGAGTGGGGGGTAAATCATGACTGAAAACGAGGACACCAACACGTTCGAGATCTCGCGGCGCAAGGCACTCGCCGCACTGGGGACCATCGGTGCCGCCTCCGCGGGGGCGGGACTGGGAACAAGCGCGTGGTTTAG
The DNA here is from genome assembly GCF_031432215.1 of Halodesulfurarchaeum sp. HSR-GB. Classification (NCBI taxonomy): domain Archaea; kingdom Methanobacteriati; phylum Methanobacteriota; class Halobacteria; order Halobacteriales; family Halobacteriaceae; genus Halodesulfurarchaeum; species Halodesulfurarchaeum sp. HSR-GB. Next base: position 1,726,804 of record NZ_JAVKGN010000001.1, on the reverse strand, counting down.
TGATACAGAAACGTTCCAGGGCAATACTCTGACCGCCGGCTCACTGGATCTCAAGGTCGACTGGGAGGAACACTACTACGACGCATCCGCTGGTGAGGACCTCGTCACCTGGATCGGGGCGGAGGAATCCGTGTCCGACGGGTCACAGGCCTTCCCCATGACCGCGACTGGGGACATTCGACGAGCGACAGTTCCCGATGGGGAGGTTCCGTCGTTCATGAAGGCGACTGCCGTCGAGGCCAATCCCGACAGTGATGGGGACAACCTCGTCGATGGCGGGGTCTATGATGAAGTGAACGACGACACGGGCGATCCATGGGAGGTCATCGCGTGTGAGGACTACCCGGACCCGGACGCGCTCGAGCGCCCGATGATCGAAATCGAGGACCTCAAGCCAGGTGACTTCGGCGAGGTCACCTTCAGCCTCCACCTGTGTGACAACCCGGGTTACGTCTGGATGACCGGTGAACTTCTGGAGGCCGACGAAAATGGGGTAACTGAACCTGAAGCGGCGGACCCGGACGAGGTCGCGGACGTCGTCGAACTCCTCGATGTGGTCAAAACGTCCCTCTGGTACGACGAGGACTGTGACAACCAGGCGGACGCCGAGGAGACGGTCATTTTCGAGAACCTCTCGTTGCGCTCCGCGCTGGACTTGCTCGCCGGCGCCGAGCCTGGCCTCCCGCTGAAGCCCCAGTTCGTCGATTCGGAATCAGATAGCGAGGTCGATAACCCCCTCGTGGGACCGGGAACCTGCAGCACGGAATCCACATACGACACCCTGCACACAACGGGAGATGTGGTCACCGTGGACGGCGAGGAAGTCGAGATCTCCGGGAACCCCAAATGTGGGGAACTCGGGCTCGAATCGGCCATCAAGGTCGAGTCCGAGGACCTGCCGGGAGACGGCAACACAGACGTCTACACCACACCCTACGGGGACATCCAGATCACGCAGGAGGGTCAGACGATCCAGTGGCGGACCGACTCCTCACCGGACGGCGAGTTCAACGAAGCGGAGGATGGCTTCTGTATGAGCAAGGTCGGCGTCAAAGGCGGTTCGGAGGGCGGCAACGTCTACAGCTACGACAACGACAACGGAAACGACAACTTCGACGACGATGCCGACGCTGAATTGAGCAGCGGGGAGACCGACGAGTGGCTTGAAACGCCGACCGGCCAGGACATCAGTCACATTAGCTTCTGTGTCGATCCCGAGTACACCGGCTCCAACGGGAACGGTGACAATGGGGAGGAGGAGAACGGCGAGTGCTTCGAGAATTCCACGACCCAGTGCATCGGCTTCGAGTGGTGGGTCCCCGTCGATCACGGCAACGAAATCCAGTCGGACCGGGCCGTCTTCGACCTGGGCTTCTACACCGAGCAGTGCCGCCACAACGACGGGTCGGGAATGGTGACGAGTGAAGAGTAGTAACTACCTGACCATCTACAAGCAGCGAGAGAATCCCGCCATCGACGGCGCTTCGCGCCGTCTGCTCGTGGCGTCTTCGACGCCACGCTGTTCACGGCGGGCGTGAATCGCGTCACTCGCCAACACAATCCACCGCTCGATGGCAGACTGGATATTCAACGCTGATTCACACTATCAAGTAGGATTTCTTATATAGACTATGTATGGCGATTGAGGTCACGCGCACCTACGTTGGTTCGATCCAGAACCAGCGACAGGTCTGCGATGGCCTCAACTCGCTCGGAGACTCTGCCTCGAAAATCTGGAACGTCGCACGCTGGACAACCGACCGCATCTGGAACCAAACCGGCGAAATCCCAGATGAAGGGACGCTCAAGGTGTATATGAAGAACCAACCGTGCTGGAAAGACTTGAACGCACAATCCAGTCAGAAAGTCATCGAAGAACTTTCTGACGCTTTTCAGTCGTGGTTCGACCTGCGACAGAAGGACCCAGAGGCAAATCCGCCCGGCTACCGCAAACACGGCGATATACGGCCAAAGAGTACGGTCACGTTCGAAGCAGACGGCTTCAAACATGACCCCGAAAACAACCGCGTCCGACTCTCGAAAGGCTCGAACCTCAAAGAAAACTGGTCGGACTTCATCCTCTGTGAGTACCAGACTCGCCCGGACGTTGACCTGACCGAAGTCAACCGAGTTCAGAACGTTCGAGCTGTCTGGAACGGTGACGAGTGGGAACTACACTTCGTCTGTAAAGTCGAACTCGAAACCACCGACGCGTCAGGCGACGGCGTTGCTGGAATCGACCTCGGCATCACGAACATCGCCACGGTCGCGTTCCCCGACGAATACGTCCTCTACCCCGGCAACTCGCTCAAAGAAGACCAGCACTACTTCACCCGCACAAAGTACGACACCGAAGGTGAGAACGGCCCGTCAGAGAAATCGATGTGGGCACGCAGGAAGCTTGCAGAGCGCGAGACACACTTCTACCACACGCTGACGGATACCATCATTACCGAGTGTGTCGAGCCCGGTGTCGGTGCGCTCGCGGTGAGTTGGCCCAAAGACGTGCGCCAGTCCGACTGGGGCAAGACAGGCAACAAGAAGCTACACTCGTGGGCGTTCGACCGCATCTTCCAGTACCTAGCGTACAAAGGCGAGATACGTGGTGTCGAGGTGCTGAAAGAGAACGAGTGGAACACCTCAAAGACGTGTTCACGGTGTGGTGACGACACGAAGTCGAACCGTGTCGAACGTTACCTGTACGTTTGCTCGTCATGCGGGTTAGTCGGAAACGCAGATTGCAATGGGGCGGAGAATATGCGCCAGAAGATAACTCCGAGTCCTCACGGTGAGGATAGGAGTAACGGCTGTGTGGCACAGCCATCGACATACTTGTTCGACCGCGAGAGCGGGACGTTCACCACGAGAGAACAGGCCGTGTCGTAGACCGGCAAATATCCCAACTGCGGGACGGGAAGCCCCGCCGTCGTCGGGTGGTTCGAGAGAGCGAAGCTCTCTCGTCATCACGAAAGGCGTTCGCGCCTTTCGAACGACTACGCCCGACTGCCTGAGGGAGCTTTGCTCCCTCTCCGTTTACGGCGAGGAGGATGTCACGAGCGACTCGTATCGAGCCGTCTTTGGCCAGTTTTTAGGGGGGCGGATCGATGTAAATCCTCCTCAAACCTACACATATCCACTCGTTATCCCCGTAATCCGGCCCTTTGCAAAGGTCTCCCACGGTGTAGGTGAGAGTGGACACCCGGGGTGGGAAAACTGCCTGGGTGTACGTACAATGTCAGAGGACAACAACACGTTCGAGATATCGCGGCGAAAGACACTCGCCGCACTTGGTACAATCGGTGCCGCCTCGGCCGGGGCGGGACTGGGAACATCAGCCTGGTTTAGCGATACGGAAAGCTTCGAAGACAATACGATCACGGCTGGCGAACTCGACCTCAAGGTCGACTGGGAGGAACACTACTACGACGGCGGTGCGGAGAGTGTAGAAATCGCCAGCAACCCGGAGGAAGCGGACTTCTTCCTCCCGGCGGTCGAGCCGCGACAGATGTCTGCAACGGCCAATCTGGCCTCCCGAACCCGAGTTCGGCCGATCGCACTGAACTTCACGGAAGGCTCCGATCTGGATACGTTCTGGGAGGAAACGGCGATCGAGGCCTTCCCGGACGTGGAAAGTGAGGAGCCCGATGCCGGGGATTACGACGGGCAGCAGGACGAGATCGAGGGCGACATCTGTGAGTACCCCGCCGACCTCGACGGCGTCCTGAGCCATCCGTTCCGGACTGGCGGGGCGTTCGACGATGGCGTGACCATCGGAGAGGGGCCCAACCCCCAAACCACGAAGCCCGGCGATTCACTCGTCAGCATCAGTGACGTCAAGCCAGGTGACTTCGGCGAAGTCACGCTGAGCTTCCACCTGTGTGACAACCCCGGCTACGTCTGGCTGACCGGTGAACTTACCGAGAACCTCGAGAACGGACTCACAGAGCCAGAAGCTGCGGATCCGGAAGAGGATGACGCGATGGGCGACGAGGAGATGGAAGGCGAACTCCTCGATAAGATCCTCACCCGGATGTGGTACGACGGCGACTGTGACAACCAGCTCGACGAGTTGGAGGGCGAACTGGACCTGATGATCGCGGTCGACGTCTCGGGCTCGATTGAGTCTGATGAACAGACCGCGATGATGGAAGGGATTAACGAGTTCGTCAACCAGCTCCCAGGGAACGACGTGCAGGTCGGATCGGTCAACTTCGGCAACAACGAGATTACGGGATTGCAGGGCCTGACCGACCCGGAATCCCTGACTGTGGACCTCACTGGAGCCGATTTCGCTGGAAACACCCCGATGCCCGCGGCCATCGACATCGCAGATCAGGCCGTGCGTAACGACGCCAACGCCCGTGAGGGGGCCGAAAAGGCTGTCGTGGTCTTCACCGATGGCGGTCCGAACTACCAAAACGAGCAGTACAGTGCTGGTGACTATGACGCGCCGCGCGATGAGACGGCTGCATTCTCCGCTGAAAGCGGTAACAACACCTACGACAACGCCGATACCGAGGAAGCGACCGTCTCCGTGCCGGAGATGGAGGAGACCGGTCTCGTCGCCGACACCGTCCGCGACGCCGGAACTCGTATCGCGACCATATTCGTCGGCGGCGACGAACAGGATGCGATGACTGAAGACGCCATCAGCATGTACGGAACGCTTCCGGAATTCCTCGGAGCCGAGGTCGCCTCGCCGGGCTTCTCCTTCACCGCCGCGTTCCAGGATCTGGAGGACCTGTCGACGGACCTGGTCGAGTCTATCGTCGTCAGCGAAGAGGTCTTCTTCATCGGCACGCTCGGACAGGCGCTCGAACGCCTCGAACAGGGGAACGGCATTCCGCTCGACGGGAATCTCGACACCGCATTCGACGAAATCTTCGACCCGGGCGACGACCCGGACCGCGAGCCCTTCGCGGCTGGCGAGACGGACTGCATCGCCATGGAGTGGTGGCTGCCCATCAACCACGGCAACGAAGTGCAGGGTGACTCCGTCGGATTCAACCTGGGCTTCTACACCGAACAGGCCCGCCACAACGACGGCGCGGGGCTGCCCCCCGAGAACACCAGCGCACCGAATGGGACTACGACGGTTGAAGGGAACAACAGCTAGGCCTACAGGCTGAGCAGGCCGAGTGTCTCGGGGTCGCCGGAAGACGGAGTCTTTCGGGATGACGAGAGACCTTCGGTCTCTCGAACCACTTGATCCCGAGGTGGTTCACCCAACTTAGATTCGCGCTGTACCCAGCGTGGTTTTGTAATTGGTTTTTCCGATCGATTGATCACGACGGCTAGGACGTGACCAAGGCCACCCATCTCCGATCCTGGGCTGGTCCCCTAGCGGCCTCGTTGTACTTTGGTTTCAGATTTGTCAGTAGCTTCCGAAGAACGAGTCGTTAGACTCTATCAAACCCTGCCTATCGCCTCGTTATCCGTGTAATTCGGCGCTTTGCAAAGGACCCCCATACTGTAGGTGTGAGTGGACACCCGAGGTGGCAAGCCGCCCGGGTGTGAGAACAATGTCAGAGGACGACAACAATACGTTCGAGATCTCGCGGCGGAAGACACTCGCCGCACTTGGTACCATCGGTGCCGCCTCAGCGGGGGCGGGACTGGGAACAAGCGCTTGGTTCAGTGATACGGAAACGTTCGAGGGCAATACGATTACAGCTGGCTCGCTGGATCTGAAAGTGGATTGGCAGCAGACCTACAACGGACCGCACCCACAAACGGGTGAGGTCGGTTGGCACCCTGTCAACGCGTATCCGGATGACGACGATGACGGATGGATGTCACAGAATGGCATCCAATATGCTGGAGGCGATACAGGATTTGACGCCCGCACGATTATCGACTCGTGTTGTGACTGTGGTGACGATGAGTTCGCTATCAGGCAAGGTGGGGAGACGTACTGCGTTTCGGCGATTGAAGGCGAAGAGTCCGTGGAGGATTTCTACGATTACGCCGACTATCACTCGCAAAACCTGGACATTCAGGACCCCGGTACGAGCCACTTGTTCTTCTATCAGGAGACCGACGGTCCGCTGAGTCTCGTTCTCATCCATGACAGTGTTGAGGGAGAGACAGGCGGCGTCGCTTCAATGGAAGTCTCCGTTGTTGGACAAGAGATGGACGATCTCGACTGGTGGGAGCAAGACGATCCGATCGAAGGCCGGGATGACTACCAGAAAACCGATTCCACGCTTACCGCGGATTGGATTTGGGACCAGCCGATGACCGACGGCGGCATCCTACAGGGTTTTGAAGACCAATTCTGCCTTGAGGTAACGCCGGGCTTCAACGAGGATGCAGCGTACTGGGAGGAGGATTCGGGAGAGATCACATCCTGGACCGTCTTCGACGGGGAGACCGAGACTGAAATCGATCTCGACCTCGAAGAACCCCTTTGGGTCTGTACGGATTGTGGTATTGACAGCGGTGAAGAACTCCCAGAAGATGTCTTCACTAGCGACCTCTACCCCGACCAGGAGCACCTCATCGAGTTCGCCGACCTCAAGCCTGGCGACAAGGGCGAAGTCACCTTTAGCCTGCACCTGTGTGACAACCCTGGGTACATCTGGATGAACGGCCAGCTCGTCAGTGCCTCCGAAAACGGCGTGACCGAACCCGAGGCTGCGGCGGAGGGCGAAGAGGAAGACGTCGTCGAACTCCTCGACAAAGTCGAAGTCACGCTCTGGTACGACACGGACTGTGACAACGAACTCGGGGGAGAGGAAGAGATCATCGCCGAAGGGATCTCTCTCAGGGATGCCCTCGATGCCCTCTCTCAGAATGGAGGCCTTGGCATTCCGCTCGACGGCGACCGCAGTACGGCGTTCGACGAACTCGAGGACGCCGCGGATAGCGAGAACCGCGACCCCTTCGAGAACTCCACCACCCAGTGCATTGGCTTCGAGTGGGAGCTGCCGGGTGAAGAGGTCGGGAACGAAATCCAGACCGATAGTGCCGTCTTCGATCTGGGCTTCTACACCGAGCAGGCCCGCCACAACGACGGCGCGGGCATCGCTCCCGAGGGCAACAACACGACTACTGAGAATAACGAGACTGAGGTGAACGAGACCAACTGATCGAGTGGAGTCCACGCCATAGCTAGCGTGGTTCCTCAATTCTGTTCCTGTTCTTGCCGATTTACTTAACGGCACGGACGTGGCGAACCCCACCCATCCCTACCCAGGCCGGTCACGTCCAGATTTTAGCTTATTTGGACTCGTCCTGAACCTCGACTAACGAGTCGTTAGCTCCCACGAAACGCGTCTACCAGCACGTTATTCGCCGTTATTCGGCCCTTTGCAAAGGTGGAGGCTTCCCATGGTGTACCTGTTCACTCGGTGGCCGATTTGGGCCCCGGGTGATGCAAACCATGTCAGATGAAAACAACACGTTCGAGATTTCGCGGCGAAAGACACTCGCCGCATTAGGTACCATCGGTGCCGCCTCCGCAGGGGCGGGACTGGGAACAAGCGCTTGGTTTAGTGATACGGAAACATTCGAGGGTAACACGATCACGGCCGGCGAACTCGACCTCAAGGTCGACTGGGAGGAGCACTACTACGACGGCAGTAGTGGTGGTGAGTTCGTTTCCTACAGCGAGCCTTCGGAGGGAGACAACGTTGCGCTGCCCGATCCGGAGGATCCCCAGGTGTGGGTCCCTCGTGATTCGTTGGGTGAGTTCATGGACGCGACAGCCCTGGAGGCGTTCCCCGACCCAGATGGTGACGGGATTCAGGAAATGGAGTACGACCAGATGGACGGTTCGTGGACCTACGATCCCTGTTCAATGGGTGCGGATACGCCGGAAGACCTCGACCCCAAGATTGCGAACGCTCTTCGGACTGACAATGGGGATACGTACGACGAGGAGGCAGGAGAGTACAAGCCTCTCATCGCCCTGGACGACGTCAAGCCGGGTGACTTCGGCGAACTCACCTTCAGCCTTCATCTGTGTGACAACCCCGGATACCTGTGGATGCAGGCGGGGAACGTCACATGGTGGGAAAACGACACGACTGAGCCCGAGGCTGAGGCGGACGGTGAGACTGGTGGGTCAATGCAAAACAACACGGACGGAGCGGACATCGAATTGGCCGACGCCATCAAGACTGTTTGGTGGTACGACGCGCGCGGGGACAACGTCATTCAGGACTGCGGCGAAGAAACGCTCTACCTCACCGACAGTGTCAGTGGTTCGGATACCTCGACGAGGCTCTTTGAAGTCACCCTGACGGAGGGCAACGCCGAGCTAGTTGAGCTCTACGAGGACGATACGGGCAACTTCAACCAGACTGACGCAATCGCGGCGACGCTCAATGGTGATGCCATCCTCTTCTTCGACAAGAGCTCACACCACCTCGGGCGGTATGACATCGGTTCTGATGCCTTCGATGATCTGGGTGAGGTCGACGGGGCAACTGATGGAATCGTCCTCGCTGGACATTCCCCATCCGGAACACTCTGGGCAGCGTCTCAGGACGACGACAACCTGTACACGATCGATCCGTCTGGCCCGTCGATGACTGCGATGGGCGACACCGGGATCGATATCCAGGGTGCGGACCTCGTGTTCGCCGCGGACGGCACGATGTACATCTGGACGGCTGCGACTGACGAAGCCGGCCTCTACAAGGTCGATGACCCGGCAAGTGACACGACCGCTGAGCCAGTGGACGAGGCCAACATTGGTGACTTCACCGAGACCATCACTGGGCTCGCGATCCGAGGGAGTGGAACGGGTCAACTGGTCGGTTCCGATCGTGAGAACGACGCGATCGTCACCATCGACCGGACTGATGGGAGTATCATCGAGAGCTACCCCATGCAGGTGGGGGACGAGGCCTACGATTACGACTACGGTGACATGACTTCGGGCAAGTTCTGTGGCGAAGTCTTCCACCGTGGAACCCTCGGCGGCGATCTCGCAGCGCTCAGTTCCGGCAACGGCATTCCGCTGGACGGGAATCGTGCCACGCCGTTCGATGAGATCGGTGGCGAGCCGGCAAGCGACGATCGCGACACGTTCGTCCCGGGTGTGAACCACTACATCGGATTCGCGTGGTACGTGCCACCCGAAGTCGGCAACGAGATCCAGACCGACGCCGTCGAATTCGATCTGGGCTTCTACACCGAACAGGCCCGCCACAACGACGGTGCGGGCATGGAGAACGAGAACGAGGCCTGATCGACCCGAAACCACGCTGTCCCCAGCGTGGTTTTCGAACCCGTTCCCTTCCGGGCGGTTGACTACAACGGTACGGACGTGATCGAACCCACCCATCCCCTACCCAAACCGGTCACGTCAAATCTCGCCGTTGTTTTCTAATTTTCCTCATTATCCACCCCTCAAAAACCGTTATCGCTCCTCAAAACCTGGCTACTGGCACGTTATTCTCCGTTATTCGGCACTTTGCAAAGGACTCCCACGCTGTAGGTGTGAGTGGACACCTGGGGTGGAACACCGCCCGGGTGATGCAAACCATGTCAGAGGAAAACAACACGTTCGAGATTTCGCGGCGAAAGACACTCGCCGCGTTAGGTACCATCGGTGCCGCCTCCGCCGGGGCGGGACTGGGAACGAGCGCTTGGTTCAGTGATACGGAAACGTTCGAGGGTAACACGATCACGGCCGGCGAACTCGACCTCAAAGTCGACTGGCGGCAGACCTACACTGGCCCGAACGGAACGGAGCTGGTCAACGCCTACCCCGAGGGGAACGGTGAAGGGATGAACTTCGAGTGTAGCGACCTTGAGAGCGGTAACGACCTTCCCGAGGGTGTGTTTGGCGACCAAGAGCACCTTGTCGAACTCGACGACGTCAAACCTGGCGACGAGGGTGAGATCACGTTCAGCCTGCACCTGTGTGATAACCCAGGATACCTCTGGATGACTCTGGAGAACATTGCACAGGGACCCGGCGAGACACCGGAACCAGAGCCGGAACCGGACGAAGGCGAACTTGCCGAGAACCTCTACCTCGAAATCTGGAAGGAATCGGACTGCAACAACGAGTTCAATGATGGAGAACCTGTGATCCTCGGCGAAGGGGATGGCGTCCATGAGGAACCAGTCACGCTCGCGCAGGCGAAGGAGGAACTCGCGTACGAGGATGGCATGATCGTGCTAAGCGGGGACGGGCTCAACGGCTGGAACATTCCGGCCGGTGCCGCCTCCCGCACCTGCTTCGAGGGTGATGAACAGCACTGTATCGGCGTTCGCTGGTGGATTCCCGAAACGGTCGGGAACGTCATCCAGGGGGACACCCTCGAGTTCGACCTGGGCTTTTACACCGAGCAGTGCCGACACAACCAGGGCTGTGCGCCGCGTGACATCGGTCTGAACACGGGCGACGGTGGCTGGGAGATCACTGATGGCCCACAGCCTGGTACGGCTATGGTCCAGACGCCTCATGCAGAGTGGATCGAGCCGTCCGATGAGTGTGCCTGGATCGCGCCGCCGGACGACGGAAACACTGACGCGAACGGGGATCAGGATCCGCAGGGGACCTACATCTTCGAGACGGACTTCGAAGTCGATCTGCAGGAGACCCCAGCCGGCGATGGGCCCTGCAAGCTCAAGTTCGATGCCGCGACCGACAACACCGCGACATTCTACCTCGATGAAGAGGAACTTGGCGAGATCACTGGCCCGAGTTCCGACCCGGACAAGGGCTTCAAGGCCCTGGAAACCTTCGAAAAGGAAATTACTGCCGGCGAACACACGCTCGTCGCCGAGGTTGAGAACGCGCAAGCAGGTGGCTCCGGCTGGGACAACCCCGTCGGGCTGCTGGTCTGTGGCGGCGTGGCGTGTGGCTGTGAGGATGAGAGCTCGGACCAGAATAACTAATCGAACCAGCCCGAACCCGGGTTCACCGGTCGTGGTCTTCGACCCGACCGTTTCCCGGTGATCCAAACCTCCACCCAAACCAATGCCAAGCACCACACGCTCCCTCGACGAAATCGAGTCCTCGCTCGAGCAGGCACTCGAAGAAGCCGAGGCGCCAGAGACACGGTATCAGATACGGGAAAGCCTACAGCAACTCGAAGTCCTCTGGGAAACGGACACCAGAGATCGGTGAGTCGGTCCACTATTTTCGCCCTGCCAGAAACAACGCCAACTCGCGACTAGGGCACCAACCCGAACAGCCCCGAGTTGGACGGCACGCCGAAGACGGCGATGCCCATGAGAACGAAAACGACGAGAATCGAGACGGCTGCCAGAATCCGGAACGTGAGTGGGTCGACGATGGACGGCGCTGACCCGACAGTGAGCATGGTAGCGAGCAGGATCGATCCCCCGAGCGAGGACCCCGCTCTGAAGTACTTCGAATCGGGCTCGACCGAGTCCTGGCGCTTGAGAACCGTGAGGAACTCCTCGATCTCCGGCCCCGTCTCGACGGTCCCCCGCCCCTGATCGTAGGCCACCGCACCCGCGGAGTCGAGTTTCGGCAGGTGACTCTGGTACAGCGAAATGTACACCCGCTTGCGCTGTTTCGACCGCAGTTCGGCCCGCGTGATGTCGTTCTCGATGGCTGCAACGTGTTCGGCCAGCGTCCCGATGTCGGCCGTGGGTCCCTCCTCGTCCAGGAAGCGGAGTATCAACCGCCGGCGCTGGTTCTGCAACACGCCGAAAATCTCGTCCAACCGTGGCGGTTGGTCCGCCGCGAGCTCGTTCAACTGGCTTGCTTCCGCAGGCTCGCTACCGATCGCTTCGGACGCGGTCATGCCCCGATCACCTGGCCCGCCAAGTCCGCTCGTTCTGTTCCGGCCAGGTGACATAAATGGAACCCTGATGAGTCCGTACCAGCGGCGGCCGGATATTCCCCCGGACCGTCTGACGGACGTCGCACGTACCCAGTGCAGTACCTCCCCTTGCGCGTGACCAGTGGCTTGCTCTCTCCCCTCATGGTTAACCCCCGATTACACAAACTATTGGATGTACAATAAATCTTTCTTCGATCAGTTATTTCGGCGTTTACGGGGAATAGAGGGCCTAAACTCTGGCTTTCCGTCAATTCATACTAATAGTATGTCGAGGTCGGCCCCGGAATTCCGTTCCGGGCCTACGGGCCCGGTCCGCGACTGGAAGTGACCGAATCCGGGTGGCCACGATGTGGGCACTCTTAAGGGTCGGGACCGACTTCGAACGCCCATGGAACCCAGGGATCTCTCCGATCACACCGAGTACGTCGCGGGACAGGGCATCGAGGAAGTCGCCCGCGAACTGGGGAGAGAGCCCGACGAACTCGTCAAACTCGCGTCGAACGAGAACCCTCACGGACCGAGCCCGGCCGCCGTCGAGGCGATCCGGGACCTCGCGCCGGCGGTCCACCACTACCCCAAATCAGCCCACACCGATCTCACCGCGGCACTGGCCGAGAAGTGGGACGTCGAGCCTCCGCAGATCTGGCTGTCGCCGGGTGGTGACGGGGCCCTCGATTACCTCGCGCGGGCGATGCTCGAACCCGGCGATGCCGTTCTCGTTCCCGATCCGGGCTTTGCTTACTACGAGATGTCCGCCCGCTTTCACCACGGGACAGTTAACCGGTACGAGATCGACGGCGAGGACTTCTCGCTCACGCCCGAGACAGTACTGAATGGCTACGACGGCGAACGGATCGTCTACCTGACGAGCCCACACAATCCAACTGGGAGTCGGTTCTCGGTGGCGGCCATTCGGGAGATCGCGGACCGAACTGACGAGGACACACTCCTGGTGGTCGACGAGGCGTACGGCGAGTTCGCGACCGGAACGAGCGCACGCACCCTTTTGACCGACCGTGAGGACATCGCCGTGTTGCGAACCTTCTCGAAGGCCTACGGGCTCGCAGGACTCAGACTCGGCTATGCTATCGTTCCGGAGGCGTGGGCCTCGGCCTACGCCAGGGTAAACACGCCCTTCGCAGCGAGTTCGATCGCCTGTCACGCGGGGTTGGCGGCCCTGGAAGACGACCGCCACGTCGACCGAACGGTCGAGACCGTCGAGTGGGCGCGGGCGTACATGCGCGCGGAGATCGACGCACCAGTCCACGAGAGCCACGGGAACTTCGTTATGGTTGAAGTCGGGGACGGGACGGCCGTCGCGGACGAACTTCGCGAGCGTGGGATCATCATCCGCGATCTGACGAGTTTCGGCCTGCCCGAGTACGTTCGGATCACCGCCGGAACCGAATCGGAGACCAAACAAGCTGTCTCGGCGCTTAACGAGGTCCTAACAACATGAAGGTGGCCGTGACTGGAACGCCCGGCACGGGCAAGACGACCGCGACGAAGCGCGTCGAGACCGACCTCGAAATCGTGCACCTCAACGAGGTCATTCGGAACGAAGGCCTTCACGAAGGCACGGACGACGACCGTGGCAGCCTGCTGGCTGATTTCGACGCGATCGACGAGTATCTCGCGGGGAAATCGGACTTCCTGGTCGAGTCCCACCTGGCCCATCACTTCGACGCGGACCGGGTCGTCGTCCTTCGGTGTGATCCGAAGACGGTCGAAGAGAGACTGCGCGAGCGGGGCGAGTCCCAGGCCTCGGCCCGGGAGAACGCGGAAAGCGAAGCGCTTGATGTCATTCTCTCGGAGGCGGTCACCGCCCACGGCGAGGACGCCGTCTACGAGATCGAGACGACCGAGCAGACACCCGAAGAGACGGCTCGGGCTATCGAGGCAGTGATCGCGGGCGACCGCGAACCGAGTGCCGGAACGGTCGATTACACGGACTATCTATGACACTCGACCGATTCAGACCGGTCGCGGATCGGCTGCTGGAGCCATTCGTTCGCACGTCGAAGGCTGTGGGGCTCACCCCCGACGGTATCAGCGCCATCGCCTTCGCCGTGGCGGTGGCGGCGGGCCTCGCTTTTCTCCTCGCCAGGCCGGCCTGGTACGTCGTCGGGGCACTGTTCGTCGCGCTCAACGGCTGGCTTGATCTCCTCGATGGCGCGCTCGCACGGGAACTATCGACAGACTCCCCGGCTGGTGACCTCCTCGATCACGTCCTGGACCGGTACGCCGACGTGGTGATCGTCGCGGGCCTGGCTGGCGGCATCGGCCAGTACGCGCTGGGATTTGCGGCGGTGACCGGGGTGTTGCTCACCTCCTATCTGGGCACCCAGATCGAAGCCGTGGGGCTCGAACGCGAATACGGCGGTCTCCTCGGGCGGGCCGACAGACTCGCCCTGGTTGGAATCGTGGGAGTTCTGGCGGCCATCCAGCCAACTGTTGGGGGTTACTCGGTCGTCGCGCTGTTGCTCGGGCTCTTTGCCGTGGTGGGGCATTTGACCGCCATCCAGCGGTTCTACGGCGCGTGGCGCGCGCTCCGGTGACGGGGTCGCATCCTTTAAGGCCGGTGGCGAGTAAGCCACGGTATGGTTCAGTGCGAGATGTGCGGCGCCGAGACCGCGAGTCCGAAGACGGTCAAAATCGAGGGCGCCGAGTTGCAGGTCTGTGCTGACTGTGCCGAGTTCGGCACGGAGGTCACGACCCAGGACGCCGGCAGCACCTCGACGAAGTACTCGACCAGCTCGACGGGTAAGAGCGGGTCGAGTTCGGGCGGATCAACGAGTTCCGGCCGCTCTGGCGGTCGCCGTCGGGACCTCTACGACGAGATGGAGGAACTCGCCGAGGATTACGACACCCGCATCCGGAAGGCCCGCGAGGGCGCGGATCTCACCCAGGAGGAACTCGCCAATGAGATCAACGAGAAAGTGAGCCTGATCCGGAAGATCGAGCACGGTGACATCCTCCCCAGCGACGACGTCCAGTCGAAACTCGAGGGCTACCTGGGGATTGTGCTGACGGCCGCCGCGGAGGCAAGCGACGAGGACTGGGACTCCGGCGGGGCGGACTCCGGATTGACTCTCGGTGACATGGTCGAACGGAAGGACTGATCCAACCAGCAATCTTTTTCGCGGTCGAACCAGTTCCGCCGGTATGTTCGTCCTCGTCAACCTGAAGGCCTACGACGCCGACCCGGTCGAGGTAGCCAGCGCAGCAGCCGACGTCGACGCCGAAAGCGACACCGACGTCGCCATTGCGCCCCAGACAGCAGATCTCGCGGCCGTCGCCGACACCGGCGCCGAGACCTGGGCCCAGCACACCAGCCCCGTCGAATCGGGCAGTCACACTGGCCAGCCACTCGCGGAGGGGCTGGCGCGAAACGGCGCGGTCGGGACGCTCATCAACCATTCGGAGCGCCGGCTCTCCCTGGCGGACATCGACGGTGCGATCGCGGCTGCCGAGCGCGCCGGGCTTGAGACGGTCGTCTGTGCGAACAACCCCCATCAGATCGCGGCGGTGGCCGCGCTCGGCCCGGACGCGGTCGCCATCGAGCCCCCGGAACTCATCGGGACCGGGACGCCGGTCAGTCAGGCCGACCCGGCGATCGTCCGCGACGCCGTCGAAGCCGCCGAATCGGTCGATCCCGACATCGACGTGTACTGTGGGGCCGGGATCAGCACGGCAGCGGACGTCGAGGCGGCCGCAGACCTGGGTGCTGACGGCGTCTTGCTGGCGAGTGGCGTCGCGAAAGCCGACGATCCGGCGACGGCCCTCCAGGAACTCATCCAGTAGGCTCAGATCGATCGAAGGATTCGATCCGTGCCTGCCCGCGGATTTCGGTCGAGGAATCCCCCGACTCGTGGTCCGTCCGATCCGTCCACGATTCCAGGTCGGCCTGGTCGTTGTCCGCGAAGCTCAAATTCGACACGCGAACGCCGAGTTTGCGGACGGTATTTCCCTCGAACTCGTCGAACAGCGCCTGGGCGGTCTCCGAGACCAGTGGGGGTTCGTCGACTGGGCCACTGAGCGAGCGCTCCCGGGTGTGCAACTCGTAGGGCGGCTCGATGACTTTGATCCCGATCGTGCGGTAAAGCGCGCCTTTTTCGGTGGCACGGGTGGCGACCGCCCCGGCGAGTTCGTCGATACGCGTTCGTGCCCGCTCGATGTCCGCCGTTGGCTGGCTGAACGAGGACTCCCGGGAGAGGCTCTTTGGCCGGCCACGAGCCTCGACCTCCCGTTCGTCGATTCCCCGGGCCCGGAGGTGAAGTTCGCGCCCCCGTTCGCCGAACTGATCGGTGATCGTCTCCAGATCCGCCGCGGCCAGATCGCCGATGGTGTCGATCCCCATTTCGTGAAACGTGCTGGCACTCTTCGGCCCCACACCGTGGAGATCCTCGATCGGGAGCGGATCGAGGAATTCACGCAACTCCGCTGGCGGAACCACGGTGAGCCCGTCCGGCTTGTCGTGATCGGAGGCGATCTTGGCGGCGCTCATATTCGGGGCGACGCCCACGCTCGCGGGCACGCCGACTTCCCGGGCGATCCGCTGTTTGACGTGGCGACCGAATCCCTCGGCGACCTCCCAGGCGGTTCGATCGGTCACGTCCAGATAGGCCTCGTCGATGCTGACCTCCCGAACGGCGTCGGCCAGATCGTGGAGGATCGCCTTCACGTCCGTTGAGACGTCTTCGTAGAACTCTAGATCGACCGGGCGGTAGTATCCGACCGGCTCCGTGTCGGGGTTCATGGCGGCTCGGGGGAGGAAGTCAAGCGCTTTCGAGATCGGCTGGGCGCTCTCGATGCCGTGCTCACGGGCCTCGTAACTCGCGGTTGCAACGGCGCCAATCGTCTCTCCCGGCTCGTAACCCATCCCGACCACGACGGGCTTGCCTTCCAGTTCGGGATTCTGCAGTCGCTCGCAGGCGGCGTAGAAGGCGTCCATATCAACGTGGAGGATAATGGATCGCTCCTCGTGTTCGGTTCCTGGAAGCCGCCCCGCTGGCATACGAGCCACTCGGAGCTACGGCCCCTTAACTTGCCGTTTCGACCGACTCAATCGGCCAGTGTGCCCTCGACGCGGGTTCCCTGTTCGCGACAGACTTCGAGGCCGTGTTTTGCCGCCATGCCGGCGTCGTGGGCGGTCGATCCGGCGCCGACCCCGACCTGGAGTGTCACGTTGGCCGTCGATTCGACGTGTTCGATGATGGCCTCGTACGCCGCGGTTTCGAGTTCCGGACAGACCGCGATGACGTTGTCGCCGCCGACGAAGAAGGCCAGGCCGCCGTACTCGTCGTGGAGATGGCGCATGAGGGTGGCATAGCCCTGCTCGATATGAATGAACGTCGAGAAGGCATCGAGCTGGTCGGTGTACTTGCCCGTCGCGTCGATCACGTCGAAATGCGCGATCTGTATGTCCTCGTCGGTACGCTCGGTCGGATTGAGGGTGCTTCCCAGCAGGACTTCACGCCGGTCCTGATCCTGGGCGCTTCCCTGCTCCTGAAGGCGAGTGGTCGCCTCGACGAGCGCTTCGGCCGGCGTTTCGCCCAGTCCGATCCCCATACTGATCGTGACCGGATAGCGATTGCCGATCGACTCCTGGATGCGTGCGTGATCCGGGACGTCCATCCCGTTGGTCACCGCGATGATGTTGTCAAATCGGGTGAAAAAGGCGTACCCGCCGTGGGCCCCGATCTGCTGGGAGAGGTCGGCGAACAGCCGTGACTGAAGGGTCTGGAGGTCGGTCTCCCGCCGGGGTGCAGGGGTGACTGTCCACGGGCCGTAATTGTCGATCTGAATCAGGGTGACCTGCGTGTTCGTCACAATACGTGCATGTACTCGTGATTGGGGTTAACTTGTACGATATCGATCGGCGTCCAGCAGTCTTTTCGCCACCGACCGGACCCTGAATCGTTTACACCGGCCCACGCCCCCGGTCTGAAGTTACTAAAAGTAGTTACATACATGCCCGAGTGAACCCATATTCGTTACGTTTATGGCGAGAACGGCCGAAACTTGGGGTATGATGAAACGGCGTGGATTTCTCGCTGGCCTCGGCGCGGTGGGAAGTGCGGCCGTCGCTGGCTGCACGACATCGGGCGGGACCACCGGAGCGGACACCACCCTGGAACTGGCCTACGATGCGGCCCCACCACACTTCCAGGCCGTGGTGATGGATCAGGAGGGCTGGTTCGACGCGATGACTGCCGACGTGGACGCCGAGACGGCTGGCTGTAAGAGCATTGTTCAGTTACTCGTTTCCGGGAAGGCCGACGTGGGAATGATCGGGATCGTCCCGGCCCTGGTCGCTGCGGACTCGGAGACTCCGATCTCGATCGTCTCCGCGAGTTCCAAAAACGCCTTTGTGGTATTGATCGAGGAGGACGTGGCCGATCTGTTCGAGACCGATTCGGGTGGATTCGCCGAGTTCGCCCAGGAGACGGGCCGAAAATTCAAACTCGGCACGTACGCCAAAGGCAGCGTCTCGGACATCACGGCCCGGTACTGGATCAGCGAGGTGAGAGGGGCGTCTCTCGAGGACGTCGAACTGGTCCACCTGGATGGCCCCGGCGCGAACCGCCAGGCACTCCTCGCGGGCGAGGTCGATGGCTCGGTGATCCCTGAACCGACCCCGACGTTGATCGAGGAGCGGACCGACGCCCCCTATCGTCGTGTCACCCAGGTCGGCTCGTTCATCCCTGGTGAACCCGCCGGCGTGACCGTCGTGCGCGACGAGTACGCTGCAAACCACCCCGAGGCCGTCGAGGAGTTCGTCGGCAGACACGCCGAAGCGACGGCGTTCATCCGGGACGAGCGGGAGCAGGCCGCGTCGTACATGAGTTCGGTGTACGGCGGCGACAGTGCCCTGGATACTTCGACGGCTCGGAAAGCTCTCGATTCACCGGCCACACAGTACCTCACCGACCCCCGGGAGATCATGGATGGGACCGAAGTCCTGGCCGAGTACGCATCGCGTCTCGGCAAGACCGACTCGACGCTCGAAGTGCCGGAGCTCTTCGATACGTCCTACTACGAACAGGCGGTGGAGTGATCAGGATGGGCGAGGGATCGTGGCTTCCGGACGTCGAATACAACGGGCCGCAGCACCGCTGGTGGGAGTCCCTCGCAAAGGCACTGGTCTATCGGTTTTTCATGATCGTGCTCACGATCCTGGTCGCGTATGCCGTTACGACTGACACAACCGCGTCCCTGCAGATCGGTGTCGTCACGAACGTCATCAAGACCGGTACGTACTACGCCTACGAACGGCTCTGGGACCGCTTCCGCTTCGGGGGGCTGATCGATGGCTAGTCGGGACCTGCAAAGTGTTCCGACGGTCGCCTTCGATGTGGATCTGGGCTCACTTTCGGTTCCCCGGCGGGTACGACGTGGCCTCCTCGGCGCAGCCGTGTTTTTCCTCGGCTGGTGGCTGCTCGCGGGGACGATGCCGAGCTATCTGCTTCCGACCCCCGTTGCCGTCGTGCAAGCCTTCTTCACCGAGTTGACCACGCCCGCGACGCTCACGGCACTGGGTGTCGAGGTGCCGGTGACGGAACTGTTCCTGGTCCTCATCCAGAGCCTGATGCACTACGTCCCTGGCCTGCTCATGGGCGTTGGACTGGGGGCCCCGCTGGGGCTTCTGCTGGGATATTCCACTCGACTCGACGAGTATGTCACACCCGTCGTGAGTCTCCTCCGACCGATCCCGCCGCTCGCGTGGATGGGCTTCGTGATTGTCTGGATCGGCATCGGTCACGCGGGGGCGGCGTTCATCGTCGCCATCGGCTCGTTCTGGATCACACTTTTGAGCACCTACGACGGCGTCGCCGAGTTGCCCACGGAGTGGGTCGAAGTCGGCGAGAGTCTGGGCGTGGAACGTGACTTGACGATGCTCCGGAAGGTCGTCGTGCCGGGGATCGCCCCGTCGATTTTCACGGGCATCCGCACGAGCATCGGGCGGAGTTGGATGATCGTCGTCGCGGCGGAACTCTTCGGCGCGCCCGGAATCGGCTACCGGATCATCCACACGGCCCAGAGTCTCTCGATGGACGTGAGCATGGCCTACATGCTGGCGCTGGGGCTCGTGTACCTGGCCTCGGATTTTGGCTTTCGGCACCTCAGAGGGGTGATCGAACCGTGAGCCGCCCATCGATTACCGTCGAGAACGTCTCGAAACGCTACGAGACCGATTCCGGCGTCCAGCACGCCCTCTCGGGGGTCGATCTCTCTGTCGAGGACGGCGAGTTCGTGAGCATCGTGGGCCCCTCTGGCTGTGGGAAGACCACCCTGCTCAGGCTAATCGCCGGCCTCGAATCGCCCACGACGGGCCGAATTCTCGTGAATGGCGAGCCGGTCACTGGCCCGGGTCCGGATCGAGGGCTCGTCTTCCAGGCGGCGACGCTCTATCCCTGGCGGACCGTCGCGGAGAACGTCCGCTTTGCGCTGGAAGTCGATGACACGAGTTCGGCGGCGGCCGACCGGCGGGTCGAAACCCTGCTCCAGATGGTCGGGTTGACGGACCGGGCGGAGGCCTATCCGGACGAACTCAGTGGCGGGATGGCAAAGCGAGTGGGAATCGCCCGGGCACTGGCCCCCGATCCCGAGATCCTCCTGCTCGACGAGCCGTTCTCGGACCTCGACGTGGCGACCCGTGAGTCCCTGCAGGCGGACCTGCTCTCGCTCTGGCGTGATCTCGGGAAGACAGTCGTCCTGGTGACTCACACCGTCGGCGAAGCGGTTCGTCTCTCGGATCGGGTCCTCGTGATCCAGGGCCAACCGGGGCAGGTCGGCACGGACCTCGATGTCGACATCGACCGGCCGAGAGACCCCCAGACGGACAGTTTCAAACCCTACGTCAACGCCATTCGACGCAGTATTCGTGCGGACGCTCGAACCGCTCAGCCAACCACCCAACCGGTTCAGACAGATCACCCATGACCCTTCAGGTACTCGCACTCGCGGCAGACCGATTCGGCGATCGCTCGCTCAGCTACCCCTACTACCGGCTCCAGGAGGCGGGGCATTCCGTCGACATCGCCAGCCCCGACGGTGGGCCGGTGACGGGCCTCCACGGCGTCGATTTCGAGGCCGACTCCCCGATTTCGGCGGTTGAGGGGGCGGATTACGACCTGCTCGTCCTCCCTGGCGGGTACTCCTCGGAGGCGATCAGGATGCAGGCCCCCGAGGCCATCGACATCGTCCGGGCGTTCGACGAGCGTGGCAAACCCATCGCGTCGGTCTGTCACGGCGCGCAACTGCTCGTCAGCGCCGGCGTCGTCGATGGTCGGCGACTGGCCTGTCACCCGTCGATCAAGGACGACATCGAGGCCGCCGGTGGCACCTTCGTGAACGACGCGGGTGTGGTCGACGGCAACCTGATTACGGCCCGGGATTACTCCGACGTGGCCGAGTGGCTCGCAGCCGTCCTCGACGTGGTCGAAACTGCGACCGATGGTGGGGCCGTCGCTTCGTCACCGGAGCCCACCCGGTCCACCGGCTCGACGTTCCAGCCAATCGGGACCATTCACTCCCCGTATTCCGAGGAGTCGGGCATGCCGATCCAGGGGGCCTTCTCCGACGCCATGGGCGTCGTCGACCTCGACGAGGCGTACGTCGACGGCCTGCTCGACATCGAGGGGTTCTCCCATCTCGTCCTGCTCTATCAGTTCCACGCGGCCGAGTCCTATGACCTCCAGCCCCAGCCGTTCATGGAGGACACCACTCACGGCGTCTTTGCGACACGGGCCCCGCGCCGCCCGAATCCGATCGGCATGAGCGTCGTCGAACTGGAGAACGTCTCGGATGGAACCCTCTTCGTCTCCGGCATCGACGTGCTCGACGGCACGCCGCTGCTCGACATCAAGCCCTACGTGCCGGATTTCAACGGGGTCGAGTCGGCCCGGATCGGCTGGCTGGAGGACTCGATCGAGAACGAACGCCGCCGGACCGCCGACGATCGGTTCCTCGACTGACCGGGAGACGCGGGTTTTTACTCCCGGCTCGCATTCCTCTCACACATGGGAGACGCCGAGTCTGTACGAGGGTCGGGCTTTGTCGAGCGAACGCGGGTCCGCGAGGCGCTTTCGACGCTCCGTGAGGCGACGACAGTCTCGACTGGCACCGAGACGGTACCGCTCGAGGCGGCGGACGGACGCGTCCTCGCCGAAACCGTCGAGTCACCACGAAACGTCCCGGACTTTCCGCGCGCGGCCATGGACGGCTACGCGGTCCGGGCCGAGGACACGTTCGGTGCAGCCGACCGCTCACCCGCGACGCTGCAAGTTGATGAGGACACAGCCGGGCCCGAGCGGGCCACCTGGGTCCACACTGGAAGCCCAGTTGCCGAGCCGGCCGACGCCGTCGTCAAGACCGAGTACGCGCGCGAGGTCGGCGCGGAGGTCGAGATCAGCAGGGCCGCGGCGGTCGGCCAGAACGTAAGCGACGTGGGCGAGGACCTGGAGGCCGGCCAGCACCTCTTCGATCCCGGGCACCGCCTTCGACCCTCCGATTTGGCGCTGCTTCGCTCGGTCGAGGTCGAGACTGTCACCGTCAGGGAGCGACCCGACGTGGCCGTCATTCCGACCGGGGAGGAACTCGTCGAGAGTGACCCGGATCCGGGCGAGGCAATCGAAACCAACGGGATCATGGTCTCCTCGCTGGTCGAGCGCTGGGGCGGCGATGCCACCCATCGCGAGGTCGTAACCGACGACCGTGAGGCGCTCGCCCAGGCTATCGAGGCCGACCTGGACGCGGATCTGATCGTGACGACTGGGGGCTCTTCGATCGGGAAACGGGACCTGCTTCCGGCGGTCGTCGAAGAGCTGGGCGAGTTGCTCGTCCACGGTGTCGCTCTCAAGCCCGGCCATCCCGTTGCACTGGGTCAGGTCGAGGGGACGCCGGTGTTGATGTTACCGGGGTATCCCGTCGCCTGCATCGTCAACGCCTGGCAGTTCGTCCGGCCGATTCTCAACTGGACTGCTGACACGGAACCGGACGAACCGGCCCGGGTCGATGCAACGCTGAATCGGAAGATTCGCAGCGAACCTGGAATCCGGAGCTGTGTCCGGGTCACCGTCGAATACGACGAGGAGGGGCCGGTCGCCGAACCGGTCCACGAGAGTGGCGCGAGCATTCTGTCGAGTGTCTCGCTGGCGGACGGCTGGGTCCAGGTTCCCGAGTCGATCGAGGGATACGACGCGGGTGACACCGTGACGGTGGAGTTCTGGGAGGCCCTGCCATGAGCGAGCGCAAACAGTTCCGCGACCTGGCCGAGCCGGCTGCACTGCACGCGGCGATCGACGCCCTCGGTATCGAACCGGGCACGGAATCAGTACCGTTGATCGAGGCCGACGGTCGGGTCGCTGCGGAGCGCATCGACGCCGGGATCGACGTCCCGGGATTCGACCGTTCGACGAAGGACGGCTATGCGGTCCAGGCCGCGGACACCTTCGACGCCTCGGAGGGGGATCCGTTCGTGGCCGACCTTCTGGGAGTGGTCGAAGCCGGGGACAAACCGGAGACGGACGTCGAGTCTGGCGGCGTCGCGAGCGTTGCGACCGGGGCACCGGTCCCACCCGGGGCTGATGCGATTGTTCCGGTCGAACGAACGACGCGGCTGGAGTCAGGGGCCGAGTCCCGAATCGAGATCCGGACTGCCGTGGCCCCAGGTGATAACATTATGCACAGCGGCGACGACGTGGCCGCAGGCGATCGAGCGATCGGCCCGGGAACGGTACTCACGACCCGGGACGTTGGCCTGCTGGCGGCGATCGGCGTCGAGGAAGTGCCGGTCGTGGAACGGCCGACAGTGGGAATCGTCTCGACCGGGAACGAACTCGTTCGCCCCGGCGATCCCCTGGACGACGAGCGTGGCCAGATCTATGACCTCAACACCTACGCGCTGGCCGCGGCGGTCCGTGCGGCTGGTGGCGAACCGGAGGTCGTCCCCCACATCGCTGACGACTACGATCGAATGCACGAAACGCTCGAATCCGTTGGCGAGCGGTGTGATCTGGTCCTCTCCTCCGGGTCGACCAGTGCGAGCGACGCCGACGTGCTCTATCGGGTGGTCGAAGACCACGGAAGTCTCGATCTCCATGGCGTCGCGGTCAAGCCAGGTCGCCCGACGATCGTCGGCGAGATCGCCGACACGGCTTACATCGGCCTGCCCGGCAACCCGGTCTCGGCCCTGAGCATCTTCCGGACGTTCGTCGCGCCGGCGATCCGCGAGGCGGCGGGCCGGCCACCCGAATCGGCCCCGACACTGGACGGGGAGATGATCGCACCCAAGCGCTACACCGAGGGCCGGACCTACCTGCTTCCGGTGGCGGTCATCGAAGACGAGTCCGGATCCGTGCTGGTCTACCCGGTCGACAAGGGCAGTGGCGCGATCACCAGTCTCACCGAGGCCGACGGAGTCGTCGAAATGCGCCCGGAGACCGAACTCCTCGAACGCGGCCAGTCGGTCACCGTGGATCTGTTTTCCGGAGATACTCGGCCCCCTTCGGTGCTTGGAATCGGGGAGTCCGACCCGCTCCTCTCCCGGTTGCTCGACCGAATCGATGGCCCACGCTATCTTCCGCATGGCAGCCGGGAGGGACGGCGACGGTTCCGGGACGGAATTCCGGATTTCGCCCTCCTGGCCCCTGCCGACGCCGAAGCGGTCGACGGTGAGGTGCTTGGAACGTTCGATCGTGAGTGGGGACTGGTCGTGCCGTCGGGCAATCCGGCGAACGTTTCTGAACTCGCTGACCTGCTAGCGGCCGACTCTTTCTACAACCTTCCGACAGTCTCTGGCCTGCGTTCGGCACTCGATGAGGCACTGGCCGATCTGGCCGCAGAACGGGACGTCTCGGAAGCCGAACTCGCCGACCGGATTCCCGGCTACGACCGCACCGTGAACGGGATCCGGAGTCCCGCCAGACGGGTCGCCCAGGGAACGGCGACGGTCGGCCTGGGGCTCCGGTTCGCGGCGAGTGAACTCGACGTGGACTTCGTTCCGCTCGGCACCCAAACACTCACGATCGTCGCCGCACCGGACCGCGTCGAGAAACCCGGCGTCAGGGAGCTCCAGTCGGTTTTGGAGACTGACCTGCCGGGAATTATCGACGGGACACCGGGCTATTCTGCCTAACGGGTCTACTCCTCGGCTCCCTGGAACAGGTCGAGTACGTCGTTTACGACCGGGTTGTCGGCAGCCACCAGATATCGGCGACCGGCGACGATTTTCTCATCGGGCTGGGCGGCGACGTGGCCGTTGGTCTGTGAGATGATCTGGACGCCTTCGGGGAACTCGATCTCGGAGATACGCTTGCCCTTGATCGGGGCGTCGTATCCGACCTGAATATCCAGGATCTCCAGGTCGCCGGTCACGTCCTCCAGCGTGCGGACGTTGCTTCCACTGATCGCGTTGACGGCCGCCCTGATGCTCGCACGTTCGGGGAAGTAGACCTGGTCGACGAAGTCGGCGTATTCGTCGCCACACTCGTCCTCGATCCGGGCCACCGTGCGGAGGTCGGGATCGATCTGCCTGGCGACCAGGCAGACCGCGAGGTTGGTGTCTTCCCGGTCGGTCAGCGCGGCAATCGTTTCGGTTTCGGGTCGGAGCGCGGATTCGATAACCGAGGGCCTGGTCGCGTCCCCCGCGACGAGTTCGAAATCGCGATCGGTCTCGTGAGCCTCGTCCGGATCCCGTTCGATAACGGTGACAGGCCGTCCCCGGTCAGCGAATCGTTTCGCGACACGTCGTCCGACTCGACCGCCACCGGCGACGAGCACATGGTCAGTTTTCGTCATGAGCTTTCATACCGGACGGACCCTCATAAACGTTCATTACGGATTCCGGCTTGGGTGCGGCTTTATCTATCTGGCGTGCCTTCACAGTAGTATGCCCGAGGAAGTTCTCTTCGAATCCGAACAGCACCAGACCCGCGAACAGATCGCAAACGCCCTCTCGGCGGTCGCGGAGAAGTTGCGAGCCGGTGAACCGATGACCCTCCGGACGGGCAACGATTCGTACACTGCCGATCCGCCGGCCCAGCTCACCTTCGAAGTGAAAGCGGAGCGAGAAGGGCCGGTTGACGGCCCCGGCGAGCTTAGCGTGGAGTTCGAGCTGGAATGGCCCGAGGACGGCGGTGACGGGGCCGAATCGGGTGGCGAGCTCGAGATCGAATAACGGGGATTTTCACCGAACCGGCTGGAAGAGTTAAGGCCGGGGCGGGAGTAGCGGGCCCAACCAACGACATGGCCTGTGCTCGCTGGGTGCCGTCGTCGGCCCGCAGGTGGTTGCATGCCTAGTCGGGGCTGGGGCTCTGGAGACGTGTTGAGTCGGCGGGTCGGCGCCCACGTCGACGAGCTAGTCCCGAAAACTATCGGCGACGTCGACTCGGTCCAGTTTACTGGCACCGGCGCCATTCGGAACTGTGTCCTCCCTGAGTCGGCCGTCGGCGGTATTATCGAACTTCGCGCCCAGGTCGGGGAGAACTCGCAGTTCGAACTCCAACTCACCCAGCGGATGCAGCGGCGTGGTGGCAGCGCTGCGGGGGAGTCACCGGACTGGACTATCGAGACGACTTTCGCTCGGACCGAAGAGTCCGGACTCACGAACCTGGACCCGTTTCACTACGCCGTCGATGTCCGAGAACGGACTCCTGTGGGAACAACCTCGGAATCGACGGTTAGCTCTCTCGAAGCGATCGCAACCCACGGCAAGTACGGCCACGAGGAGAGTGTCGCAGCGCTCCTCCTGACCGAGATCGTCGCGAATCGAAAAGCCAGCACTGACAGCGAGCGTTCGAACCGTGTCTCACATGCGGGTTCGCTGGCGATGCTGGGATCGTTCAACAGTGCCGTCGATCAGGGCCGAATCCCCTGGGATGAGGGGTCCCTGGACTGGCAGACCGTCGATGCGTTGCTCGGCCCCGACGCGGAGACGCTGGCTGCCACGGTGAACGTCGAGACGGCCGTTTCCGAGACACAGCGTCGGGCGGCAGCCAAGGGGCGTCACTTCCCTGACGCGACGGCGACCGACGCAAACTCGGACGCTAACCCAGGGACTACCGAACAACTGAGTGAACTGCTGGCCGACATCCAGTCGGTGACCCTGGAGATCGACGGGCCGACCATCACCGCTTCCTCGGCCACAGTAAAACGGCAGCGAGCGCGTCTCGAATCCATGCTGGAGTCGTACCCGGAGCGGTTTTCGGTGGCGCTCCGGGACGGGAACTTTGGTATCGCCTCTCGGGTCACGGCGGACGAATCGGAGCCCTACGAGAAACTGGTCCTCGTCTATGCGTTTGCCGAACTGTATCAGGCTATCGAGGAGTTGCAGCGATCCGAGGCGGCCGTCCGGCAGATCGCCGCCGCCATCACTGCCTTCGGGACTGCGATCGATCGGGGCAACGCCGAAATGGCCGAACTGTCGCTGAAACGGGCCTCCGATGCCTTTGTCGTCGTCACCAAGCAACTCGTCAACGGCGCGCAGCCGAGACTGGACGACCTTAAAGGCGTACTAACGTACCACGATCTCGGCGATACGTTCGACCGACACGTCGATCGCCGGGAGGAACTCGGCAGAAGTGCTCGTTCGGAGTACGACGCCGTCGCCGATGGCCTCGTAGCTGCGGCTCGACGACAGCACGAACGTGCGGAGAAAGCCCGGGAGGCCTTCTACCTGTTCACGAACGAACGCAGTCGCTGAGTGGTGTGAAAACGTAGTTCGTCCAAATCGGACGAATCGCTTAGTTCCGAACGACGTTCGTGGCGCGCGGGCCCTTGGGAGCCTGCTCGATGTCGAAGTCGACGTCCTGTCCTTCCTCGAGGTCCGGGCCACCGACGTCCTCCATGTGGAAGAAAACGTCTTCGTCCGCGTCCTCAGTCTCGATGAATCCGTAACCGCCCGTGTCGTTGAAGAAATCAACCGTGCCGTTTGCCATTGCAAATTAACACAGGCCCGACACTCGGATAACCCTTCCGAGGGTCACGGTACCACGAGGGGGAGCCAATGCTTCGAATTGTGTGGTAAAGTGCCGCATAATCCGCGTGTCTGCTCGAAGCACTCGATTAATCCGAGTTAATCCGCAATTACTCGAATTTAATTCGAATTGACTGTCGGCACCATTCATATGCACGCCGCGTTCAGTAACGTGTGCCCCTGGAGGCCGCCCGGGGGTGGGTCAGGCCGCCCACCAAGGGGGAGCCTTCAGGGTAGAGGGGGAGAGGGGGGGAATCCGGCCCGCCGCCCACACTACCGCCACCACCCACCCGAATCACCTTGCTGGTCCCGTTGCACCTGACCAGTCGAGGGGCGTCGGGATTTCCTGTACTCACTTCCAATTCCTGGACAGAAAACTGATTGTCCGGTGGTCCCAAGCCGACGTATGGACCTCGAGATCGACGGCGGCGTGTTGCTCTACGTGCTCGGGGTCGGTTTTGCGTTCGCTGCGCTGGCTTACTTCGTCCGGGACGTGGTTTTCTCCCTCTCGATCACGGTGAAGGCCGCGCTTTTGCTCCTGGCCTTTCTTGTGGCCCTCCTCGGCGGGCTCACCGTGAATCGCGCGGACCTCGACTGGCTCTCGATGGTCCTTTCCGGGGCTGCTTACGTGGTCTTTCTCGGGTACGTGGTCACGCGATACGCGTTGGGTCCGACACACACCTTCTTCGTCCTCGCGGTATCGGCCGTGTTGTTCGTCGCTCTCGGCTATGGTCTTCGGCAACATCGACCAGATGTCCCCGGGCGGACGGGCGTCGTTCTGATGATCGCACTTGTCGGTGTCGGGATTTTGCTGGTTGGGGCCGATGTCGGGACTGTAAACCTGACGAGTGACGTCGAATTCGAGGAGTCGGTGACGGTGACCGCACCGGCCGAGCGGACCGCTGACCGAGCGACTGCGCCCGGGGAGGCTGTGATGGGGACGATCACCGTGACAAACCCGGGCCCCTTCACCAGGCCGCTGACCCTGCCACAGCCGAGTGCCTGTCTGGCTGGCGTCGACGTTGGGGATGGAGACGTTCACGTGGATTATCGCCCACGAAGTTACGAGCGCCCGGATCGGATCGCTGGGGGTGAATCACAGACTTACCAGATCGTCGTGCGAGCGCCGGTGCCGGGCAACTCGACCGAGAGGACATACGCGATCGAGCGGGGGGCAGATTGTGCGGGTTCGTGGAGCCAGCCGACGGTCGTGGTTGACGTTCCTGACGTGGGGGAGACATAGTGACGCCTGTTCTGCCAGGTGGGATCGATTCGTTCGATAGAATCGGATGGCTTCGTGAGCGTAGGGCTCACCTGTGATGTCGCTCGACTGGAGACTAGCGCGGCAGGTAATACCAGCCTTAACTAAGGGGCCGGCGATTGAACGGTCGGTCATGGGATTCCTCCGCCCCCTCGCCGTCAACGCGGTCGTCGGCCTCATCCTCCTGTTACTCGCGAACGCCATCGGCCTGGGCGTCCAAATATCCCTGGTTACACTTCTGGTGTGTGCGGTTTTGGGAATCCCCGGCGCAATCTTGGTGATACTGCTCGCACAGTTCAATATTGCCTTCATGGCCGTGCTGGTTCCCGTATTCCTCGTTTGAGTCTGCCCGGATCTTTGGACCTGGCGTCGTCAGAGGTGGCAGGTCGGGGCGGACTGTGTCACCGGAATTAATGTGTCCCGAGCCGTGCTGTAGACGCATCACGACGCCCGGAGTGAAGGGGAACGTCCGGGTGACTCGTCGCGAATACGCATCGCCATTCGTGAAGGCCTCTCATGTGTTTGTCTCTGACAAGTTACTCTATCCGGACCGTTCCGGCATTAGAAATCCCGATATTTGTCACGTGGATCGCATCGTCTGTTGACTGGAAGGTGTGGGTTATGGTGGTGGAATTGCCGTCGACAGTCACTTTCACATCAAATTCGCCAGTTTGGTTAAACTGTGCCAGATTGAGATCGGATTCTGCCTCAATAGTTCGTCCGTCAGAGTAGACGAGTCCAGTCTCATCAGAGATCTCCACGACGACCGCGTGATCCGTATTATCCTGGTTGACGAGTTTCAGCTCCCGACTCGTGTCAGTGTCACTAAGGGGCCCCGAACAGCCAGCAGTGACGACAAGCAACCCCACAAAAACACTCAGGACGACGTATTGGTATCTGCGGGTCACATTGAATGCTAGTCGCCAGTTCCTGAAAAATCCCTGGCACGGTCACACACCTCTTTTAGCCTTCCCGGATACTACAAGCCGACCATTGTCAAACTCATGCTCAACTTGGAATCATTTAGGAATCAAATCCTTCGGGAAATCTTCAAAAAATCCCTCCCCCATTTTCGTCCTACCCATGAAGCCGCCACTACGCAATGTGGCGATTTAGTGTGTACGAAGAAGGGTTATGGGGCCGGAGGGATTTGAACCCCCGATCGACTGATATCCCCGGTACGCCTCGGCACTCCAGAGGGTCGTCATCGCGAACGAGGGCCAGTCGAACGCTCGGTATACCAGTCTGGAGTGTCGTCGTCGGCAAACCTCTGGAGTCAGTCGCCATTCCTGGCTTGGCCACAGCCCCGTACCCCCTGATTGTCGGGTACGGCTAAAGGGCGTTACGATTCGAGTCAAACCCAGGGGGCCCGATCTTCCTCGCCCTCCCCCGGGTAGCCGTACTGATCCTTGGTCTCCTCGTCGGTGGTCGTGACACCGTCCGATCCGCCGTCGGTCGAGGTCGGGGTCCGGGGCGTGAGCGTCTCGGTTGCGGACTCCTCGGACTCGTCCGTCGGGTCGATCGCCAGGAGCGCGGCCATGGCGAACACCGGCAGCGGGGCTTCGGTGGGCACGAGCCCGATGATCGAGAGCGCGAGTGTCCCCAGTGCGACCGCGCTGCCGAAGCGGAAGCGGTCGATATCGACCATGTGCTCGATCCGCGGGCGAAGCAGGACCAGGAGCAGGGCGAAGCCGACGCCCGTGCCACCGGCGGCCATCGCCCGGGCCACGAGTTCGAGATCCGTCGTGACCGCGACGGAGAAGGCTCCGGGGTTGAGGCTGGCGATGGCACCCAGGCCGATGATCACACTCGCGCGCGGCAGATATTCCCCGATGGTCGAACTGGCGGTCTTCGCGGCGATTGCCACGATGACGATGGCCGCAAAGCGCTCGAAGATGACCACGTCGATGACACTCGCGATCGTCGGGGCCATCGCGGCTTCCAGCCCCGCAATCAGGATCAACGGGATCCCGACCATGAGGACCTCCTTTGACTGCTGGACCGGGTCGGCCTCCATCTCGACGAGGACGACGGCCACGGTGGCACTCCCACCGAAGACCAGCAGTCCAACCTGGAGGATGCCAACCGTACTCGAGAGCGCGTCTGCGAGGACTAGCGCCGGAAATATCCCGTCGATGAGCGGGAGGAGCATGACCGTCGCCAGGAGCTTGGTGGCACCGCCCACCTGCTGCTCGAGGCGAAGCGCGATCGGGTGGCGTGAGCTACTCATCGACTAGGCTGGGTGCCCATAACCATGTGGGTGCTGGCGATGTATGCGGTGATGCCTGCGACCGTCGGCCCGCATGAGCCAGACCGAATTCCCCGCGTTCACATTCTGTTTGCCGAAAAATGTGTTGTCGCCGGTGGCGAGAGGCTGTTCGCCGGCGATACATTCGGCAATGGAACTGACGGGGTCCATACACGTATGTCGGTCGGGTTCCCTCATAAATATAGCGTGAGAGGCGGCCACATGGAACGTGCGGCATTCGGTTTCCGGTTCTCGCAACCCTTTTGGCCCAGCAGTTGCTGCGTACTACATGGCGAAGGATTCTCCCCCGGCAGGGACGTTCACCGAGAAGCTGCAGGTCCCGGAGGCACTCACGTTCGACGACGTACTGCTCCGACCGGCCGAGAGCCGCGTCGAGCCCGACGAGGCAGACGTGAGCACCAGGGTTTCGAAGAACATCGAACTCCAGATTCCCATCCTCTCGGCGGCGATGGACACCGTCACCGAGGCCGAAATGGCGATCGGGATGGCTCGAGAGGGAGGTCTCGGCGTGCTCCACCAGAACATGAGCACGGAACAGGCCGTCGCGGAGGTCGAACAAGTCAAACGAGCGGACGAGACCATCATCCGCCGCGAGAACGTCGTCACCGCAGCTCCCGACCAGACGGTCAGCGAGGTCGATGCGATGATGAGTGCCGAAGGCGTGAGCGGCGCTCCGGTCGTCGACGAGGACGATTCGGTTCTGGGAATCATCTCCGGGACGGACATCCGTCCGTATCTGGAAGTCGGGGACTACGACGCAGTTCGTGAGGCCATGACCGACGAGGTCATTACGGCCGGCGCTGACGTCACTCCGCGGGAAGCGCTGGAGCTCATGTACGAGCACAAGATCGAGCGGGTCCCCATCGTGGACGAGGACGACCGCTTGGTCGGCCTGGTCACGATGCAGGGCATCCTCGCCCGGCGCGAACACGAACAGGCTGTTCGTGACGACGACGGCCGGCTCCGGGTCGGTGTGGCCGTCGGTCCGTTCGAACAGGATCGAGCCGTGGCCGTGGACGAGGCCGGAGCCGACGCCATCTTCATCGACACCGCTCACGCGCACAACCTCAACGTTGTCGACAGCGCGCGCGAGATCAAGGACATGGTCGACGCTGATGTCATCGTGGGCAACATCGGAACCGAAGAGGCGGCCCGTGACATCGTGGACTTCGCTGATGGCCTGAAGGTCGGGATCGGCCCGGGGAGCATCTGCACCACGCGGGTCGTCAGCGGGGCGGGGATGCCCCAGGTCACTGCCGTCGCCGAGGTAGCAGACGTCGCCGCCGAGGAGGACGTGCCGGTGATCGCCGACGGCGGTATTCGGTACTCCGGGGACGCCGCCAAGGCACTCGCAGCAGGGGCCGATGCAGTGATGCTGGGATCGTACTTCGCTGGAACCGACGAAGCACCGGGGCGGGTGATTACGATCAAGGGCAAGAAGTACAAGCAGTACCGTGGCATGGGCAGTGTGGGTGCGATGCAGTCCGGCGGTGGCGAACGGTATCTCAAAGAGGAGACAGAGGACGAGGACGACTACGTGCCCGAAGGGGTCGAAGCCGCGACCCCGTACAAGGGCCCGCTTGCGAACGAACTCCACCAGCTCGTCGGCGGAATCCAGTCCGGAATGGGTTATGCAGGGGCCCACAGCGTGACCGACCTGAAGGAGAAAGCTCGATTCGTCCGGGTCTCGCAGGCCGGCCAGCAGGAGAGCCACCCCCACGACGTGATGATTACCGACGAAGCGCCAAACTACAAGCCCCAGCGGGACTGAGTTCGGTCAATCTCAGTTGAGGTACAGCTTTCCGAGCCGGTAGACGCCATATATCGTCACGAGCACGAGCAGGAGCGCGACGATGGCGAATGTGATCTGGCCTGTTTCCAGCCATCCGCCGGTGAAGACGAGGGCACCCAGGAAAAACAGGATCGGAACCAGAACGTCAGCCAGGAGGTTTGCGTCTTTCATATGGAGTGGATCCGGTCTCGGTTGGACGCTTTCGTGTGCATGCTGCTGACTGACCCGTTCTTTCCTGTTGGCCTTCAAGATTCCCAAAATACGTGACCGGTGGGGCGTTCCGAAACTCGGGATCGTGAACGTGTTGCCGCTCGTTCGGCCTGATCCGCTTTTGTAGCTTACTTCGATGCGTTCTCGGCACCAGCGCCAGCACCCTGGCCCGCCGCGCCAGCACCGTCACTTCCGCCAGGGGTCAGTTCGCTGATGGTCTCGCCCAGTCCACCCTCGCCCGTCGAGTTTCGAACCGTGTCCAGCAATTCACCAACGAAGTCGGGTACCTGTGCGGGGAGGTCACTCGGTGGGCCGGCCTGCAGCAGTGTCTGTCCCGCGTCGGTCGCGACCGTTACGATCGTGAGTGGGTCTGCTTCGATCATCGCGACTGAGCGTATTCGACTGGGACACAAAAGGGGGGAAAGCCCTGAACCTGATTTCGAGCGGATTGTTCCCGATTTGGAACTCGATTTTCGCCGTTCTATCCCAGTACGTGGCGTTCGACGGGATTTCAGTCGAATTCATCGAAACGTGGGGGTATTCCCGCTTCTGCGCGTTCCACACCTTGGTCTGAGCGTGTCCGCTCCCCGCAGACTCACCCTGCCAGCGCGATGTCCAGATAGATCATGATGATGACGCCGGCCAGCAGTCCGAGGGTCGCCACGCGTTCGTACCCGCTCCGGTGGGTCTCGGGAATGATCTCATCGGAGATCACGAACAGCATGGCACCTGCGGCAAAGCCCATGGCGTAGGGGAGCAGGGGCTCTACAGTCGAGACGGCGAGTGCCCCAAGCACCGCGAGCGGGATCTCGACCGCTCCGGCACGAACTCCCGCAATCGCCGCATAGAGTCGGCGATCCAGGCCGGCGTTGATCGCCGCGACCGACACGGCTAGCCCTTCGGGGATGTTCTGCAGCCCGATCGCGAACATCAAGGACAGCGCGCCACCGAGTTGGTCGACCGCTCCTCCAGCGGCCCCGAATCCCACTCCCACCGCCAGTCCTTCGGGCATGTTGTGCAACGTAATCGCCAAAATGAAAAGCACCAACCCAGACAGTCGGTCCTCGGAGATGGGATGGGTCTGGCCCTGTTTCGCCGCGTCCCCTCGCGGTCGTCCGGTCAGCAGGTAGTGGGCGTGGGGGACCAGTCTGTCCGCCCGATCGAGGAAGAGTGCACCGAGACCCACCCCAATGAGTGTGGGAATCGGGTTGCCACCGGAATACTGCTCGATTCCCGGGATGATGAGGCTGGTGAACGCCGCGGCGAGCATCACGCCGGCCGCGAATCCCAACATGCCGTCGAGGGCTCTCTCGGATGGGTTCCGCCAGACGAGAACGAGTGACGCCCCGACCAGGTTCATGAAGGCGATGACGAGGCCGCCAGCGAGCGCCTGAATCACTGGTGAGGGGCCGACGAGTCGGACGAAGGCCTCGCTGAGTTCGATCGCCATTCCCTACTGGGTGGTTACTGTCGAACGGCTTAAGATTACGCGTTGTTTTTGAGCTGATCGAGCAACGGCCGACGCCGCTTTTCCATTCGATGGCGGAGTCGTTGCCGTCGCTGGTCGGGGTCGACTTTGTCGGAGTGCGGTTCGTTGGTTTCAACCGAGACGTTCACGCGCGTAGCGACGTTTTCCAGCGGCCAGCAAGGTTCAACCCCCAGGTGATTAATTCCGCCCGTCAGTATAACAGAACTACTTGGTAGATCAGGCAACACCTAAAGCCGTGGAATACCACTAACTAGTTGAAACAACGAGGTATAGGTCGCCAAGTGTCGATGACCTAAAACGAGACAATCAGACTAATGAATGGTAGCAACACCCAAAGCAGCGCCGAGTTGATCCACTCGGGCATCCCGGAACTCGACGAGTTGTTGCGAGGTGGGTATCAACGCGGCCGTGTCTATCTTGTTCAGGGGGTATCCGGCTCGGGAAAAACGCTGATCGGACAACATTTCCTCGAAGCAGGCCTCGAAAACGACGAGACCGTCGTCTACATTCACGGCGAGGAGTCTCAACGCGATATCCTCGCCAATTCGCGTCAGGTCGGCCTGGAGATCGGGGAGGCGGAGTTTCTCGACATCGGCCCCGGGACGGACTTTTTCGCGGATGACATCGCTTACGATCTGGTCGAGACGAGCGAGATCGAATCCGAGCGGTTCACCGAGGATATCCACGACGCCATCAAGGAAACGGATCCCTCGCGGGTGTTGCTCGATCCGATCACGCAGTTGCAGTACGTGGAGCGTGACGAGTATCAGTACAGGAAACGCCTCCAGTCGTTCATTCGATTTTTGAAAGACCGGGACATTACCATCCTCGTCACGCGGACGATCCGCTCTGATCGGAACCGGGGAGGGGCGGTCCAAACTGATATCGCATCACTGAGTGACGGGATCATCTCGCTTCACCTGGACGAGGGCGAACGACGAATCGGGATCCAGAAACACCGGGGAATCGGCCAGCGTGACGGGACCCACGGCCTGGAAATCCGGGATCACGGCATCGAAGTGTTCCCCCAACTGATTCCGGACCATAGCGAGCGGACCTTCGACCCGCAACTGAACTCCACCGGCCACGACGGCCTGGACGGGTTGCTCGACGGGGGGTTGGAACAGGGATCCATCACGTTCGTTAGCGGGCCGACAGGCATCGGTAAATCCACGATCGGCGCCCAGTTGCTCGAAGGCGCGCTCAGAAGTGAGGGCAACGCGCTGGGCTATCTCTTCGAGGAGTCAGTCGACCAATTCAGGTATCGGGCGGACAATCTCGGCATTCCGGTGTCGGAGTACCTCGAACAGGACGAGTTCCGCCTCAAGGAAATCGAACCACTCGTTCTGTCCGCCGAGGAATTCACCAGAATCGTGCTGCAGGACGTCACGGAGATGGACGCCAACATGGTGTTGATCGACGGGTTGTCCGGGTTCAAGATCTCTCTGCAAGGGGACAAACAGCGGCTCGTCCGTCGGCTCCACGCACTCACTCGCGAACTGAAGAACAAGGGGGTGTCCGTGGTCATTACGGACGAGAACCAACAGCTGACCGGCAATCACAACCCGACGAGCGAAAACACCAGCTATCTGGCGGACAACATTCTCTTTCTGTCCTACATCGAGTTGCAGGGCGAGTTGCACCGGACGATCGGCGTGTTGAAGAAGCGATTGGGAAGTTTCGACAGGCGGTTTCACCGGTTCTCGATCGTCGAGGACGAGGGTGTCGTCATCGAGTCCCCGTTCGACGACGTGCAGGGAATCCTACAGGGACGACCAACCCCTGTCGGGGACAATGAGTGACGCCGGCGGCAGTAACGAAAGCCGGGCAACAATTCAACTGGTGGTCAACGAGCGGGGCGACGAGCAAGCGTTGACCCACCTCCTGGGAGACCGGTACGAAGTCATCGCCGATGAGACACTCCAGTCGGCTGATTGCTACGTCGTCGACATCGCCGAGTTGCCGACTTATTCCGAGGCCCTTCGGGAACGAAAATCCAGTGCCGATCCGGCCTTTCTCCCGACACTGTTGATCCAGCGTCCGTCCAGGTCCATCGACGTGGATACCTTCGAATCCGGGGCCGACGGCGTGGCCCTCGTGGACGAATCCATTCAGGCGCCAGTCGGGAAGGCAACCATCGAACGCCGGCTGGACAATCTTCTCACACGCCGCGACCAGTCGCTGGCTCTGCAAAGTGAATTTCAGACCGTCCAGACCAAGTTTCGGCGACTCTTCGAGAGCATCCGCGATGCGATCGTCGTCGTCAATACTGATCGTGAGATAGTCAATTGCAACCAGGCGTTTACCGACTTGTTCGGCTACCAGTTCTCGGAGATCGAGGGCCAACCCGTCCACCAAATTTTTGAAAAGGCCCGCGAGTACCAGGATCTGGTCGCAGAATTCGAGGGGGAAGTAGACGATTCCGGTGTCGTCCCGGCGGTTTCGTATGAAACCAAATCCGGGGCGGTGTTCCCCGGCGAAACTCGGATCTCACGTCTCCGAGACGAGTTCGGCGCAGGGCAGGGCCACATCGCGATTATTCGGGACGTCTCGGAGCGCCTGGAACGGCAACGCGAACTGAAACGGTACGAAGCCGCGGTCGAGGGGTCGAGTGACATGCTCGTCGCGCTGGATCGGGAGGGAGCGGTAGTCTTTGCGAACGAACAGTATCGGAACCTTCTCGGGGTGAGCGACGACATCGCCGGCACGCACCTTCGTGAGCTTTTGGGGGACGACATCTACGAGACGGCTAAAACCTACCTCCAGCAGGCCTTAGATGGTGAGTCCGTAAAATACGATCGCGTGCAGCCCGACCGGAACGGCGACCCTCGAACACTGAGCGTCCACTATTACCCCCTTCGTGAAGGTCAGACCGAGGAGATAACCGGCGTGTTCGCCTCGATACGTGACATTTCGGAACGGGAAAATCGAGAACAGAAACTCCGCAAGTTCAAGCAAGCCGTGGACGCCGCCGGACATGCCGTGTATATGACTGATCCGGACGGCTACATTACGTACGCGAACGCGGCCTTCGAGGACATCACGGGTTATTCACCGACGGAAGCGATCGGGCGGAATCCACGCATCCTCAAATCCGGCGAGATGTCCGCGGACTACTACGAGGCACTCTGGAATACTGTGACCGAGGGCGGAATCTGGGAAGAGGAAGTTCTTAACGAAACGAAGGGTGGTGAAACGTATCCTGCACATCAGACGATTGCTCCGGTGACGAATCGGGATGGAGACATCGAGGGGTACGTGGCGATCCAGACGGACATTACCGAGCAAAAAGCGAACGCCGAAGAAATCCGGCAGCTTTCCGAGGTGCGGCGAATTTCCTCGGCGGTGAATCAACTCATTGCGAGAATGGGGCCGCGGGAAGACGTTCTCCCCCAGGTGCTTGACAGCATCGCGTCGAGTGACCGGTTCGGCTGCACGTTTTTTGCCGAACTTGACGCGGGCGCGGTGGAATTTCGGTGTGAATCCGGCTCCGAACTGGACCGAGCGGCCGTCGGACAGTTCCACACCGAAGCGTACGTCGAAGCGGTGACGGACGCTGGGGTATATCATCTTAAAGACGTTACCACGGGGCCGTTTCAGCAGCATGTCGAGCCAGGGCCGTCCCACGAGGGCTATGGTATCGAAATCGCCCACGACGACCACACGTATGGCGTCTTAACCGTTCACTTTCCCCCGGACGAACCCGCGAGTGACGAGGAGATCCAGTTGCTGATCGACCTGGCCGACGATATCGGGCTCTATCTCCACGCCAAGGAAACCGAGGAGGAACGGCAAACCTTCGCGGAAATCGTCCAGCAGATCGATGATCCGATCATGTTGCAGGACCTCGACGGGAAATTCGAAGTAATCAATCCGGCCGTCGCCCGCCACGCCGATCTCCCGAAGGAAAAACTCCTCGGCCGAGACGAGTTCGCATTTATGGAACCGGCGGATGCAACCGAGATATCGAGGCAGAAAGACCGGGTTCTGAAGCATGAAGCAGCCACGGAGTACGAGATGGAGGTATCGCTACCGGAGACGGGCGAGCGCGTCTTTAGCACGACGCGCTATCCCCACTACGATCTCGACGGGGAGTTAGACGGCACGATAGCAATCTGCCGGGACGTCACGGATCTGAAAACGCGAGAGGAACACCTCCGAGTCATTGACCGGCTTCTCAGACACAATCTGAACAACGACATGACCGTGATACTCGGCAACGCCGAGCAGATCCGAACGGACCCCGCAGCGGATGTGTCCCAGCTTGCAGAGCGGATCATTGACACTGGCACCGGGTTAGTGGAGTTAGCGAAGAAGGAGAGACAGATCGTCGAAATCCTCTCGGGGTCGAAGACGCCAGAGAAGGTCGCCCTCTCGCGAGTCGTGACTCGGATCCGGCGGCGACTCAGTGATCAATATCCGAACGGCACCGTCGTCGTAGAGGGGACACTTGACTCGGCAATCCAGGCAGTCCCGGAAATCGAACAGGCGCTTTCCGAATTGCTGGAGAATGGCCTGAAACATCACGACGACGGGCGACCTATCGTGACCGTAGCGACTGAACGGGACGGGGATTATCTTATCATTCGCATCAAAGATCAGGGGCCCGGAATCCCCAAAATGGAACGGCAGATAATCGAAGGCGACGCTGACAGAACCTCGCTCCTGCACGGGAGCGGCCTGGGATTATGGCTCGTCAAACACATCGTCACCCAATCGAACGGGTCGCTGGAGTTCGAGGAAAACGAGCCCCGGGGGAGTATCATCACGGTCCGGCTGCCGCTCTGGCGTTCCCAAGGACTTTGAAAGCGTCGGGAGCCATCCAGACGTGTCGGTTCGATCGTGAACACACGGTCGGAGCGGAGCTCCTCTCTGCGTTCAAATCCCTTGCCGCTTTGCTCCTCACTGAAGTTCGTCACAAAAGCGGGCCGGGCGCGATTCTATTATTCGGAAGCCTTCGGGCGATTTGAACGTCAGTTGTCATTGGTTTTCCTCCTTGTTTTGGAGCTGATCGAGCAGGGGGCGACGGCGCTTTTCCATCCGCTGGCGCTGTCGTTTCCGCCGCTGATCGAGGTCGGCTTTGTCGTAGTGCTGTTCGATGGTCTCAACTGAGGCGTTCACCCGTGCAGCGACGTCTTCGGGCGGCCAACCACGGTTCAGCATCCAGGTAATCGCGCCCGTCCGGATCTGATGCGGTGACCGGCTCGATGGACACTGCGAGGCCTTGTGGTAGTCGACAAACGGGCAGGTGTCCCGCGACCGACTGTGGGGACACGGGTGATGCTCGCAGGGAATCGTGACCCGGTAACTCCAGGCCCGAAGCGTCTGAGGCGACGGCCTCCCTCGAGTCGTCGTGAGAAATGGCGATCTCTGGTGATCGTCGACCTTCTTGTGCCGGTGGACCCGAACGTAGGTTCGAAGCACGTCGGCGACGGTCTCGGAGATCCCGACAGGCCGCTCGCCCGCCCGTTTGTTCTTCAATGGAGTCCCACTCCCCGGCCGGTGTCGAAAGTTCACCGTCGGGTCGTCTTGCAGCTCGACGTCCTGGAGATCAAGCCCTCGGATGCCGCCCTGCCTGGCGCCGGTATGCCAGAGGAGCTCGAAAAACGCATGCCGTCGGGTTCCATACAGCGTCTCGTTGTTCCGGTAGTAATCCAACAGCGCGAGCGCCGCGTCCGCGTGTAGCTTGATGTCGCTGGATCGATCCTCGGGGTCGAGGTCCGGAATCCGAACCGAGTCGGCCAGCCCGTCTTCGACGGCGCCGATGTCCTCGAGGAACGAAACGAAGCCGTGTAGCGTCCACATCTCGCCCTCGAGTGTGACGGGCTTGATCTCGGCACTCCGATGTTCGTAGTATTCGTCGAGATCGTAGCGACGCAGCTCGCCAACCTCCTCGATCCCGACCTCGTCGAGCCACTCACGAAACAGCTTGAGCCGGTACTTCCAGCCCTGGATACTCCGGTCGGTCGAATCGGGCCGTCGACGACGAAGGTACCGCTCGATCGCGTCCTTCGGAGAGAGTTCCTTGGGTGAGGGTCGCTCGCGACTCACGCCTCGGTCACCTTGTCGTACAGGTGCAGCGCTCCGAGTTCTGCGGAGAGCTCTTTGGCGCAGTCCTCGCAGACGTGGATCTCCGGCCAGTCTTCGCCGTCGATCGTCACGCCGAGCCGGTGAAGGTTCTCCCCTGGATTCACAAGCGGCCGGAACCCACACCGCCAGCAGGTGGGCGGCCCGCTATTCATACTCCAGAACCCCCTCGTGACGACAGTCCGGGCAGATCCGCCGGGCATCGTAGGTTTTCCGGTCACAGAACCGGCAGTCGTAGGGTTCGGGTTCGGTCTGCGGACCGACCCGGTCGGGATCGTTCCCCAGACTCATGCCTCGCCCTCGCTGCGCCACTCCAGGACATCCTCGACGGTGAGGAACGGATCGGCCTCGATCTGCTCGATCTCCGACTGGGTGAGTTCGGCCTCACTCATCGAACGTCTCACCCCGTTCGAGGCTGGCGTACAGCTCGCGAAGCTCGGGAATAGAGAATTCGGGAAGTGATCGGGACTCGTCGAGTTCTGGGTGTTCGCTTCGAATCCGAATCACCACTTCCCGACGGTACCCGGAGGAATCGACACCGAGTCGATCGGCCATGGGTTTGACGACACTCGCATCCAGACGGGTGTAGTCGTACATTTCCAGTCCGAGATACTCCGTAATGCGTTGGCAGAGGTCCTCGACGGTGTCGTCGTAGGTGATCGCGAGCGGGTCAGTAGAGATACTCATCGCTCCACCTCTTCTCGCTGGATCGCGGGCATCTGCAGCGCCTCGCGGATGTGTTTCCGGACCGCGCTGCTCTCGGTCTTCTCAAGCGCGGCCTCGAGATGGTCCTCGCAATCCCAGTGACGGCCGAGGTCCTGGCCGCCGTCCGTCGCGACGGCTTGTTCCTCGTGCATGTGCGCGCAGTTTATACGCTCGCGCTGGCACTGCGGGCACCAAGTGGCCTCGTCGGGTGACTCCCACACGCTCATGCGAGATCACCTTTGGTGGCGACGTGATTCATCGGTGCCTCGAATCGAGTGACGGTACGGGGAAAAGTCGGCAATCGACCCTTCCGGAACTTCCGGACCGCGCTCTCGATATGGCTCAGTCGCTCGGCATTTCCGGCGAGCGTTCGTTTCGACCGGTTCCGGTCCGGCTTCCGAAGCGATACATCATCGGCATGCGGGATTTTTTCATCCCGTCGCGCGTATTCGCACATGGCTTTCGTGCTGGTTCCACGAAGGCCCACGCGGGCCCGCTGTTACAGCCAGCGGGGTCCGCACCTTCTCACAGTGATCATCGTCGCGACGACCAGCCGCGGGTGCCTTCGTTAACCAGCCTATTTTGAGCCCAATGACTTATAGTTTAGGCCATACAACCTAATTATGAGGTTAGATGACCTACAATTCTACCACACCAGTCGGAAATATTAATGAAGAGTTCGATATCCGAGGAAATGCGACCGAAGCCGAGGTGGATGACATTGAGTGATTCCGTCATCCTAGATTTCCTCTACGAGAAAGACCTCGAGCTTCCGCCAAAAGCTCTGTATAGAAACCTCAACCGACACGGGCAAGAAATTGGATATTCCACCGTCCAACTCAGACTAAACGAACTGCTTGAACACGATTTTGTTACAAGAGATGGCGACGGATACTATGAAATTACAAACAAAGGGAAAATGTGGGTGGAAGGGAAATTAAGTGAATCAGACTTCGGAGGCTGAACGTTACTATCAATAAGTACCCGGCGCCCTCAGGTAATGATGAGTCGGGCCTGACCACCCGACCCGTGGATGCCTTCACCCACCTTTTTTCAAAGAGTCGAAATCAAAAGCTCTGGCCAGCAAATCCTCAAATCTGTTTGAGAGCTACCCGGATACCGAAACTGAGGTTTGCGCAGATCCTACTTCTTCGCCATCGTTTAGCAGTGTTACTGTCATTGTGTACTCTCCGTTATCTACAGTTAGATCTCCATGAAAGTATTCGGTCTTTGATCCTCCTGGTGCTACTTCTGAAGCAAAAGATAATGACTCCTGTGTAGAATCTGAACCAATTTCCACTTCGATCGCATCGTACACCAAGACAACATCGCCACGATTCCGAACGTTAAAGTTCAGAGATAGAAGGTCTGAAGTTTCAGAGTCATAATTCCCAGTAAACGAAGAATCTATACTGGAAATAGATGTATCAAGGCCATCAAATGTTTTCGATCGGGTCTTTGAATCGTCCCCATCTACCCCGCTTACTTCAAAAGTAACGTCATAAGTACCCCCTGATGTGGCAGAATATAGTGTGTCATAACTATCGAAATCGAAAGACCGCGAATCCCCCGCTTTTACGACGGTATCATACCCACTAACTTCAGTGCCATCGACAAGAATACTAACTCTGACATCACCATCAACTTCACCGTTATTGGTGACTTCAGCTGTGGCACTATTCAGTTCTCCATTACCCCAACTGGTCAAAAATGATGAAATGGAAACGTTAGCGTCCTGTACTTTGTGTGAAATCGTTCGGCTAAGGTGTTGAGATTCCCCGTCCACAATCAAATCAAGATTGACGTCCCCCGCGTTTTCGGCATAGTAGATATTTCCTAGGCTTGTTATCTCCATCAGAGCAGACTCTCCTGCGCCAATTGAAGAGTTTCCACTGTATGCTAAGGTCTCGCCATTGTGCTCTATCGAGGCGTTTGCTATTGTCGACATATCTCCAATATTTTCAACTAATACCTCTGCACTGTCAAGGTCGCCACCTTCCCAGTTTGGGTTGACAGATTCAATTTCCAAATTTGGCCCTTCAAATGATTTCGTAAACGATGTTGATAGCGTTTTGTTGGTTGTTTCCAACTGAACTGAAACCGTTGCGTCGCCTGGCTCCTCAACGCGGACTGCCTCTTGGTACCCACTTGTTAGGGTGATTGTGTTACTGCTGTTTGCTTCGACCCATTCGTACATCGAGTCATCTTCAACTGTTTCACCAACCGATGAGTATGAAGCTGCAGAAACACGAGTAGGAAGATCTCCCGAGTTGGACACAGTGATTGAAATTTCCTTCAATGTAGACCCTGTCCATTTCGGGTCTACGCTTTCAATTTGCGGCGATGGTCCATCATAATCGAGATTTTTCTCCACCTGAGTTTCCCCACCTTGTTGCAGGACTAGGGTGTACGATCCTGATTGA
Source organism: Halodesulfurarchaeum sp. HSR-GB (assembly GCF_031432215.1). Taxonomy (NCBI): domain Archaea; kingdom Methanobacteriati; phylum Methanobacteriota; class Halobacteria; order Halobacteriales; family Halobacteriaceae; genus Halodesulfurarchaeum; species Halodesulfurarchaeum sp. HSR-GB. The sequence goes on along the minus strand of NZ_JAVKGN010000001.1, from coordinate 1,682,812 downwards.
GGTTCACCTATTGCAAGGGCAGATCTGTTTTCCTCAGGGGATAGCTCTCGTTTGTCCACAATCTGGTTTTCTGGATTTTCTAATAGTGCAGTCGCGTAATCGTCAGTAGTATACTCGAATTCTAAATACGGTATCCCATCAGATGTGACTCCTGTCTCGGATTCCGTAATAGTAGGACCCCCAAGCCCTAATGTCGAACATCCTGATAACATTACGAGCACCGTGAGGGAGATGACTATTATCGATCGGCGATCCATAAGAGATGGTTACACTCAACCATCCAATAAATTATTGATAAAGAATCGAGAATTCGTTGTTACTTCTGCTCAAACCGAAACTCGTGCGGATCGTACTCCAGCGACCACTTTCGCGTCTCGACCTGCTCGGCGATCTCCCGGGCGACCTTCGGCGGAATCTCCTCGTGGGCCAGTGCGTCCTCCAGCTCGTCCAGGAGCGACCCGACTGCATCCGCACTCAGTAGCACTGCTCTCGTCTTGTTCACGTCGAGCCGCTCCGCAGCGGCGTCGATCACGTCCTCGCGATGGCTGTAATCGCCGTCAGTACGTATTCTCATAGTTTATTGTTGGTTTTATCGAGTTCTTTAAACGATAAGGCTTCGACCAAATCAAATATGAGCGATCCTGCAAAGGTGCTCGTCGGAATGGGCGCAACCGCAATCATGCTGTTCGTTGGAATATACGCCGCTTCAGCAATTCTGAGTGCTGGTCCAAATATCGGACCGGGCGATCCAATGTACTCAACACTATTCTCATTCATTGATTCTTGGTCCTTGGCACTGAAACTAGCAGCTCCAACCGGGTTCCTCGTTGTAATATCAGCGCTCTATTTCTGGGAATGATTCCCAGCATCGTTCACACGACCTCCTGAGAGTGGCAAAACTCGACTGACTGAACACCACTCCCGTATATAAAGTTCATATACCCCCGAGAACGCACCCGCATCCGGGTGGGTCCCGATCGCGACCGCGACCGCCCGCTCGTACACACGGCCGATCGAGTGCTCGTGTGCATATCGGCGATCTCGATTCTCGTCGAGAAAAACCGGGCCCGGTCACGTCGAGATCGGCTTCTCCGGTGACAGAGTGCGCGGGCCCGATCGTCTGTCATTGGGCACCCCCAGCAAGCCGCTTCTCTATCACGTAACTGAAGACGATCGCGACGATCGCGATAACTCCGGCCGATGGAGACGCATGCGACGGCCAGACGAGGAATCCTAGCGCCGCCAGACCCATTCCAACTCCGAACCCCTGGAGGTAGCCAGCGAACGTTTCCCACGACTCGCCAACGGAGATCCTGCGATCAGTTCCGCGGGCAAGTTGTTCGTCAATCATCCCGAATTCCCTCCAATTCGTCGCTGATGAACTCGTAAGCCTCCTCACGGTTCTCGATCCTGTCGAGACGGTCTTTGAGCGCCTCCGCGAGTTCGTTCAGCGTCTTCGCCGCGCCGTTCTTCGCTTGAAGTATCTCGACGGGCATTCCGCCGTAATAGAAGGCGTCAGCCTTCGAGCGGGGCGTTCCCCGTAGGTCCACACCCGACAATCCAACCCACTCCTCACAGGTGAAACAGTACGTATCGGACACCTGGGCGGTGCGTTCCATCTGGATACCGCCGCCATCGCCAAGGTCCTCCTTCTCGCTAAATTGTGAGTCCGTGTGTCGAATCAAGTGCCCATCGTGTTCGTCGAGTAGCGCGTCTTTCTCCTTCTCTGACGGCTCTTTCTCCCGCAGTTTTTCACGGAACGCTTGGCTTGCCTTTTCCTCAACGCCGCCGTGAACAACTCCCGCATCGTCTCCTTCGTCAGACGACACGCTTCTCACCTCCGTCCTTGTAGATCGCCCAGATCGAGAATCCGTGGCAGGCGGTTCCATCATCGATGTGGTTTGCGAACTCGTTTTCGAGGCGATCGTACTCTTCCATCGAGCCGCCAGCGGTCTCCTCACGGCCACAGCTCTCGCACTTTGCTCGGTGGCGAGTCACGACCTCGCTGTCAGAGACGGTAGGGGAGTTTTGCGTCACGCCTGTTCACCCCGCTGGCCCTTGTAGACCCATTTTTTGAGCGACTCAGGGAACCAATCAGGGAGATTTTCGATGTTCTTCATTTCGATGTCAATCAGATCGCCGTCAACGAACGAAGCTACCTGAAGCGTTTCAGAAGTTAACCCGTCAGGGTCCGACGACTTGGGTTTCAAAACCACGTAACCGTGGCCCTGATCCTTGATCTCCTTCGGCCAACTATCCGCGAAATCAGTTGCGGAGATGGAGCTGCCGAACGAAGCCACGTTCAACCACAATCCGTCGGAAAAATTCCCCATCTCAATGGTGAACGTCCCCTTATCAGATTCCCACTTTGAAAGGGCGCAATCGACCTCTGCGTAAGGGTTTAAGGCCGCTTCGTAGGCGGCGAATAGTTGTTCAACTCCTCCGTCAACTTCCTCACTCATCGCCAGTCACCTGCAGATCAATCACGACGCGGCCGTCGTCGTAGACGGTCACGAAGACCTGCTGAGTAGTGTCAACCTCACCGTCCTCGAGGAGACCCAGATCTCGCATGGCCTCGCGAGGCATGGAGATCCCGGGATCGCCCCGGCTAAAGTCTCGCAGCGAGCGATGCCCGGCAGCCAACATCCGGCCCGATTTTTCGAGGGCTTGTGGCATATATCAACATTCTAGAACTGCCTATATATTGATAGCAACAAGCTGGTAACAAGCTGAAAACAATCTGTTTTTCCGCGTTTAAACCTCCTGTAAGTGGCTTTTGAGTACGTGAGCGGCACTGCTGAAATCTTGGACTGCCGGCCGCGGAGTCGCAGCCGCTCCCAAACACGCATGAAAACAAACCCCTGGGACACTGGCCGTCGGAGGGATTGCTTGTGACCGACCGCGACGACCTTCCAGACCTCGAGGGCATCGTCGCGACTGAGGAATTTCGGCGATACGTTCGCGATCTCCGGCAGACCTGGGTACCGTCAGATAACACCGCCGTCTCTCAGGCGAAAACTGAGAACTCAACGACTCAGAATATGTCTACGAACCCCGACAGCAACAGCACAGAGATCGACCAGCAGATGATGACCCGGCGCGGCGTCATGAAAGCCGGCGCAGCTGCCACGGCGACAGCGGTCGCGATCGGCGCGGGAGCCGGCTCGGTCGGTGCCGTTTCCGGCCTCGACGTCGACGGCGACTACGTGCAGGCGCCGTTCATCAAGGCGGCGGTAACAGTCGCCAATCACGAATCGGACTTCGCTCCGCTGGACTTCACCGACGACTCCGGCGAGCGCGACTCGCTCTCGAACTACGGCGCGGAGATCGCACCCCGCGACGAGGAAGACACGCCGCACAACCCGATCACCCTCATGGCGTCGGCTTTCGACGCTGAGGACTACCAGGCGTTCCCTCGCGAGGAGACGTTCGAGAACGCAGACGGCGACGAAGAAGCCGTCACGGCCCTCGATGCAACTCACTGGACCGTCGACGAGGCCAACACCGCCGGCTCGATGACTGTCGAAGACGACACCAGCCCGGCAGACGGCCCGGCACTCCACGTCTCGACATCGAGCCAGGGATCGGGCGATACCGCCGTGGCGACCTTCGACAGCTCCTACGTCGACATCACGAGCGGCGAGGATCGCAAGCTGTTCCAGCTGGTCTTCGACGCGAATATAGTCGAGTCGGGCGTGGTCGTCACGTTCCGATTCATCGACGAGGACGGCGACGTTCGCGAGGCCATCATCGATCCGGCCGGTGACACGGCCAACGACGGCACGATCGCGACGACCACGGTCGAGAGCGGGGTCTACCAGATCCGGCTCGGCGACCTTCCCCAGACGAATAACGGCGATGGGACGTACAACAACCTCTCGGAAGTCGAGATCGAGGTCGCCGAGGCCAACGCAGACCTGTCGATCTACGGCTTCAACCTCGAGCGCGAGAGCGAGTGGGTTTTCGGAACTGAGGAGTTCACCAACGCAGACGACGAACTCGACACCCAGGAGATCACGGAGCCGACTGGCTCCTTCTCGATCACCGGCCTGGACACGATCAACGAGCCCCTCGCATCCGCGGCCATCGCCGACGTCGAGTACGACATCGAGCTGGTCGCGAGCAAACTCCCGGACGATCATGTCGAGTACGAGTGGTCAGAAGCGGAGCGCTACGACCACCCGTATCGGCTCCAGATGGTCTACAACTTCGAGGAGCTAACGGCCTACGACCTGGACTGGACGCTCGAAGGCCTCTACGATGAAGTGCTGTTCCCCGCGTCGCGGTTTGTCGAGGCCGGACTCGCGACCGGACAGAGTGACATGGTCGAACTCGCCGAGATCGACGACGACGAGGTTTCCCTGACGGACCGGACTTCGGCCTACGGCGATGCTTCGCTCGACGAGGAGATCGAACTCTCCACGGCCATCCAGCCGGGGGATTTCGATGCGATTTACATGGACATCCTATACACCGAGGATGAGCGTTCCAGCGCGGAAGACGAGGCGGCGGCAGGCCCGATCGAGGGTGAGTCGAGCGGCCCGCTGGACTACCTGTTCAGCCTGCCCGGCATGGCGATCTCGGCGATCGTGGGCTACCTGGGCCTGTCGAGCCTGGGATTCATCGGCGGGTCGAGGTGATCGTCGATGGCCGCTGAAGACTGGATCGAGCGGGCTCAGGGCCTCAACCCTGCCGAAGCGACGAGCCAGGGTATTTCAGCCCTGATCCTGGCGATTTTCGGGATCGCAATCACGATCTCGGAGGCCTTCTCGGACGGCCTCGCCAGGGTGCTGGGAGTCATGGCCGACTTCCGGGACTTCGTCGCGGCCTTCTTCCAGAGCCCGATCACGATCCTTAACGAGACGGCAGATTTCACGGCATTCTCGCTCACACAGGGAGACTGGGCGTTCTTCGGACCAGGAACCTGGGCCGTGGGCGTGGCCTCGATCGTGTTCGGATTCTATGTGTGGACCGTCCTGGACCCCGACATTCCGATCATCGACAACCTGCTCCCGTGGAGGTAGCCACCATGATCGCCCCGCTCAAGGAGGTGATCGCCCGTGGTGGATAGCGCCGAGTACGTCGACGGGGATTCCATCAAGTGGGCAGCTCTCGCCGGGACGCTGGTTTCGAGTTACGTCCTGGTAGCGCTCGATGGCCTGACGAACTTCCTGTTCGAGCTCCTCACGGTTCCAGCGACGCTCCTCGAGAGTGCGTTGACCTGGTTGGGGGAAACCCTCGGCCTGGGCTTTACTGTTCCAGCTGGAACCATCGAGCAAGCTTGGGCAGTCGTCGCCGACCAGTTCCCGATAGCGGGGCCGTTTGACTGGATTCTCGGTGTCGTCGTGCTCGCGGTGTTCTTCATCGCGGTGAACTGGATGGTCGATCGCGTAAGGGAGGGACTCTGATGGCCGAAGATACTGAAACCACATGGGGCGCGATCAGTGGGGTTCCCGGATGGATCAGCGACCCGCCCCAGATCCTCACTGACCCGCGAGCGTTCCTCGCGACGGTCGTCGTCGGCTGGATCTTCGACCTCTGGAGCCAGGTGCTCGGCTACATCGAGTCGCTCTGGACGACGCTCGCGAACATCCCCCAGGTGGCGATCATCGAGCCGGTACTGACGGCCTTCGGGATGCCCGGAGACGCACTGCAAGAACTGTGGCGCGATATCGGGCAGATGGCCGTTGAGGTAGCAGAACCAGCCGGCGTCTTCGCCCCGATCGTGTTGGTGGGGGTCTGGCTAATTCCGGCACTAATCGCGATCACGCTGCTGTACATGATCTGGGGCTTCCTCGAGACGTACCTCCCGGTCGACAGCATCCCATTCGTGAGGAAACTATGAACGACTGGAAAGACGGGCTGCTCGGCGGGGGCGCCTTGGGCGTGCTGGCAGACGTGACGCTGAACGGCGCCGACCTGATCTTCGGAAGCTTCGACCTGGTGATGGGCTCGGTCGATCTCCTATACCCCGCGATGGCTGTACTGGCACGAATCGCCCCGGACGTGGGATGGCTCGACCAGGCTCTCGTGACTGATCTCCTGGTCGTGATCGCGATCCTGTACCTCGTCCATCTCATCAACCGACTCCGACAACGACTGAAAAATGACAGAGCATAACACGACACGACCGTATCGAGCCCGGTCCTCGAGGCCGGGAATCACAGACGGGGGTGAGTCATGGACCGTCGCGTAACGCTCTCGGCCGCCGTCTTCCTGGCGGTGACCGTAATCGGCTGGCAAACCCTCGGCCTGGGCCTGATGGTCCTAATCCCAGCAGCAGCGATCCTCTCGGTCCTGGCCTTGCTCGGCGACTCCGCAGCTCGCAGTGATTCCGTTTCCGCAACGGGATACGCCGGATCGACCGCAAGCATCATCCAGGCCTTCGCGTTGGTCCTGGCGGTCTGGGCGATCTGGGAGTACGTCGAGGACCCGATCACAGTCGCAAAGGCCAACTGGTGGCTCGCCGTCCTGATCGTCGTCGGGCTGTTTGCCTACTGGTATCTCCAGCACCGCCGACAAGTCGCATCCGCTTCGACGGCTATCAACCGCACCCAGCGAACGGCCAAGCGCTCGATTTCCAGCTGGACAGAACTCATCGTTGGGATTGGCGTCCTCGTCCTGACAGGTGGCTTCGCCGTTGCCTCCGGTATGATGGACGCGCTCGCGCCCTACGCGGGCGAGTTGGGCTACCTGTTCACGGTCTTCATCGGCTACGTACAGCTCGGTGGAGATGCCGGTGGCACAGTCGCCTCGATTATTCCCAGCCTGGAGCCGATGCAGTGGGTCGGGGTGACCCTGTTCATCGCGGCCATGGCCTACTACATTCGCTATCAATCATGAAGGCACGAACGTTCATCGCAGCGCTGTTCGCGGTCCTGCTGCTCGGCTCGATGCTGGCGGCCCCAGCCGTCGCCCAGGGCGACGACGAACACGACTACACGCTGACGGAGTTGAAGCAGGGAGGAACGCAACTCTCGAACAGCCCGGACTCGGTGAGATCCGCAGATGGCCGACAGTACTGGGCCGTCCACTGGCCGGCTGACGCCCTGCTCGCAAACCCGGGTGACCCGGAAGACGACGACTGGAAGTTCCTGTCGCCGGGTGATACCGTCGAGCGGAACGCGATCTACCTCCGGACCATCCTCCAGGACGAAGCCAGCGAGGAAATGACGGTCAAAGTCGCCTACTGGCGAGAGGGTGAGCGGAAGGTTCAGCAGGGCAACGAAACGGTGACAGAGGCCTATGTCAAGGACCTCGTCGTCGACACGCACGAAGTCAGCTTCAAGCGAGGGTGGGCGATGCAGGAGATCTCCCTCCGGAAGTCCCAGAAACCCCGCCAGGTGACGGTCTGGGCGGAAGGCCACGAAGACGACCTGCGATGGACGTTCACGCATGAATCAGTCGCGACCAGTCAGGCAGCCGGGATTCAAACAGAGGGCGATTACCTGACCCGAGCGAGCTTCGAGTTCGTCCTCCCGATCATCGTCGGTGTGTTCCTCGTTGGCGGCCTGGTGGCCGGAGCGCTACGGCGGGCGGGAAAAGGACCGGGCTGGGGCTACGTGAAATGGGCTTTCACGCTGGCGATCGGCTCGGCACTGATCCTGGCGACGCAGTTCTCCAGCGTGACGGAAATCCTGGTGAACGCCCCGCGCATCCTGGCGGCGCTGGTCGTCGCGATCGTCGGAATCGTGATGCTCGAAACCTACACGACGAACGTCTCTCATACGGCGTTCTTCCGACCAGTCCTCGACAAAGCCACCTCACCCAGTGGTGAGGAAGCCGTCGACATCATCGACCTCGAGGAACGCGAGGAGAAGACCGTCAAGATGCCCGATGGCTCTACAGCAGTCGTTCGTGATGGGCTGATCCCCTTCCTGGCACGAATCTTCGGCGGGGCTGCTCGCCTCGAACGCTCCGAGGAACTCAAGACCCGGATGGAGCTGACGGACTCGCCGATCGACGAGATGGTCTGGGTGCATCCGGACGCCGAGGAGATCTTGGACTATCAGCCGGAAGGCTGGGGCCTGGAACTCCCCGAACCGGAGACTCGAGGCGACTGGCTCACGGTACTCGTGGGTGGCGCCGTCCTCCTGGCTATCGCCCAGATGGCGTCGGCCACCTTCGGGGGTGGAATCGGGATGCTGGCGTTCCTCGGTGCCGTAACAGTCGCGACTGTCCGCCCGCAGGATGGGCACGCCCGGGTCGAGCCCGCACCCGCACACCTACGCTCCGCCTGGGCGTCGATGCTGTACCTCAGCGTCGAGGCCGAAGACGCAGACACGATCGAGGACGCTCGCGACACGATCGTCTCGCTCCAGGCCCGCTCGGAGAAAGATGTCCAAGAGGCGCTCCAGGAGCAGGACTCCACCCTGATCGAGGAGATGTTCTCCGAGGATGTCGACCGCAGCGGCGACCTGATCGACCCACTCCCCGAACGGGAAACGGACGAAACGGAGGACGATACCGATGAGTAAGACCGACGTGCAACAGTCCCGACGCCCGTCGCTCCGGAAACTCCGGATCGACGTGCAGGAGATGCGCACCGAGCTCGAAGCGGGCTTTGACTCACCTCGCGAGGCGTTGGCCTGGTTCCAGCGCCTGACAGTCCGAACCCGTGGCGAGATCCCCCAGCGTCGGTATCAACAGATCGCCGAGGAGTTCCCACCGACGCCAGGCCACGATCGAGGGCCGTTCCTCGAGGCGCTGCTCGCCGATCATGCCGCGCCCGACACGGCCTACGATAGCCAGGAAGTGCGGCGGTACTTCTGGGCGTGGTCGGTGCTCCCGGCGTTCCACCGGGCACTCAGACAGCTCCGAAAGGATGCTGGCAGCTACGTCGGCGAGACAAAAGAGGCCCAAGACGTGAGCCGGATGCGGTATATCGCGATGCGCCCGGCGATCGACGAGATCGATCGCGACCAGGAAGGAGTCCTCGAGGCGTTCCTCGATGGCTTCGACGAACCGGCGGACGTTCTCAACTGGGGCGAACGCCTTCAGTTGGCGACCCACGGCGAGCCCGTCCAGCCGGATCTCCCTGGTGGATTCGCGACTCGGCTCTACACCGAGGGCGTGGCGGCAGACGTGCTCCCGGAGACCTCGAACACCGCGATGCTCACTCGATCAGACGACACTCACACGCGGGCTCGAGAGTGGCTGGCTGCGAAACTCCTCCTCCCCGCGTTCAATCGTGGGGTGCGTGACCTGGCTGGCCGGGCTGGCGAGGAAGCCGATACAGCTGGCGATGAGATCGGCGATGCCCCCTCGTGGGAGGTGGGACGATGAGCGTGATCGGCACGCAAGCGGATAGCCAAGACGAGATCCGCCAGCAGCTCGAGCGAGTCACCGAGCCACACGAGACTTCGGCCCAAGCGATCGGCGATCCGGAAGCCCAGAACCACAACGACGGGCAGCACATCCGGAAACGGTACAGCTACCCGCCGTTCCACAAGTGGCTCGCGAAGGCCGACCGACATGGCGCCAGCGTGGCCCGATTCCCGCAGGCGTTCGTCGACCCGCTGCTCTACACCACGGATCGCGACCGCACGCTTCTCCGACAACTTGCCGGCGAAGTCGACTACGACTTCCGGGACCCACACCCGTCTCACGAGGCGCTCGAACGCTACCACCCCGAACGGGCAAAGGTGTTCGAGTGGTTGGCTGACGACCCCTCACGAGCCCAGGCGATTCGGGCAGTGAAGGGGACGGACTTCCTGATGCACGGCGAACCGGGCGGCGGGAAGAGCTCGCTCGCGCTCTCGCTCGCAGCCTGGCGGATGGAGGTCAACAACGAGACGGTGATCTGGGCGGAGACAGTCGACGAGTCCGGGACGAACGAGCGGACTGAATGGCTGCCCTTCGCGCCATTTGCGACGCTGGCAATCCCTGCAGGCCTGGACACTCGTGTCCGGATCGTCCCGGAGGATGTCTCGATTCAGCCCTTCGAGGTGGATATCGAGACGATCGCCCGTGATGTGATTCGCTACGAGTCCATCCAGGACCTCACCGACCAGCTGATACCTGGTCAGTTCTACGTGGTGTTCCCCGACCCGCTTCATCGCGGTGCCGAGGAAGTCTCGCACTTCAACTACTGGAACTACCGCCAGGTAACTCCGAAAGGCGAGGACGGCCCGGATGAGCCGACTGACGCCGACCAGTGGTGGTTCGCGTTCATCGCCCACCGGATCAGCGGCGACACGTTCCCCCACCCGACATTCATCAATCTCGACGAGGCGGGCAACATCCTGGACGCTGACGCCTCGAAGGACGTTCACCAGCACTACCAGAAGATTCGCTGGTTCCGGGACAAGTACGCCGACGCCCGAAAGAAGGGCGTGACCTTCGCCTATCAGGCCCACGCCCTCTCAGAGATTCACAAATTCGCTCGGCAAAAAATTCGCTGGCGAGTGACGATGCCCGGGAACTCCCCGCCACTCGGCCGGAAACTCCCGGGTGATCGCCGTTGTCCGCTCGAGGCCGACATCACCTCCCGGCGGAAGATCGAGGACGGCGCCGAGATCTGGAAGGCGCCAAACTTCGCGACGGTGACTTGGATGGATTTAAAGGGAAAAATCGAGCTGGATGCAGAGGTTTCGATCGACTTTCTCGACTGGCAGCGGGCTCTCGGGGGGTCGAAATGAACTCCACGAACAAATCGATCATGAAAACAAAAGAAAAAAGAAAAAACTTCGACCACGATCGGCCGCATCGACCCTGGGGTTCAGAGCCGGAAAACCGCCGGTCGAGCTCCGGAAACTCTCGACCCTCACACGCGCGCGTATCTCGACTCACACAGGCGGGGGTGCCCCCGTGTGCGTGGGAGCGCTCGCGGGCACGGGGTGATTCCGATGTCTGATGTGCCAGCCAATCAGCCGAGCGGTCCTGGCGATGCCATCGGAACGGCACTCGCGAACGCGCCAGAGGCGGCGAAGCAGGGCCTCGAGCGAGCTCGAAATATGGTTCAGGAGATGGTACAGGCGATGATCCAGAACACAAACCAGGCCATGGACGGCGCGGGCGACTTCGTCCGAGAGATGGCCGGCCAGGCGACCGGAACGATCGTTCCTGAAGTCATCGGCCATCTGCCGGAGGTGTGGCTATGAAAGCCCGAGCGATTTTCCTCTCGGCGCTGCTGGTCCTCTCAGTCGTCGCGGGCTCGGTCGCGCTCGCCGGTGGCGCAGCGGCGGCCCCGAGTGGTTTCGTGACCGTCGACGACTCGCAGGTTTACTCGGACCTCCCCGAACAGACTCCGATGGGCCAGTCAGCCCAAGACATCGCCGACGCGGGTGTGATGTCCTCGGCGCATCCTGACTCCCTCGAGGTTGTCGTGACCTCGCCTGGGAGAGCCAAAAACAAGATCGACGGCGGGGAGATTCATGGCTCCGGCCCGATCTCGATCGTCATCACCGACGACGAGCACAGCGAAGGCCGATCGGTCGCCCTCCCTGCCGCAGAGATCGAGGACGCGCTGGGATACCAGCCGGAAATGGCCCGCGGCACTCATGAGGACGGGTCGCCGTGGAACTCGGAGATCGAGCGGGAAGATGGCTGGCTGATCGTCGAGATCCCGCACTTCTCGACAAATACGGTCAGCTTTGCGGGATCTGTCGAAATAGGTGATACGTTCACCGATGGCAGCTCGGTCAATTACGACATTTCAGACCTCGATGCAGCCTCCGATCCAGTGGTCAACTTGACGGGCAAGGAGAACACCGAAAATGAATCTTATTCGTGGCAGTCAACTGGGACAAAATCCATCTCCGTCGGTGGTACGAATGTTCAAAACGCGGTTGTAAACGCCTCCGCGCCGGCATTATCGAATACAGACACAGGGCAGGATACCTCCTACTCCGTATCCACGGGCGATATTGACGGTGACGGGACGGCCGAGATCGTCTACCAGGATACAAGTAGCAATCTCGATTACTACGATGTCGACACCGGGACGAATACGGACACAGGGCAGGGTGCCTCCTCCGTATCCACGGGCGATATTGACGGTGACGGGACGGCCGAGATCGTCTACCAGGATACAAGTAACAATCTCGATTACTACGATGTCGACACCGGGACGAATACGGACACGGGGGAGGATGCCTACTCCGTATCCACGGGCGATATTGACGGTGACGGGACGGCCGAGATCGTCTACCAGGATACAAGTAGCAATCTCCATTACTACGATGTCGACACCGGGACGAATACGGACACAGGGCAGGGTGCCTCCTCCGTATCCACGGGCGATATTGACGGTGACGGGACGGCCGAGATCGTCTACCCGGATACAAGTGACAATCTCGATTACTACGATGTCGACACCGGGACGAATACAGACACAGGGCAAAATACCTACTCCGTATCCACGGGCGATATTGACGGTGACGGGACGGCCGAGATCGTCTACCCGGATACAAGTGACAATCTCGATTACTACGATGTCGACACCGGGACGAATACGGACACGGGGGGAGATGCCTACTCCGCATCCACGGGCGATATTGACGGTGACGGGACGGCCGAGATCGTCTACCGAGATACAAGTAGCAATCTCGATTACTACGATGTCGACACCGGGACGAATACGGACACGGGACAGGATGCCCACGCCGTATCCACGGGCGATATTGACGGTGACGGGATGGCCGAGATCGTCTACCAGGATACAAGTGACAATCTCGATTACTACGATGTTGGCGGCCCGGCAAAAGTAGAGTTTGACGTGGACGACGACGGGACGGTTGATACAACGCTTGACGTACCTGGCGGCGGTACTGACTCGGCAACGCTCTCAGGCCTCACAACGTCAACCGACACCCTCGGGATTGCGGCAAATGCCTCTATCACGAATGCTGCGCTGTCCTTTACCGAAGTCACCCAGACGCAAGACCCCGGTGTTGAACTTAACGGCGCGGAGTGGGCCAATCACACCGGTACGTTGGCCGATGGCGAGACCGTCCAGACCACCCTCAGTAAAGAGACACTTCAATCTGGCACAAACACGATCAACGTCTCGACGCCGGAGCTCTCGGCCGACGCCCCACCGATGCAGGTCGAGGTTGACTACAGCCACGACGCCCAAGACGACCAGGATGTCGACTACTCCGCGGAGAAGTTCAGCGAGCGGTACTCCGTCAGCAAAACCTACTCGAGTGATCGCCAGAACCCGACACTGACGATCCCATTCGCCGACACGGCGATCTCGATCCGAGACGCCGAGTATAGTAAAAACGGCGGCGACTGGCAGGCGGCGGATAACTGGGTCGTCGAGAACACGACTGGCGAGATCTCGCTGCCGGACATGCAGGCCAACGACACGGTCGACGTTCGGGTTAACGCGACGAAAGTGGCCGTCGATAACGGGGCGATCGAGGTCTTGGAGCCCACGCCGGTAGCGGATGATCTGAACTCGAAGATCGAGATCACCGAGCACCGACCCGAGTTCGAGATGTTGGTCTCGGGCGCCGACGACGATCGTGTGATCTACGCCGAAGAGAAGTCCTGGTCTGAGGCGAACGACTCCTCGCTGATCGATGCCTCTGGCTCACAAACGGTGAGATTCCCGGAGGCAGGCGTTGGATCGACAGCCACACTCCGACAGGCTCCGCTCTGGGCCGAACCGGAAAACGACGTCGCGATTTCGGTTGACTCCGGAAGCGAGCCCCGCTTCGAGATTGGCCCCGGTGAATCTGAGGGCGACATGGTGACTCTCGAATACGCTGATACAGTCTCCGGCGAGACCTACGAGCTGCGTCGAGTCGACGGCGACTACGATCGGCAAATCGACACGGACACGGCCGAGAGTCCGGTCTATCTCGAAACGATCGACCAAGCAGCCACCTACATCATCGGCATCGCCGAAAGTACGAGCGTTCAGCAGCCAGTCGGCCCGGTCGAGACTGAGCAGTCCGGGACTGATCCCGTAATGATCCTGCTCGCGGTCGTGGCGGCACTCGGTGGGCTGCTCCTGGTCGTCAGAAGTGTCGGCGGTTCGCGAATCAGCCGTGGCCGGTCTTCCAGCCTCTCGATCCCGTTCATCGACCGCTCACTGTCGCTCCCGTCGCTGCCGACCCTCCAGTCGACGAACTCCCGAACCGGAGACTCGACCTCGAGGACGATCGTGATCGGCGGGCTGGTCATCATCGCGCTCGTTGCGATGGAGTTTGCGACGCCAGAGCCTCTCCTCCAAGTCGCGACCTCCGCGGTAAGTTCCGGAGCGGCACCCTTCGGAGAGCTGCTCACGATCATCGCAGGCGTGGGCGCACTCCTGGGGATCTGGTATCTCGACCAGCGCACTTCGGAATCGATTCCGACCTGGCTGATGGGCGTGGCGGCAGTCGTGACGGTCACGTACCTGCTCGAAACCCTACAGCCGGGTGTGCTGCTGGGTCCGATCTCGGAGGGCTTCGAGACGGTCTCGCCACTGTTCTGGATCGTCTTGATCGGCGGCGGGGCCTACCTCATCTACGGCTGGATTCAGACGCGCCGCTCGCCTGATACTCGCGTGACGCTTCAACTCAGCGGGAAAGACAAATAGCCATGTTCTTCGACTTCCTCGAATCGTTCGGCGTCGAGCTCGGAACGTGGGCCATGCTGTTCGTGATCGCATGGTATCTCTTCCGGGGCGCTCGAGCCGGTCGACGAGCCACGTCGGTCCTCGGACGGGTAGTGACCTACACGGTGCTGATCCTCGTGAGCTTCGGCGCTGCGGCAGCGCTTGGATACGCCGATCTTCACCTCTCGACATTCGTGGGTGACGTTGGCGCTGTCGTGAAGTGGGGCCTCGACGAGGGACTGGTGATGGTCGAGCAACTCATCCAGAGCCTGTTCTGACTGCCCGGGCGGTTCGGGCACGCTCGGACATACGTATCTACACGCACACACCCACACCCAGGGCCGGGTGCGCACGACCCCGGCCGGGGCCGGGCGCACACACGAGCGCCCGCTGCCGGGCTCACACGCCCGAATGCGCGCTCGCCCAGCGGCGCATAATGCGCTGCCGGGCGCCCGTACATATTTAGACTATCCTTCAAATCGGTACCAAAGACTTAAGTAAACGGGGTGCATTGGGTGAGATAAGAAGCGCTCGCCGGTTAAAATCCGGCCGGCCGTTGCAGCGGCCGACCAGGCGCTTCTTGAACCCCAAGAAGCATGATACCCAACGAACCCACGACCGAAAAATCTTCGCCGGCCGATCGCCCGGCGCCCGGGTGGTCATAATGGGACTCGAAGCATACGAGTCCTATTGGTCCAGCCAGGGCTACAGTGCTGAAAAACGGCGTCGGCGGATGGCAAAAATCCGGCAAAAGGCCGGTATTGATTCCGGCTGGGGTAGCGCGAGCGATCCGATCGGTGCTCAAACCCCGATGGTCCAGGACTCCATGCTTCAACAGCTCGCCCGGCGGGCGAGCGGGGAAAACGGCCGGATCGACGACTGGCAAAGTCTCATTGATCCGACCGTTTCCTATGGTGCAAACCTTCGGAAAATCCTGCAGAAGGGCGGGAAGGAACTTGAAAGCACCATAAAAGAAGACCGCAAAAACTGGATCGAGTCGGGCGAAGCCGACAAGTTGCGAGGGGATATCGCCGACGAATTCGGCGAGTCCTTCGTTTCGGCCGCGATCGCCGAAGCGAAAGCGCTGGAAACGCCGGCCGAAGATATCCGGGCGCCCGAACCCGTCGAAACGCCGACCGAACCGGAAACTCCCTCGATCCAGGCCGAACCCGAACCGGAACCCGTCGAAACGCCGGCCGAACCGGAAACTCCCTCGATCCAGGCCGAACCCGAACCGGAACCCATCGAAGCTACGGCCGAAGCCGAAACGCCGGCAAAACCGGATTACTCGGGCGTTTTCGGAACTTTTCGACTTCTTGGCGAATTTCTCAAAGCCTCGTTTAGGGCGGGTATGGAAGACTCCGGGAAATTCTCGAAAAACGCACAGACTGGCGAAAAATCCCAGAAAACGCTTAGCACCTACTGAAACCCATGAAAGACTTCGTCGACAACCGACCCAAGCAAGAATCGCTAATTAAAGACCCAAACGTCGCAAATCGGCCGGAACCGGAAACCCAGCTCGATCGCGGCGGAAGTGACGAGCTCGTCGACGATCGGCAAGAAATCCAGGAGTCCCCGGATACCAGCGAACAGGCGGCACTCACGGTGGAAACCGTCGACGATGGAAACCAGATGGATCTATCCGGTGAAACGGCCGGGGAAGCGCCGGGGTGGGACAAATGAGTATCAACAGCGAACGCCAGCAAGACCGACTCGAAGCGTTCCAGGAACTAACGACCGGCGAGGAAATCCACCTTCGCGGCCGGGGCACTCCCGACGACTGGGAGAATGTCGTTCAGGTCGTCGACGAAAACGAAAGCCGGACTGTAATCGCCCGCGGTGACGGCATGCAGACCACCCAGGTTTACAATACGCTGGTGGAATTCGCCGAACAAATCGGGATCGCGGAGGGGGTCGCGTGATGTTTGAAGAACCCCCCAAAGGCTACAGCTGGCACGTCGAGGAGGAGAACGAGTTTATCCACAAAGCTTGCGGCGAGATCGTCCCGGCCGACCAGGTTCACGTGCACGTCTTCAACTGCCCAGCATGAGCTCCCAGCAAACGAGTTTCGACCGATTCGCCGAATCGCCCGAGGAAACCAGCGAAACCGACGCCGAACCGGACGAACCGGAGCCCGAACCCGAGGACTCCCGCCCCTTCGACGGCGAGGAGCGCGGCCGGATCAAACACCACGCGAAGCACGATAACCTCCCCTCACTGCTCCGATCGGCCGGGCTCCCGGATATGCTCGCGAGAGACTTAATCGAGAAATATCAGTGGGAGACCGCTGCGGATGTCTTCGACTCGATCGCACGGCCAACCTCGCTCGCTGGGGTCGGCTCAGCCCGTGCCGAGAAACTCCGGTCTGCCCGGACTCTGATCGGCGAAGCGCTCCAAGACAACCAGAACGACGAACCCGAAGACTGGGGGCCAACGATGAACGAACCGCTCCCCGAACCGGAGCTCGGGGCGCTCTTTGAATCCGGCGGCGAGCTCGTCGATCGCCGGGAGATCCCCGACTCGGGGCTTTCGCTGTCGGATATTACGGACTGGTCCAGTCACAAACGCGAGCAAGACCGCGAGGACCGGATCGAGGAATGGGCCGAAAAGGCAGCCGCGGCCGATCCGCGAGGCGTCGAAAACACCCACCCGGATGCGGGGGCCGAGGAGCAAGCCGTCGCGACGGACGGCGGCGAAACCATCGAGACGGCGAAAGAGCCCGGCGAATACGAGGCCGGCGATACTGTGCTCGTGATCGAGGACGTCGCGATCGGTCGCATGACGGCGCCGAATATCCTGGAAGCCGAAGTGTCCAGCTCCGGCAAGTCCGTCATGATCCCGGAAGACTCCGATAGCATCCACGGCCGGCGCCGGCTGGATGCGGAGACGATCTTTAGCGGTGAGTCCGAATACCGCGACTCGACGGGGTACGAGATTTACACCCCGGGCCGATACAGAAGCACCCAATCCTCGAACTACGCGCCAGGTCCGCAGTCCGGCGCGAACGAGAAAAGCGATATCGGCGATCTGCCCGAGCCGACCCACTGGCCGGACGCCGACGAGCCCGACGACGCGCCGGCTGTCTGCCCCGCATGCGGCGAGCCCGGCCGATGGTACGATGTCGGGAAGCCACGGTGTGAGCGCTGCGGCGAGACGGTCGACCCCGACGCGGAAGCAGAAGAGAACGACGAGATTCCCGACAAGTGGGACCTGTCGCGACTCGATACCGGCGACACGCTGATAATCGAGGGTCGCTCCGGTGAGTTCGTCGTGACGCGAGTCCACTACTTCCGTGGGACTCACACGGTTAACCGCCTCGAGGTAGCAAAACGCGAGGGCGGAACCTGGCGGAGTTACAGGATCGAGAAACTGACCTCGACCGAGGGGCCGCGGCTAAAGATAGAGCGCGAAGGGACCGAGCGGAGCATCATGGTCAACGTCAACGATTCGGATCACGCCCGGGACTTCGAGAAGACCGGCCACGATGAAGAGAAGCGCCGGCGATACATCCGCGACACTCGCGACCTCTAACCCCGGTCGGCGCACCAGGGTTCGACTCCCTGGCGGGGCTTCGGCGGGCTCGACCCGCCAGCAAACAATGACAGAATCCGAAACACCGCTCGAATCCGCGGCCGAATCAGCCGGGGCCACCGTCGAGACAGCCCGCTCGCTGCTCAGATCGCTCCAGGAGCCCGCCGAGAATCCCCAGCTGTGTGAGCGATGCGGCAGGGCAGCGAACGCCGAGGCGGGCCACTACGTGGCCCGAGTGCCCCTTCGCGAGGGCGACGGGGTCCGCTGCACCGAGTGCTTCGCCGATCACCTCGAAGCCGAAACGCTGCTGTCCACCCGCCAGGCACAAGCGACGGCCTACCTCGTCGCGACGGATCTCACGTACAGCAAGATCCACGGCGAACTCGGGACCGGAATCAAGAGCCACCGAAAGCGGGCGAAGCAGAAGATGCTCGACAGCGACGACCAGCTGATGAGCCGACTCCTGGAAGAACTGTAAGAAGGTATTCAACCCCACGACAACAACCCACAATCATGTACTTCAACGAACCCGAAACCCTGGAAGAACGCCTCGAAGGCGTCGAAGAATCACGACTCGAAGGCGCACCCGGACGGGCGAGCGACGGCGTGGCCGCGATCTTCGAGAAGGTCTCCGGCGAGATCCTGATCGACGAGCCTGGATCACCGGATCGTAACGACTACGACGAGCAGAAACTCGGCTACGAGAAGTATCTCAACGACCTCCACGAGTGGGCGCTCTCGAACTACCGAGAGAAGGTTGAGAAGCTCGCTAAGACCGTCGCCAACCTGGAAGCCCAAGAGTACCCGGAGCTGGGAATGCAGCGCCTCGAAGACGAGGAGGTCCGCGAGGACAGCGAGGATTTGATCGTCGAAGCAAAGGCCGCGCATCTGGAGGTCGTCGAGTGGCGACAGAAGCTCGCAAAGATCGAAGAAGGGTTCGGCGACCGGCCGTAACGAACCCCTCTTTCATCTGCATCACCTGGAAATTTTGCGCTAGCGGTACGGAGTGTTTTGAGACCGTGGCCTTAGCCACACGTCTAACGGGATACCTAACCCCTCGGGTGAGGGTTCAAAACCAGTTGGAGCAACCTCTCGAACTGGTAGCTACCCAAAAAGGAGCTGGTAACTAAACTCAGGTTGTACTAACTGCCCAAAATGCCCAAGTGAGCTTGAAAAACAGGCCGGGATCGGCGGCGATGCCTCTACTCGCGATCAGGCTTCAATGTAGTAGCGAGCCGTCGATGCCATTCGCGGACCGAGGTCGATCTTCGCGTTCAGGTATTCAATGGGGTCGTTGTTCGCCTCAGTCCAGAGTTCGAAGCCCTGGCGGATCTTCCGACGCTGCTCCTCATTCGACAAACCTTCCATCCGCAACACGAGTCGGGCTTCGTCGCGGTTCTGAACGTCGATGCCGTGTTTCGCCGCCCAGGCAACGAATGCACTCTGACCGGCCTCGAGGCCGCGATCGGCAGCTTCCTTCGCGGATGCAACTGCGTCGAACGCTCGTTCGTTCGTCTGCTTCGCCCGCTGAACAGCATCGAGAACCAGCTCGGCAACGTGCTCGTTCTTGAGCGCGATCTGATTGTACGCTCGATCGAGGAGGTCGTCGATCTCGGCCAGCGCCCGATAGACACTGTTGATGTGCCGATCGTGTTCCTCGGCGACGTCTGCAGGGGAAACAACGCCACCGTCTGAAACGGCTGTCTCTAAAGTCTCCCACTGCACCGGAGACAAGCCATCAGCCAGCTGACGCACGACGACGCTCTCGCTTTCCTGGCGAATACGGGTAAGGTCGAGATCGATCGGATTGGCACCGGCCTCGGATGTTTCGATCTCCCAGTAGGCGTCTTCGACGAAAGGCCCGTCTCCTTCTTGGGGTGCGATGTCGAGCCCGGCATCGGCAGCAACTGACAACACAATCCGATCGAGTTCGCGCTCGAGCTGGGTGAGTTCCTCGTCGGTCACACCGATCTTTTCATCCCACCGATTCACCTGATACGATGCGCCCAGCTTCGGGTTACTCAGTGGGTGAGAGTCCGAAAAGCTCTCCGGGTTTCTTGTGTAGTAATGCTTGACCTCGACGGGCAACTCGTGGTCAGGAAACGCTTCGCGAACGCGCTCGGGGCCGAGGGTGACAGTGTGATAGTACCCTGGGACGTTGTTACCCTGCTGCGATCGATCGTTTTGAACGACCTTTCGGTAGCCAGAGCGATCGTTTTCCAGTAGGTGGCCCATCCGGGCAATTGGCCCATCACGGGCGTGTATGGGGCCGGACTGATCGTCGGCGACCCTGAGGTACTTCTCCGCGTCCTGGGTGTTTGAATACGGATGAGGCTCATCGAAATACGACGAGTTGAAGCCGACCGACGCAGCGGCGACTCGTAAAAGCTCCTTGTAGCGGTGGAAATCGATGTTCGAGCCTTTGACTCCCACGTTAATTCCAATCCCAAACTGAGGCGGAACCGAGATCTCCTTGATGTCGCCAGATTTGGTCTCGGCTTTCATTCTCTGCCAGCGAGGAGCAAGGTGAAAGTTGGCCTTCTGCTCACCAACGTCGTCCTCGTCGGGATGTCGACGAACGGCAAGACGAAACTCCCGAACCTCATCAATCCGCCAGTCGACGTTTTTGGGCTCGGCTTGGGCTCGACGATCGGGATGCAGTATTCCCGAGTCTTGGTAATACAGCTTAACAACCCACTGCTCGCCGTTTAGGGTAAACTGTGCAGCCTGGCTCCCGTCGCCTTCCTTAACGAGATGGTCAGCCGCAAAATACGGCTGCAAACCATGCTCGTTGTAAAGGAAGTTCGCACTAAATTCGTGGGGACCTGGCTGCACTGTCTCCATTACTGCCGCTCACCTCCGTCGGTCGCTACAGCTTGCTCGACGTCACTCCGCAGAAGTGTGGGGCCAGTGTGCCGATCTGCGCACTCCTCGCACTCGTAGCGATCGGCGAGAACGTCGTTCTTCCCGAGATGGACGTGCCGGGTCCGTTCCCCGCACTCGGGACAGTAGAAGGTCTTCCGGATCACGGCGCCACCTCGCGAACAGCCTTGATCGAGGCCGACTCGCCGACTAAGACGTGGGCGGGCTCGCGAAAGATGAGGCCATGATCCTCGACAGCGTACCTTTCGCCAGCCTGGTCCTCGAGAACGATCTCCTCGTAATCCTGTCCCCAGTGGCGCTCTTCGACACGCCCGGTTAGGGCGGTTTTCGGAGTCGTTTGACGCGCCTGAGTGAACTCGACGACCACCTGGTCGTGAATCTCGACGTCGTCGAAACCGACCTCCACAGTCTCCAGGGGCCGGCGAGTGGCGTTGTAGTACGATGGCGTACTCACGCCTTACTCACCTCCGTCTCCGGAATCTCCTCGATGGGGTCAAAAAGCGGCTGCTGCCCTTCGGCGGTTTCTCCGAGTGGGGTTAGGCCGAAGTCCGATGGGACGTGCGTCGAGATGTGGTGATCGCGGTCCTCGTTCTCGTCGAACTCGTAGCCGCACGCGGGGCAGGCCTCGAGGACGGTCCCCTTCTTGTGCCCGTTGTAGGTCGAGTGACGAAGGCTCACGGCGAACACCTCCCGTCGTCGAGGGCAGGGCACTGCTGGTTCGGCTCCTCGATCTCCTCACCGCAGTAGCGACATATCAGAACAGTGTCGCCAGCGGTTCGGCTCACGCCGACCACCTCAAATCGCTGACAGCGGCCTTACAGGCCCTATAACTGTCACTAAACCACGGAAAAATACAAGGGTAGAGCGGGCCGGGCGCGATTTGAACACGCGACCGTCTGATTAAGAGTCAGACGCTCTGCCGGACTGAGCTACCGGCCCTCACCTGATTTTGAGAGAGCCCCGTTGAAATACGTTCTGGATCGCGACCGCGATGAACCGGTCGTGGGGATTAAGGCCGATGGCCGGGAAATAGGCCTCAATGAGTACACGTGGAACGATCTCTTCGATGTCTTCGTATGCGATCCTGGGCTGTGGGAGTGTCGGGCACTCCGTGGCCGAAGAACTCGTCGAGCGGGGCAAAGAGGTCTTGATCCTCGACAAGGACCAATCCCGGGTCGAGGCCCTCCGCGACCAAGACCTGCAGGCCCGGCAGGCCGATATCGGCGACCCGGAGATCAAAAGCGAGGTCGCTGGCTTTGATGTCGTATTGATCCTCGCCTCCGACGTCGAGGCGAACAAGTCAGCCGTCTCGCTGATCCGCGAAGACGACGCGGATCAGTTCATCGTCGCCCGCGCGAGTGATCCCGTCACCAGCGACGAACTCTCGGAACTGGGGGCGGACGTGGTCATCAACCCCTCGACAGTCATCGCCGACGCCGCGCTCCGCGCGCTGGAGTCCGGCGAACTCGAATTCAAGGCCCGGAACCTCGCTGACGTACTGACCGGCGCAAAGCGGAAGGTCGCAATTTTGACCCACGACAACCCCGATCCGGATTCGATCGCCAGCGCGGCGGCACTCGAATCTATCGCGACCCATCTGGGCGTCGAGGCCGACATCCTCTACTTCGGTGACATCGGCCACCAGGAGAACCGGGCCTTCGTCAACCTGCTCGACATCGAGTTGACCCACCATGATAGTGTCGACATCGAGGATTACGACACCTTCGCGATGGTCGACCAGGCCAAAGCCGGGGCGGTCTCGATCGAGGAACCCGTCGACATTTACATCGACCACTACGAGGCCGCCGGCGAACTCGATGCCGAGTTCGCCGACGTCCGCCCGAACGTCAGCGCCACCTCGACGATCTTGACGAAGTACCTCCAGGAGTTCGACATGACCGTCAGCGAGACGGTTGCGACGGCACTTCTCTACGGTATCCGTTCCGAAACACTGGATTTCCGTCGCGATACGACCCCCGCCGACCTCACCGCGGCAGCCTACCTCTACCCCTTCGCCAACCACGACACCCTCGAACAGGTCGAGTCGCCGAACATGAGCCCGGAGACTCTGGATGTTCTCGCCGAGGCGATCGCCAATCGGGAGGTTCAGGGGAGCCACCTGATTTCCAACGCGGGGTTCATCAACTCACGGGACGCCCTCGCGCAAGCGGCCCAACAACTCCTCAACCTCGAAGGAGTCACCACGACGGCCGTCTTCGGAATCATCGACGACACGATCTACCTCTCCGCGCGATCCAAGGACATCCGCCTCAACATCGGTTCCGTGCTCCAGGACGCCTTTGCAGACATCGGGGAAGCAGCCGGCCACTCTACGCAGGCGAGTGCCGAAGTGCCCCTGGGCATTTTCAACGGCCTGGAGACCACCGAGCAAAACCGCGAGACGCTGCTCACGCTGACGGGAGAAGCCGTCACTCGAACGCTGTTCGACGCGATGGGGGTCGAACAGGAGAACAACGGGAACGGAAGCTGATCAGGCGAGCAGGTTCTCCTCGTCCTCGTCGTTTTTGAGCCGTTCGATCACGTCGCTGATCAGCACGATGTCGCCGACTGACCGGACCCAGCGGTAGGGAACGATGACGCCCTTGGAACCGGTCTCCTCGCTCTCGAACAGGGTTGGGTTCAGCGCCGAGACCGCGAGCCCGTTGACCACTTCAGCGTCCAGATCGAGTCTGAGATCTTCTACTTCGCCCACGAACACGCCGTTTTTCGAGTATACCTCTCTGCCGACGAGGTTCGTAATTTCCTGCGGTTCTGCGTCCATGTGCCAACGGAGAAACCGGACCCCCTTAACTGTTTGACCGACAGATGTCAGTCGAGCAGCGTCGTGACATCGACGTGGTCGTGAAGCAACTGGGCCATCGCCTCCACGGTTCGGGCGTCTCGGACCCGGCCGCCACGGATCAGGCGCTCGGCGCGCTCGACCGTCGCGAGCGTGTCGGACTGGACGGAGAGAACCGGGACGTTGCGCTCGCTCGCGGTCCCGAGGACTGCTCCCGGTGGCTCGAATCCGCCAGTCAGGATCAAGGCATTGACACCGGGGGCCTCCAGGGCCGCCCGCTGGATGTCCGCGCGGTCGCCTCCTGTGACGACCGCCGCGTCCTTCGTGCGCCGGAAGTGTGAGAGTGCGGCCTCCCCGCCCATCGCCCCGACCAGGACCCGCTCGATGAACACGTCCTCTTCTGCCCCGGTCAGCACCGACCCACCGAGTTCGTCGGTGAGGTCGGTGAGTGTGACCCCGGCCAGTTCCCGGTTCTGGGGGATGACGCCGAGGACGGGAATGTCCCGTCCTTCCAGGAACGGGACCACGTCGGACTCGACGAGGTCGTACATGGAGTCGGGCACGGCGTTGAAGACCACGCCGGCGACCCGGTCGCCCATCCGGTCGGCCGCCGCGAGGAGGTGGTCGATGTCTCCTGCTGACTCGAAGCGTTCGAGCAGGAGCACGTCCGCGTCGAGCCGTGCAGCGACGTCGTCGTCCGCGAGGTCGACGATGCCGCCGGTGGTGTACACGTCCGCGCCCTCGATCACCATGAGATCTTTCTCCGCCGCCAGGGTTTCGAAGGCCGAATCGATCCGTTCGTGTAAGTCCGCCAGGTTCTCCTGGCCGCGGATGGCCCCCTCGATGAACGTCGTGGAGTAGACGATCGGCTCCATCTCGTGCATCTCGGCGTCGATCCCGAGCACCTCGCGGGCGAGCATCGGGTCCGTATCGAGAGTCTTCCCGACGTTCGACTGGAGGCGGGTCCCTTTCGGCTTCATGTAGCCGACCGAGCGGTCCTCGGCCTGGGCCAGTTGGCCCAGGGCCAGGGCGACGGCGGTCTTTCCGGTGCTGTCCTCGGTCGATGCGAGCAGTAGCGTTTTCATAGTTTGTCAGGATCCACGGTGAGTCGGCTGTCCACGGCCTGTACGCCCTCGGGGCTGGCGACGAGCGGGTTGATGTCCAGTTCCAGGATCGCCGGGAAGTCGGTCACGAGCTGGGAGAGTCGCTGGATACTCTCGATGAGTGCGGGCTCGTCCACCGGCTCGCGACCTCGCGCCCCGCGGAGGAGGGGCGCTGAATCGATCTCGCCGAGCATCGCGGTGGCCTCCCGCTCGCTCACTGGCGCGACCCGCACGGTCGTGTCCTCCAGCACCTCGACGAAGATCCCGCCGAGACCGAAGAGGAGGAGGGGGCCGAACTGCGGGTCCCGGTTCATGCCGAGAATCGTCTCGGTTCCGGTCTCCAGGTCGACCATCTCCTGGACCTGAACCCCCAGGATCTGCGCGTCGGGCTGGTAGTTCTTCGCGCGCGTGATCAGGTCCTCGAAGGCGTCGCGCACCCCATCCTCGCTGACGCCGACTTTCACACCCCCGATGTCGGACTTGTGTAAAATGTCCGGGCTGACGATCTTCATGACGACGTCTCCGGCAATCGATTCGGCGGCTTCCTGGGCGGCCTCGGGTGTCTCGACGATCTTCCCCTCGGGGGTGGGAATTCCGTAGGCATCCAGGATCCCCATCGCTTCGACGCCGAGTCGGTTCGAGCGCTGGGCGGCGGTC
Source organism: Halodesulfurarchaeum sp. HSR-GB (assembly GCF_031432215.1). NCBI lineage: Archaea > Methanobacteriati > Methanobacteriota > Halobacteria > Halobacteriales > Halobacteriaceae > Halodesulfurarchaeum > Halodesulfurarchaeum sp. HSR-GB. Next base: position 1,657,287 of record NZ_JAVKGN010000001.1, on the reverse strand, counting down.
TCGAGGATCTCCTGGACTCGTTCCCGGTCCACGTCGAAGGTCTGGGGCTGTTCGTATTCGATCCGGGTGATGTCACGGTAGGTCAGCAAGGCGTCGAGGCTGGTGACCGCCCGGGCGGGATCGAAGTAGTTTGGAATCCCGGACTCCCGGAGCGTTCGAGCGGGGGCGTCGATCCGTTCCCCGCCCATGAGCGCGGTTGCGACCGGAATTTCGTGTTTTTCCTGTAGGGCACCGATATCCGTCGCGAGTTGGCCGTAATCCAGTACCGCGATCGGGGTAGCGACGACGATCGCCGCATCGACGTTCCGATCGGCGAGCACCAGGTCGATGGCGGCCTCGAATCGGTCGTTGTCCGCATCGCCGATCACGTCGACCGGGTTGTAGATGTTCGCCCCCTCCGGGAGGGCCTCGCGAAGCCCTTCCAGGGTTTCCTGGTCGAAACTTGCCATCTCGAGGTTCGAATCGCCGATGGCGTCGGTCGTCATGACCCCGGGCCCACCAGCATTGGAAATCACGGCGACACCGTTCCCCTCGGGAACCGGTTGGCCGGCCAGGATCTGGGCGTAATCGAAGAGTTCCTGAACGTTTTCCGCGCGGAGGACCCCGGCCTGATCGAGACCTGCTTCGTAGGCCCGTTCACTACCGGCGATTGTCCCCGTGTGTGAGGACGCTGCCTGCGCGCCGGCTTCCGTGCGACCGGACTTCACCAGTACGATCGGGGTCTCTTTGGTCACCTCGCGGGCCACGTCGATGAAACCCCGGCCGTCGCCGATCCCTTCCAGATAGCCGAGGATGACCTCGGTCTTGGGATCGTCGTCCCAGATGTCGACGAAATCGGACTCGTCGAGGACGGCTTTGTTGCCAAGCGAGACGACATCCTTGAACCCGATTCCCTGGTCATTTGCCCAGTCGACGACGGCAGTGATGAACGCCCCCGACTGGCTCATAAAGGAGAGTTTTCCCGGGCGCGCGTTCGATGGGCCGAACGTGGCGTTCATTCGACTCGGCGTGCTCATCACCCCGAGGCTGTTCGGCCCCACGAGGTTCATGTCGTAGGTCGCCGCGATCGATTTGAGTTCCTGTTCCCGCGTTGCACCTTCGCTGCCCGCTTCACCGAACCCGGCCGTGATCACGACGACGTTTTTGACCCCGTGCTCGCCGAGTTCCCGCGTCGCCTCGACGGCGATGTCTGGCGGGACGACGACCACTGCGAGGTCGATCGGTTCCGTTATGTCGGCGATCTCCTGGGCGACGGGGTACCCGAGGACGGACTCCCGCGAGGGGTTGACCGGGACGACAGTTCCCGTGAACTCCTCGAGGTTCTCCATGATCGCACGGCCGATCGAGCCCTCGCGGTCGGTCGCGCCGACCACGGCGACCCGGTCCGGGTCGAACAACCCGTTGGCGTCTGGCATCCACGTCCAGGTAGGCCGGGCAGTGGCATAAACCCAACCGCCATCGAACGGCCGAAAACGTGATCCTCCATCCCTGAGAAATCACCCCATGGCATTGCCGGCACTCACGACGGACGTACTCGTCGTTTTCGGTCTTGTGGGTGTCGCCATCCTGTTTTTCGTTACTGATTTCATGCGACCCGACGTGACTGCGCTCTCGGTCATCGTCGCCCTGGTCGTTCTCGAACCGTGGACTGGGGTCGGGGCGGAGCAGGCTTTCATGGGCTTTGCCAACACGGCGACGGTGACGGTCGCGGCGATGTACATGCTCAGTGAGGGGGTCCACCGGACGGGGGTTGTCCGTCGGCTTGGGGCCCTCATCTCCCGAATGGCCCAGGATAGTCCGTCCCGAATGACCCAGACGACTCTTCTGCTCGCTGGTGGGCTGGCGGGGGTGGTCAACAATACGCCAGTAGTGGCCGTGCTCATCCCGATGGTCACCGACCTCGCCGACACGTATCGAATCTCGCCGTCGAAACTGCTGTTGCCCCTCTCCTATGCGGCGATGTTAGGTGGAACGCTCACGCTGATCGGGTCCTCGACGATCCTGCTTGCGAGTACTATCTCCGCACGCCTCATCGATCATCCGTTCTCCATGTTCGAGTTCACCCACCTGGGATTGCTCGGTCTGGGTGTCGGAATCGTCTACCTTTCGACGATTGGGCAGCGACTGCTTCCGGCCCGAGTGGCCCCCTCGATCGATCTGATCGACCTTTTCGACCTTCGGCGGTACGTCTCGCGGCTCTATGTCCGCGAGCGATCCCCGATCGTCGGACAGACGATTGTGAAAGCCGCAGAATCCCTGCCGGTAAACTCTGATCACCAGATTCTGGAGGTGGTTCGGGACGGGGATCGCCACGCAGCACCAGGCCCGGATTTCGTCCTGGAAGCTCGTGACGTGATGATCGTCCGGGCCGACCAAGAAGCTCTCCGGGCGGCAGCACCGGCCCTCGATCTATGGCAACTCCCCTGGATGTCCGTAGCGGACCGAGACAGAACCGTGCCGGCCGGAATTGGGACGCTCGTCGAGGTCAGCGTGCCCACTGGGTCGGATCTCGTGGGCCAGGCCGTGGGTGCGATCGGGCCCCGGGAGCGCTACAAGGCGACGATCCTTGCAGTGCAGCGGGGCGGTGAGATCTTCCACGAGCAGTTCGACGATCTGGTTCTCGAACGCGGGGACACGCTCGTTTTCCGGACGGCGAGCGGGAACGTGGATGTGCTGCGGGACACGACTAATCTGACCCTGACGGCCGTTGCCGGATCGGGAAAATTCGAGGGAACGGCTGCCGGCAAGGTTCGGGCCAACCGGGCGCCAGTCGCCGTGGCCATCATCGTTGGTGTGGTTCTCGTGGCCGCTCTCGGGTTACTCTCTATTGCAATCGCTGCTCTTGGTGGTGTCGTGGCGATGATCGTTACCGGTGTTCTCGAACCGGACGAAGCCTACGAGGCCATCTCCTGGAACGTCATCTTCCTGCTGGCCGGGATGATTCCGCTTGGAATGGCGCTGGAAAACTCGGGTGGTGCTGCCTGGATCGCACAACTCGTCGCGGAGATGGCAGGCATGATGCCGCCGGTCGCCGTGTTACTTCTCTTCTATGTGCTGGCAGCCCTGCTCACGAACGTCATTCTCCCGAACGCGACGGTCGTGCTTCTCATACCCATTGCGATCGACGTCGCGCTGGCTATCGGCGTGAATGCCTTCTCCTTCGTTCTCGCGGTCACGTTCGCGGCGAGTACGTCGTTTTTGACGCCGCTTGGCTACCAGACCAATCTCATGGTGTTTGGCCCGGGTGGGTACGAGTTTTCGGACTTCTTCCGGGTCGGTGCACCCTTGCAGGCGATTCTGGCAGTCGTCACGACGCTCGGAATTTTGCTCTTCTGGGGACTCTGAGCCGTTGCGGGTGGGTTGTCGGCCCGCACTTCGGTTTTCAGTCTTCGAACGGGCGCTCCGTGCCTTCGACACTGTCGATTAAAACGTCTCCGTCCTCGCGTTCGGCCAGCCAGAATAGTTTGTAGACGTCTCGGGGGCCCTCGAGGCTGATTTCCGGGCTGCCGTGGAGCATCGACGACCGCATTGCCCACTCGAAAACGGCCTCCTCGGCCATGTCTCGACAGTGGTCCTCAGTTACTTCGCTCGGCAAGACGAGTACGTCCTCGAACCGGCGATCGATATTGTCAGGGACGGTGTCGGCACGGAGCGTTAGCCGTCGGGATCGGTCGACTGCGACAACGTACTTCTCCGTGCGATCATCCAGGAGCGGCCGCGAAATGGTCGCTGTTCCTTGGTAGAATCGGTACGGATATGCGACGGTGCCGACGCTCCCGGTTGACTGAACCGCTTCCCGGTCGATACTCGGTTCAACGATTTCGAGTTCGATCGGTTCTTCGGGAACGCCGCTCATGGAAGCCCGAGTCATCGGTCGGACCAGTACTCGCTGGCTTTGACGTGCCCGCGGACGTTGTCCATTTCAGTGATGGCTTTCGGGTCAGGGGCTCCACCGTCGGGACGGAGCGCCGTGGCCCCGTCATTGTCGTCCGTGTTCTCGGTGACGAAGGCTTCGAGGGGCTGTCGCATGGCCGCGAAGTGTCGGCTCACGTTCTCCTGTGCTGGCGGTGTCGTCAGGAGTGAAACGACGACCAACACGAGTGCAGACAGGACAAAGGCCGGGGCCAGGCCGTAGACCGTGAGCAGCCCCTCGAGGAAGGGCGAGAACCCGGCGATGGTCTCTTCGCCGAGGATACTCGTCCACTGCGTCCAGAGGATCATGGTCGTCGTCCCCGTAATCATACTCGCGACGGCGCCCCATTTGGTGAGCCGTTTCCACCAGAGGGTCGCGATTAGGAGAGGGCCAAGCGACGCACCCAGGCCACCCCAGGCGTAATCCAACACGAGCGTGTAGATTGGGGTGTCTCGGGCGACGAACGCGAACACGATCGAGAGGGCTCCAATGGCGAGGGTCACGATTCGGGAGTACCGGACTAACTGCTCCTGGCTCGCCTCCGGATTGATAAAGCCGTGGTAGACGTCCTCGACGACGGCGCTCGTGGCGACCAGGAGTTGAGAGTCGCCACTCGACATCATGGCTGCGAGAGCGGCCGCGAGTACGATCCCGGCCATGACCCCGGGCAGCAGCTCCAGGGTCAACATCGGCATCGCGTTGTCGAGGTTATCGAGTCCGGCCCCGATCTGTATCAGCGCGTAGATCCCGACCAGGGCCGCGCCGATATACGCGACGAACATGAACAACTGGGCGACCAGGGCGGCTTTCCGGACGTTTTCGATGCGGTCGATGCCCATGAACCGTACCATAATGTGGGGGTTCCCCGGAACACCCAGGCCGATCGCAGCATAAGAGATAATTCCAAAGAGGGCGGCCCACCCGCTGGCACCGCCGGTGATGCTCGTCAGCGAAGCCCCACCGTCGAGTTCTGCCAGTGCTGCAAATGGCGGGCCGTAGGTAGCGAATGCCAGGATTGGAAGCACGATGAACGCGATCAAGATGATCGCGCCCTGGAAGTAATCCGACCAGGCGACGGCGAAGTAGCCACCGAGGAAGGTGTAGCCGACGACGATGATGCCGCCGATGACGACCCCCAGCCACATCTCCATTCCCGTCAGGACCTGGAGCAACGTTCCTGCGGCGACGATCTGGGCCCCGACGTAGCCACCTTCGAAGATGATGAGCACCAGCGCCGAGACGGCCTTGACCACACCCGACTCGTCGCCTAGTCGTGTGGCGAAGAAGGTTGGGAGGGTCACTGCCTCGACGACCTCGGTGTACTTTCGAAGTCGCTTTGCGATCCCCGCCCAGGCGAACAGGTCGCTGGGAATCATCCCGAGACCGTTCAGGAAGGCGATGATCCCGCTACTGTAGGCGTCGGCTGGGACTCCCAGTGTCAGCCACCCGCTCATTTCCGAGGCCCGTTCCGAGAATCCGGTGACTACTGGGCCCACACGGCGCCCACCGATGACGTAATCCCCGACCGTGTCCATGAACCGCGCCGAGAACAGCCCGATCCCGACGAGTACGAGGAGATACGCGGCGAAGGTTACCAGGACGTAGTTACTCGCCCCGGTGGCGATCGGGTCAGCCATTCTGTGCCTCCTCGAATTCCTTACGTAGTCGTTTCTCGCGTTTGCCCTCCCAGACGTACCACACCCAGAGCATGATGAAGTACAGGACAAACGGGACGACCAGGCCGAGCCAGTCGATCAATCCCAACCCCTCTTCCATGTTACCCGCTCGTTTCGAATGTGGTTATTTGTATCAATTGATTCTCGCTGCCTGGACACCACTGTTTGTTATCCTGGTGGGACGCGGTGGTCTTCTCACTCTGTAACTCGGAGCTGAGTGTTTTCCCCATTCCCCCATTCGATATAGCGAAATACAGTTTATTTGTTCACGATTCGTCGACCAACGAGTAGATATTTCGCTCGTAGACCTCTCGGACGCGGTCGCCCCAGTTGTGCGTATACGTGTCGATCACGTCCGTCGCGACGTCTCCGCGGAGATATTTGACGATTCCACGATCACCAGTGCGGTCCCTGAGGTGTGTCGTGAAGAAGTGTCGGAAGTAGTGGGGGGTGACGTTTTCCCCCGCGCCTGCTCCCGATTTGTACCAGCCTTGCTCCCTGGTGTGGCTGGTAACGAGGTGATGCACGTCGCTTCCGGTGAGCCGCTGACCCCAATTTCGCGCAGTGCTCACGAAGAGCGGTTCAGCAGTTGACCGGGGATCTGGACGGATGGCCAGCCAATCGATCAGTACCTGGCGAAGCTCGCCGTCAATTGGGATGACGGTGTCCCGTTTTCGCTTGTTTGATGATCCTCGTTGCTCGCCGTTCGTCTCGTTTCCCCGCTGGGGGTTCTGGGAGACGAAAAGCGAATCCGGGCGGCCGTCTAACTGTGGACGAACCGGACCTGTTGGAACTGGGGCATCGGAGATGTGGATATCCCTGAGGTCGAGGTTACAGGCTTCTCCGGCCCGAATACCGGATTTGAGGAGTAACACGATGAGGGCTCGATCGAGTGGATGTTTGACCGACTGGACGAACGTTTCCATCTCCGGGATAGAGATGTCTCGACGATTCGGATCGGTGGTGATCTGCTCGTCGAGTTCCTCCATCACAAGCGTCATCGGGTTCTCGTCGAAGACCCCGACCTCGTTCATGTAGGCATAAAATCGGTGGAGATACGAAGCGTAGCTCGCGACGGTACTCTCGGCTGTGCCCCCACGAAGCTCGCTGAGCCAGGCGAGGCAGTCTCTGTGGGAGATAGAGCCGAGGTCGGACCCATCATCGAGACTGGCCTCGAACCGTCGTAACACCCGCTCATAGGCGTCACGCGTCCGTTGTGAGCGGCCGTGGTACGCCATATCCTCGAGGAAGTACGCGATTGGATCCTCGACAGTGCTCATGGTTCGTCCTGAAGGGTGTAGGTTCCGTCCCGTGGCCGATGGCCGATCTGTCCGTCCTCCTGGAGCTCGATGAGGGCTGTTTCGAGCTGAGACTCTAGATCGTCGGTGACTGTTTCGAGAAGTTGCTCCCATGAGAGTTGGCCGTTCGAGCCGAGGGCTTGGAGGACCGTTTCCCGGACGTTACCCCTGGGGTTAGCGTCCGAAGATTGGGTCGAATCGGGCTCGGTATCGCCGAACCCGCGACGGCCCGCCTGAACCATGGTTCGGACGAATTCGGATTGAGTCATCCCTAGCTCCTCGGCGTGGTCGGCCCACTCTGATTTTTGGTAGGTCGGAACGTAGGTGGTGACGGCCGATCGGTCGGTGCCTTGCTCGGAGTCGGACATGGTCGGACATTTGCCTACCAACCCCTTATAGTTTGCAGATATCAAAATAAAGTATCTTATTTGGAGCGGGGGCATTAGAAATGGGGCCTGTTGTTATGGTATATTTGTATTACTAAAGTCTATTTGCCGGTTGCACTCTAAGTTTCTAAATATAAATGTAGATGGAATCGAACTCGAGGTTGCATCAAAAGAGATTGTTAACGAGTTGCATCTCGTTTCTTGTCGGTCCATGTCTGTGGAGTCGAGCTGATCTTGTCCAGGAAACTATCTAATTTGGGCTTTCGTTACTGTGTCCGACTCGGGCTCCTCGGCAGGTAAATTTGGGTCCGCAAACGAAACTGGGTTTGAAGACTGAGTTCACAGTTGGTCAGACGTCGCTGAACTGGCTTGTTGGCCAGGGTCGAATTCTCACCTCATCGTATCCGCGTGTTCAAGATGACCCGTAGACGGGGTCCATGCGGCTCCTTTCGACCGTTTCTCGGTAGGTCTGATGCCTGAGACTTCAAGGTTGGATGTGTATGGTGTGGTCCTCCTGTGAATCGTTACGGACTTCTTCGAATCCCTGCCCGATCCGGTAGGATTTGCCTCGCTGAACTGTCGCCCGACCGGGCATTTGGAAAACCTAGTGCCGGAAACGGCTGAACTCGATTCTGCCGGTTCTGTTCGAATCGGGCTTCTCCGGTGGCTACTTTCTGATTGGGTGCTGGGTTTCGGGTACCAGCGTGATCGAGAACCGTGAAATAAACCTCATACTGCTATATCATTGCCGGGGCCCGAATCTGCTCCTGAACAGGGATCGGTGATCTCGTCACCGGGGGCTTTGCGGGAATAGTGGCAGGACGTTCGAAATTATATAGTTTCAGAAAACCTGGTCGGTCCAATTCACATGAGTGAGTATTTGGCACTTCTAATGTAGCCGGTTATAGCGGTTGTACGCCGGGTTTCCGCCAGTCTTGGCCCCATCTATATAGAAAACACGTGACTTATAGTCGCTGGGAGGAACCTTCTCGTATGGAACGTCGCAAGGTGCAGCTGACGGGTGGGTCCACATACACGGTGTCGATCCCAAAGGGTTGGGCCCGGGACCACGACATCACGGCCGGCGAGGAAGTGGCCTTCCATCCGGACAACGGCTCGCTTTTGATGACACCGGTCTCCTCCGACGAGCCGACCCGGGGCGTGTTGGATATCAAGGATCGGGAGGGAGACGCGTTGATGCGTGGGGTCATGACGATGTACGTGAGCGGCTTCGACGAGATCGAGTTGACCGCGGATCGGATCTCTCCGGCTCAGCGCCGAGTCATTCGAGAAGCGACCCAGCGACTCGTTGGTCTGGAGGTCCTCGAGGAGACAGCAGACACGGTCGTGATCCAGGATCTCCTCGATTCGGCCGAACTATCCGTTCACAGCGCCGTCAGACGGATGCACCTCATCGCTCGATCGATGCTCGAAGACGCGGTGACGGCGCTGCAGGAACACGACCTGGATCTGGCCGCAGATGTCGTCTCCCGGGATGACGACGTGGACCGGCTCTGGTATGTCGTCTCGCGAATCTTCCGGAGCACCCTCCGATCCCCCGAGATGGCCCGGGAGATCGGCCTCTCACGGGAGAACTGCTTTGATTACCACTCCAGTGCCCGCCAGCTCGAACGGATTGCGGACCACGCTGCCAAGATTAGCCAGGTCACTCGCGAACTCGATCGAAGCGTGCCCGCCGAGGTCACCGACTCACTGGGCGAGTTATGCGAGGAAGCGACCACCATCATCGAAACGGCCTTCGAGGCGCTGTTTGCAGATGATGCTGCTACGGCAACCGAACTCGCAAACGAGGCCCGCGCGAAGGTCGAGGCGATCGACGATCGGGCTCGCGGGATCGACGATCAGTTGCGGGAACTCGATCCGGCACGTGCCCGCCATCTGGGGCTGATCGTCGACTCGCTGTCCCGGAGCGCGGACTACGGTGGGAATATCGCGGAGACGGCCCTCCAGAAGGCCGCTCCGGCCCCCGACCTGTAGTGAATCCGTTCCTTTATCCCTGCAGGCCGCCAAATCGCCGCCGATGCGCGACGGATTTCCCGACTACGTCGACGTAGATTACACCGACGGCGAGGGGGAGAGCCCGGCCACCTACCCCGATATCGAGGCGAAGATCCAGAAGGGGATCGAGGTCGTCAAACAGGGCCTCTCTGAGTACGAGAACCCGGCAGTCATGTGGACCGGCGGGAAAGATTCCACCCTGACTCTCTATCTGGTCCGGGAAGTCGCCCGGGAGCTGGGGTATGACATGCCACCGGCGGTGTTCATCGACCACTTCCAGCACTTCGATGACCTCCTCGACTTCGTGGACCACTGGGCGGCGGTCTGGGATCTCGACGTCATCTACGCCCGGAACGAGAATATCGGTGACATTGTCGCGGAGCGTGACCTGGAGCCGGGCGACGAAATCTCCGTTTCCGAACTCTCCGAACACAATCAGCATCACGTCCGGGAGATCCTGGAGTACGAGGACGACACCTTCCCGTTCCTGCTCGACACGTACGTCGGCAACCACCTTCTCAAGACCGTGGCGCTCAACGACGCGCTCGAAGCGCACGACATCGACGGTGTTATTTCCGGCGTTCGCTGGGACGAGCAGGAGGCCCGTGCCGAGGAGACCTTCTTCAGTCCGCGCCACGATCCGGACATCTACCCGCCGCACGATCGCATCCAACCGATCCTGCAGTTCGACGAGGCTGACGTCTGGGAGGCCTTCTGGAACTTCGTCGTCCCGGAGACCGTCTCCGCCTTCCCCGAGGACGGCTACGTTCCCCAGGCCTTTGATGACCTGCCCGAAGGGGTGACTCGGGAGGATATTCCCGTCTCGCCGAAGTACTTCGAGGGCTTCCGCTCGCTCGGTAGCCAGGTGAGCACCGAGAAGTCCGATCAGGAACCGGCCTGGCTTCAGGACCTCGAAGGAACAACCGAGCGTGCCGGACGGGCCCAGGACAAGGAGGACCTCATGGAACGCCTCCGCGATCTGGGCTACATGTAACGGTCGACGAAAAACACTTACCGAGAGTACTTACCAGGGAGCGAAGTCCGGATCGACCTGGCGGTCGGTTCGGTCGATCCCGTCGATTTTCTCGATGTCTGCCGCGTCGAGTTCGAGTGTGCGACTCGCCCAGTTGTCAGCGATGTGGTCCTCCGAGGTGGCCTTGGGAATTGCGGTGACGCCCTTCTCGCGTAACCAGGCCAGGCTGACCTGGGCCTCGCTCACCTCGTGTTTGTCCGCCACGTCTGTGATCTCCGGGACGTCGAAGACCCGTCCCCTGGCGAGCGGCGAGTAGGCGACGATCTCGGTGTCCATCTCCGCGACGGCGTCGCGGAGTTCGACCTGGGGGAGCAGTGGGTGCATCTCGACCTGGTTGGCGAAGGGATCCTCGCCCAGAACCGAACTCGCAGTCTTCAGATGCTCGGGCTCGAAGTTGCTCACACCAATGCGTTCGGTGAGTCCGGCCTCGACCAGCTCCTGGAATGCCGGGAGGGTTTCGTCCGGATCGTAGGTGTCCGCCGGCCAGTGGACATAGAGCAGGTCGACGTAATCGACCCCGAGCTTTTCGAGACTCTCCTTGGTGGTCGCGCGAACGGCCTCGGGATCGAGGCTGTCGATCCAGACCTTCGTCGCCAGGAAGATCGACTCGCGATCGACTTCGGCCGCTGCGATGCCGCGCCCGACCTCCGCCTCGTTTCCGTAGATCTGGGCGGTATCGACGTGTCGATAGCCCATTTCCAGGGCCGTCTTGACGGCGTTGGTACACTCTTCAGGGTCGGTGTTCTCCCAGGTACCGATGCCGAGTTGGGGCATTCCGTTCACCGTCGCTGGTGCTGTCATCGGTAACCAAAACGGCGGCGACGGGGAAAGAAATTGTGGCCGGCGAACCGAACTCAGTACTTCGAATCAGCGCCCGTTATGTCATAGACCCGATCGTAGATCTCGTCGCGTCGAGACTGCCAGCGATCGAAGTCCGCGGGCGAATCGGGATAGTCCTCGTAGACCGCTTTGAGGGATTTGGCCTGCTGATGCACCTGATAGAGGCTGTAGAGCGTTCGCCAGTGGCCGAAGGTGCGACCGAGCGTTTCCAGTTTGAGTCCGAGAGACATGCCGGCCGCGCCGGTGCCCAGCGCGTCGATGAGCGCCTGGCCGGGGAGTGCCGTAACGATGCTTGTCAGTTCCTCGACGGAGTACGTCCCGGCCCAGATGTTGTAGAGGTCGATCGCGGCAAACCGCTTGCCGAAGTCCGTCATCACTCGCTGGTTGTACTCCCAGAGGGCCGATTCGCTCACGTCGCCGTCTTCGATCGCCTCGATGGCTGCCTCGGCGGCCCAGTGACCGGCCTTGGCCGCACCGGGAATGCCACCACCAGTTGCAGGATTGACGTGGGCCGCAGCGTCACCGACTGCCGCGTAGCCCGGCGCGACCGCGGAGTCGTAGGGGCGCCGGGTGGGCAGGGCGGCCCCCAGCTTGTCGATGACTTCCGCGTTCTCGAACTCGGAGCGGTTCGAAAGGTCCTGTTTGAGCACGTCGACCAGTTGCATCGGCGGCTTGTTCATCTGGAAGCCCAGGCCGGCGTTGATCGTGGTCTCCGTCCGGGGGAAATACCAGAGATAGCCAAGCTCCTCGGTCGGCATGAAGACGATCGAGTCCTCGTACTCGACCGGCTCCTCGACCTCGATGATCTCCCGGTAGGCCGAACAGAACTGTCGGTAGTGAACGTTGGTGTCGAAGGTCGTCTCGGAAAAGTCCGCCTGATCCTGAAGGATCGACATCGCGCCTGCGGCGTCGATAACAACGCTGGCGTCGTACTCCGTCGTCGTGCCGTTTTTCGTCGCCGTGACTCCGATGACCTGATCGCCGTCCTGTCGCACGTCCTGGACGACAGTGTCATACCGCATGTCGACGCCCAGTCGGTCGGCCTCCTCGAGGAGGACCTCACCATAGCGTCGCCGGTCGACGACCGCACCGGGCTCGTCGAATGGAATTTCCAGGACTTCGTCGGTCTGTGGGTTCTCGAACCGGGCATACTGGATGTTCTCGTTCGTGAAGGCCTCCTCCTTGAGATAGTCTCGATCGATGACATCAGGGAAAGTAGATTTGCCCTTGATGGCGTCACCGCAAGCGATATGTCCGGCTTCCGACTCCGGCTTGCGCTCCAGGAGAACGACGTCGAGGCCCGCATCCGCGACCGTCGCCGCGGCGAAGGTACCGGCCGTTCCCCCACCGACGACGACAACGTCGAAGGACTCAGTGGGCATGGTTGTCTATCAATCCACGGCCGCCTCCTAAAAAACTCGCGGGACCGACCCGGGTGAAACCGGCACCAGTCACCGCTATCTACTGGTCAACGTCGTACTTGTAGGTCGCCGTTTCGGGGTCGACGCCGAAATCTTCGGGCTGCTCTTCGACCGCTTCGTCCTCGCCCCCGTCTTCGTACCGGCGTTTGAGTCGTCGGGGGACCGAAAATTCGTCGATGTTGATGTGTGTCGCTGCGGCGTCTGGATGGCGTGTGCGCATTGATTCGAGCCGTTCCTCGAGTATCGATGGGAGCGGGTGATCGACTGCTTCGAAGCCGAACTGGGAGAGGTACTCGGGGGCCGGGGTGAGTGCATACACCGAATCGAAGCCCTGATCTCGGGCCATCTCGATCAGTCGTTCGACGATGTGGGCACCGATACCCTGGCCCCGCCAGTCGGGCCGGACGCCGATGCAGGTGAGTTCACACGTCTCCCCGTCTTCGGTTCGATGGACGCGAAGCCGCCCGAATCCGGTCTTTTCGCCAGTTCGTTCGTCGATGGCGATGACATAATCACGGGAGCGAAAGGCCGGGTCCTCGAAGTCGAACTCAGCAAGCTGATCGAGGAGCCAGACCTCCTCGTGGTTTTTCGCGTCCCGGATGTGCATAGTTTACACATGGCCTGCACGGGCAAAATGGTTTGTGGGCCGCTCACAGGGAGTTGCGAAGTCGCTCCAGAAAGCCCTCTCCGACTTCGACTGACTCCCCGCCGGCCTCCGCGAACTGCTTGAGCGCCGCTTTTTGCTCCTCGGTCAGGTCCTCGGGCGTGACGACCTGGAGGTGAACGTACAGGTCGCCGTGACCGCGGCCCCGGAGGTGTGGCATTCCCTCGTCCCGGAGCCGCAGGGTTTCGCCACTCTGGGTGCCCTTTGGCACGTCGACCTCGACGCGACCACCCAGGGTTTCGATCTGGATGGTATCGCCGAAGACCGCCTGGGGGAACGAGATCGGCTGTTCCATGTGGAGGTCGTCCCCGTCCCGCTCGAAATCGGGGTGGTCCTCGACGCCGACCTCGATCAGTAGATCACCGTTTGGCGCGCCTCGGTCACCGGGAGCGCCTTCGCCGTTCATCCGAAGGGTTTGGCCGCTCTTGATGCCGGCCGGGACATCCACCGAGAGCGACGCGCGGTTGCGGACGGTGCCGTCCCCGCCACATTCAGAACAGACCTCCTCCGGGATCTCGCCCTGTCCGTCACAGCGCGGACACGTGCGAGCCTGCTGGACCCGGCCGAGCGCGGTCTGCTGTACCTGTCTGACCTGCCCACGCCCGTTGCACTCCGGACAGGTTCGCAGTTCGGCGTCGGGGGGATGCCCACGACCGTCACAGGCTTCACAGGTCTCCGGACGGTTGATAGTCACTTGCTTTGTGACGCCCTCGTAGGCTTCTTCGAGGCTGATCGTCACCGAGGTACGGAGATCCTTCCCCTTGGATGGGCGGTTTCGGCGTGACTGGCCACGGCCACCGCCGAAGAACTGATCGAAGATGTCACCCATGCCGCCCATGCCGCCGAACGGATCCCCGCCGGCTCGCTGGCGACCGCCGCGGCCACCGCTGTCGGTGGCGCCCTGTTTGTCGGCCTGCATGAACTGGTCGTGGCCGAGCTGGTCGTACATGCGACGCTTCTCCTCGTCGGTGAGGACCTCCTTTGCCTTCTGGAGCTTCTTGAACTTCTCCTCGGCGTTCTCGTCGTCGCTGACGTCGGGATGGTTCTTCGCCGCCTTCTGCCGATAGGCGCGTTTGATCTCGTCCTCGCTCGCGTCGCGGGAGACCCCGAGCAACGAGTAGAAGTCCTCACTCATCTCCTCGCTGTCGGTAGCGGAGTCACGTACTTGGTTTTGTTGCATCGGGACACGACTAAGTTAGAAGCGGTGGATCAGGTGGTTACTCGTCGTCGCTCTCGTCGACGTCCTCGAAGTCGGCGTCGACGTACTCCTCGTCGGTGCCATCAGCAGCGCCCGCGGCACCCGGGCCAGCTCCGGCTGCACCGGGTCCGGCACCGGCTGCGCCTGCACCGGGACCGGCTCCGGCCGCGCCGGCCTGTTGCTGCTGGTAGGCCTGCTTGCCGATCTCCTGGAGGGCCTCGGTCAGGGCCTCGGTGGCCTCCTGGAGCTCCTCCGTCGTTGCGTCCTCGTCTTCGAGGACCTCCTCGACGGTCTCGATCTCGACGCGAATGTCCTCTTCGAGGTCCCCATCGACCATCTCCTCGTTCTCTTCGAGGAGGGTTTCGGCCCGCTGGACGGCCCCTTCGGCCTCGTTGCGAGCTTCGATCCGCTCGCGGCGCTTGCGGTCTTCCTCGGCGTGTGCCTCGGCCTCGGATTTCATCTCGTCGATCTCCTCATCGGAGAGGCCGACACCGCCCTCGATGGTGATCTCCTCTTTGCTGCCCGAGCCCTGGTCCTCCGCGGAGACGTTGACGATGCCGTCAGAGTCGATCGAGAACGTGACCTCGATCTGTGGGGTGCCTGCGGGGGCGGGCGGGATGCCCGAGAGCATGAACTCCCCGAGCAGTTCGTTCTCCTCGGCGATTTCACGCTCGCCCTGGAAAACCCGGATCTGGACCGAAGTCTGGTTGGCGGCGGCAGTCGTGAAGATTTTGGACTCCTCGGTCGGGATCGTCGTGTTCTTCTCGATGAGTCGCTCGAAGAGCCCGCCCTTGACCTCGACGCCCAGCGAGAGTGGGGTCACGTCGAGCAGGACGATATCCTCGACTTCGCCGGCGAGTACGCCCCCCTGAATTGCCGCGCCCAGCGCGACGGCCTCGTCGGGATTGACGTTCTTCTTGGGTTCCTTACCGGTCAGTTCCTCGACTTTCTCCTGGACCTGGGGCATGCGGGTGGACCCGCCGACGAGGATGACCTCGTCGACGTCGTTCTTCGAGAGGCCTGCGTCTTCGAGGGCCTGTTCGGTCGGGTCGACGGTCCGCTCGAGGAGGTCCTGGGTGAGCGATTCGAACTTCGCCCGCGTGAGGTCTTTCTCCAGGTGAACCGGGCCGTCGTCCGTCGCCGTGATGAACGGCAGGTTGATCGTGGTCTCCTTGCGGGAGGTCAGTTCGATCTTGGCCTCCTCGGCGGCGTCTTTGAGCCGCTGGAGGGCCTGCCGGTCCTCGCGCAGGTCGATGCCGTGTTCCTTCTCGAAGTCGTTGGCGAGCCAGTCGATGATCGTCTCGTCCCAGTCGTCCCCGCCGAGGGAGTTGTCCCCGTTGGTCGCGACGACCTCGTAGATGCCGCCACCGAGTTCCAGAATCGAGACGTCGAAGGTGCCACCACCGAGGTCGAAGACGAGGACCGTCTGCTCGGACTCGTCGTCGAGGCCGTAGGCCATACTTGCAGCCGTGGGCTCGTTGACGATCCGCTCGACTTCGAGGCCGGCGATCTCGCCGGCGTCCTTGGTCGCCTGGCGCTGCTTGTCGTTGAAGTACGCCGGAACAGTGATGACGGCCTTGTTCACTTCCTGGTCGAGGTACTCTTCGGCGTCGCGTTTGATCTTCTGGAGGATCATCGCGGAGACCTGCTCGGGCGTGTACTCCTCGCCCTCCAGCTCCACGCTGTAGTCCTCGCCCATGTGGCGCTTGATCGACTGAACGGTGTTCTCCGGGTTCTGGACGGCCTGGTTCTTGGCCGCCTTGCCGACGATCTTCTCGCCGTCGTCGAAGGCGACGACCGAGGGGGTCGTCCGGTCGCCCTCCCCGTTGACGATGATCTCCGGATCGCCACCTTCCATGATTGCAAACGCGCTGTTCGTGGTCCCGAGGTCGATACCGAGAATCTTCTCACTAGCCATCTTGGATGGGTGTATACTTCCGTTCACCTTTAAGCCTTGCTAGTGCGATTCGACCGGCTGGAAACGGGACCCGACGCCTTCTTGCGGTTTTTGGGATCCGGTGGGAGGCACGGTCACAGGTTATAAACGGACCGCAATCTCACCACTGTAGCGACACCCCTGCGAGATCATCGCGAATTGACTGCAAAACCAGGCCCCGAAACTACTCCGACGATTCCCCGTCCTCGGCGGCGTCCCCTTCGCTACCCGCTGAAACGGTGATCTGGGCCGGTCGGAGGATCTTCCCCGCCATCTCGTAGCCGGGTCGGTAGACCGAGGCCACGGTGTCCGTCGGCGCGTCACTCTCGACTCGCATCATGACCTCGTGCCGCTGGGCGTCGACGTCCGCGCCGACCTCCGGTTCGATGCGTTCGACGTTCTCTTCGGTCAGTACCCGATCGAACTGCTTTCGGGTCAGATCGACCCCGTCACGGAGCGACTCGGTGTCGCCGGACTCCTCGTCGAGTGCGCGCCCGAGGTTGTCTCGAACTTCTAGCAGCCGTTCGACCAGATCCTCGGTCGCCCGCTCTTTGATCTCCTCCTGGCGACGCTTGGCCCGCTCCTTGTAGTTCTTGAAATCCGCTCTGGTGTGTTCGAGTCGTTCCTCGGCGGTTTCGAGTTCCGACTCGACTGTTTCCAATTCGTCTTCCAGCGTCGCTACCCGGTCGACCAGATCGCCGACCGATTCGGCCAGCTTTTCGTCGTGTGCGGCGACTGCCGCGACGAGATCCTCGCCCGCAAGAGATTCAGTTTCGGTCGAATTCTCCCCGTCCTCGACGGTGGGCTCCTCCGGGGATTCCTCGGTCTCGCTCATGGGAGAGTGAAGCCGCTGGGAGCGTTTAAATATGTAGATACGTCGCTACTGGGATTCCGGCGGTTCCACGCTCGAATCGAAGTTGAACGAGCCGACCTCGTCGTAGGCAATCTCGAAGACGATGGTGAGCTTGATCGTCTGGTGGGCGTCGAGTTCGACTTCACGCACCCGAACGAACGAATCTCCCTCCAGTTCGCCACGGATGTAGACTGTTCCCAACTGGGCCTCGTTTCCGGGGTTCGAGACGGTGACCCACACCGTCAGCGCGCCGTCCTCGCCGGCACCGAATTTTTGATCGACGACCCGAAGCATGAAATCTGATTCGTCGTCGCCGAGACAGCCGGCTGTTACCCCCAGTGTGGCTACCCCAATCCCTCGCAGGAAGGTCCGTCGCTCCATCGGTGGCGCTTCGAGCGAGCCCCGGATATAGGTTTCTTCACGTCAGAACGTGCGTCGTCGTCCCTTCGGGATCATCGACTGGAGCGTGCCGTAGGTGTAGCGGCCGACGCCGATGGGTTCGCTTTCGCCGGCGATCTGGTGGGTCACGATCAGATAGCCCCAGTCACCGTCCCACTCACGCTCCAGGTCCTCGCCGGCGAGAAACCGCTTTGCCGCGTCGCGGTCGAGTTCGAGCACGTTCTTGGTGGCGTGTGAGCCGAATCGGAGCGTGGCGTCCGTGGTCGGCTTCCAGAACTCCTGGCGTGTCCGAAGGATCGGCAGTCCCAGCGCCTCGATCTGAACCGGGCCCTGGAGCTCGTGGTTGAGCACCCAGATCCGGCCCGCCCCCTTCTCCCAGAACGAGTACCCGTCGAAGGTCGACTCGGGGACGCCGAACCGATCTGTCCAGTAGTCACAGACTTCCTCACGGGTTGGTCGTCCCTCGACGACCCGCGTGTCGTCCGTTTCGGGCAACCGTTCGAAGGTGTCACTCCGGTTGTCCCGGCTCATGCATTCACCTCCAGTTTGGCGACGTAGAACCCGCCGGTGTCCGTCTGGTGGGGGTAATACCGTTTTGTCTTCGTGACGGCAGGGTCGTACTCGGTTCCCTCCCAGGCGCTCACGCCGGGTTCTGCCGGTAGTGGACTCTCGAAATCGATGACCGTCGCGTCGGTCGAGTCCAGAACGGCATCCACGACCGCCTCGTTCTCCTCGGGGGCGAACGTGCAGGTCGAGTAGACGACCGTGCCGCCCGGCCTGGTGGCCTGCACAGCCCGTTCGAGGATGTCCCGTTGGATGTTCGCGAGCCCCCGACTGGCTCCCGGACCGGCCTCGTCCAGCGCGTCCGGGTTCTTCCTGACGGTGCCCTCACAGGTACAGGGGGCGTCGACCAGGGCCCGATCTACCGACTCGATGCCGAGTGGTTTGAACGAGTAGTTCCGGGCGTCCTGGTTGGTCACGGCCATCGACGTGACCCCCAACCGGTCGGCGTTGGCCCTGAGTGCCGAGAGTCGGCCCAGGTTGTCGTCGTTTCCGATCACGAGTCCCCGATCGTCCATCAGCGCCGCGAGTTGGGTGGCCTTCCCACCGGGAGCGGCCGCCGCCGCCCAGACAGTCTCTCCCGGCTGGGGGTCGAGAATACGGGGCGGCAGCGTCGAAACCTCCTCCTGGCCGTGAATCCAGCCGTGGACGTACGGCCAGGTGTTCCCGGGTTTGTCCGTGTCGACCTCGAGGAGCGTCTCGTCGTGGGCCCGCCGTGTCGTCTCGATTCCCTCATCCTGCAGAGCTTTAATAACCCGTTCGGGTGTCGCCCTGATGGTGTTCACCCGCACCGTCGTCGGGAGTGGCTCGTGCAGGGCGTCGAGAAAGGCGTCGAAGTCCGGTATGAGTGGCTCGTAGCGCTGCAGGGGTTCCATTCGACCGGGTTTCGGCATGGCCGGGTTAAGACGTTTCGAACCCCCTCGGCTCGGCCGAAGATTGATCCACGTGGCGAGCGAACAATCGGTATGGGTACTGTTGTACTTGACCAGGAGTTGGACCTCGACCGGCCGACGCTCATCGAGGGGCTCCCCGGGGTGGGACTGGTTGGGAAGATCGCGACCGACCACCTGATCGAGGAACTGGACATGGACGAGGTGGGCTATGTCGACTGTGATGGCCTGCCGAAAATCGCCATATACGGGGACGGGAAACACGCGGTGACCTCGCCAGTCCGGCTCTACGCCGACGAGAAACGTGACCTCCTCGCGCTGCAGAGTGACATCCCGGTCTCCCGGCAGGCCGCGCCCGGGTTCGCCGAGATCCTCGTCGACTGGGTGGTCGAGGTGGACGCGTTGCCGCTCTTTCTCAGTGGACTACCCCAGGAGGAGACCGATCCGACGGTCCAGCCGTCCCTGTTCGGCGTGGCGTCTGGCGAGGCCGAGACCCACCTCACGGCCAACGACATCGACCCGCCGGACGAACGGGGCGCCATCGGTGGCCCGACTGGGGCCCTGATGAACCGAACCAGTCACACGGACGTGGACGCCTGTGGATTGATCGTCGAGAGCGACCCGCAGTTCCCCGATCCGGCCGCTGCCCAGACGCTCATCACACGTGGGATCGAACCGATCGCGGACGTGTCAGTCCCGACCGAGGATCTCGTCGAACGGGCCGAAGACATCCGGGAACAGAAAGAGACCCTGGCAAAACGGATGCAACAGGCCGGCGAGGAGGAGAGCACCCAGGCGCAGCCGCTTCGGATGTACCAGTAGCGGAGATCCGTACACTTAACAGGCGACTGATCGCGGGAGTACACATGGTCGAGTTCTCAGGCCGGGTCGAGTCGGTGTCGATCAGCGGCATCCGGGAAGTCTTCGAGGCAGCGGGTGGCGACGCGATCAATCTTGGGCTCGGACAGCCGGACTTTCCAACCCCCGAGCACGCACGCGAGGCTGCGACGACCGCGATCGAGTCGGGGGCGGCCGACGCCTACACCTCGAACTACGGAACCGAGTCGCTACGGGACGCGATCCGCGAGAAACACGCCCGTGACAACGACCTCGAACTCGGTCGCGAGCAGATCATCGCGACTGCAGGGGGCAGCGAAGCGCTCCATCTGGCACTCGAAGCCCACGTCGACGCGGGCGAGTCGGTGCTCCATCCGGACCCGGGATTTGTCTCCTACTCCGCTCTCACGAAACTCGCGGGCGGGAACCCGGTTCCAGTGCCGCTGCGCGATGATCTCACGCTCTCACCGGCGGCCGTCGAAGCGCGGATTACCCCGGATACCGCCGCCGTGATAATCAACAGCCCGGCCAATCCGACCGGGGCCGTGAGTCCGCCCGAGGACATGCGGGAGTTCGCTCGCATCGCGGACGAACACGACGTCCTGGTCATCTCCGATGAGGTCTACGAACAGGTGCTCTTCGAGGGCGAACACCGCTCGCCGATGGAGTTCGCCGAGTCGGACAACGTGATCCTGATCAACGCCGCCTCGAAGACCTACTCCATGACTGGCTGGCGACTCGGCTGGGTCGTGGCGAGCGAGCGCCGGATCGAGCGCATGCTCCGGGTCCACCAGTACATTCAGGCCTGTGCGAGCGCACCGGCCCAGTACGCCGCCGAAGCCGCCCTCACTGGGCCCCAGGAGCCAGTCGAGGAGATGGTCGCGGCGTTCCGGGAGCGAAGAGACGTGTTACTCGACGGGCTGGAATCGATGGGACTCCCCGTCCCCGAACCGCGTGGGGCCTTCTACGTCATGCCAAAGGTACCGGATGGCTGGGTGGACGAGGTTCTCGACCGCGGGGTGGTCGTGGTTCCCGGCGAGGCCTTCGGCGAACAGGGAGCTGGCTATGCACGGATCTCCTATGCGACCGATCTGGAGACGATCGAGGAGGCCCTGGAGATCATGGCGGCGGCAACAGACGCAGTCGCCTGATCAGCGAACTGCCGGTTCGCTCAGGGCGAGTACCGTGAGCAATCCACCGACGGAGAGCGCGACGGCCGCCCCGAACACCGCGATGTAGGTTCCAGTGCCTTCGATGACGGCACCGACGATCGGCGGGCCGACGAACGTTCCCAGCCAACCGACGGCACTGACCACCGAGACCGCCGTTCCGCCGACTTTTCGGGGCACGTAGCGCTGGACCAGCGTGTAGAGCAGCCCGAACTGGAGTTGGACGATGAACCCGGCGACGACCAGGCCAGCGACCATGAGCGTGAGGGTCGAACTCACGCCCATCAATGCGGCGACGATACCCGCCCCGAACAGGGAAATTCCGATGACTGGACGGGAGCGACCGCCGAAAACCCGTTCCGAGAGATAGCCACCGCCCGGTCTGGCCAGAATGCCGATCGCGGGAAAGAGGGCGGTGTAAAACCCACTCCGGGCCAGACTGATCTCGAAACTACTCGCGAGGTAGGTCGGCATCCAGCTGTTGAAGATCATATAGATCATGTAGGAGAGCATCGAGAGGAGCCCGACACCCCAAACGCCCCGGTTCGTGACGGCTCGCCGGAGGTCAGATCGCGTCGGCGAATCGGTTCCGGCGGCTGTGGTGTCGACCCCGCGGTCGATCAACCAGAACGCGAGTCCGAAGAGAAATCCAACGACGGCATAGACACCGAACGTGGCCGTCCAGTCGAGTACACTGGCGATCAGCGGTCCGGTGAACTGCCCGAAGGCGTAGCCGGCTGGATAGCCCGTGACGAACAGGCCGACCGCCGTCGCTTCCCGGTGGGCGGGAAAAGCCTGGGTGATCATCGCCGTCTGGGCGATCCAGATCGTGACCAGGCCGAATCCACCTAGCACACGAGTTCCGAGCAGTGCATGGTACTCGCCGCGGGCCGCAAGTACAGTGTTGACCAGTCCGACGGCCAACAAGAGGACAACCGAGAGGAGGACACTGTGACCCCGATCGAACCGGTCCAGGAGCATGCCGACGGGGAGGCCGGCGAGAAGTGCCGCGATCTGGGGGGCCGTGATGACCCAGGACGCGGCTGTCTCTTGGATTTCGAACGCGTCCATCACCAGGGGCAGCACGCTGGAGGGAGTAATCGCCCACGCGCCGATAAACAGCCAGAGCAGCCAGCCGGTAACCAGCAGACCGATCGGGCCGAGGAGATTGTGACGGACGGTGACACCGGACGATCCCATTCTGGCTGGCGATTTTTGGCCCGGTACGATAAAACCCGGGCCAAGCTGTCGAGTCCTCGTCAGTTCGCCGTACTGACGATCTTGATTACGTCGCCCTCTTCGAGGACGTACTCGTCCCCGATTTCGCGATTCGACCGCGCGTCGACGGCATGCAGATATCCCTCGCCGATGTCCGAGTGGACCGCGTAAGCGAGGTCCTTCGGCGTCGATCCCGTGGGCAAGAGGAAGGCATCCGGCAGCACGTTCCCTTTGGCGTCGGTCCAGTGGGTCTGGTCCTGGACCGGAAAGACGGTCCGATGGTCGAGCAAGTCGTAGACGGCCGTGTTCAGGGCCGCCTGGACCCCGGTTCCGTCCCATTCGGCCATCGTCTCGGTAAGTGCATCCAGGGTCGATTGGGTTCCCTCGGGAAGTTCGGACTGGACCTCGAAGTCCTCGTCGCCCGGGTCGTAGTCGATGACACCCTGTTCGACGCCGCGACGGAGGGCCACCTCACCCTCGGCTGTCGCGGGAACGACGGGTCGATCGAGGTTCAGGAGTGCCTCGACGTTCTCCGTCGGGGCCACGTCGATCTTGTTCGCGACGACGACAATGGGCTTGGTGCGGGCCCGGATCTCCCGGGCCAGATTTTCACGCTGTTCGTCTTCCCACTTGACCGGGTCCTCGGGGTACTCCAGTTCGCGGAGGCTCGCAGCCACGTCGGCAGTCGTCGCACCAAAGCCCGTGAGCATCTCGGTCAGCGCCTCGTCGATGTCAAAACCCGGCGATCGCGATTGGCGCTGGATCGACTCCCAGTTTCGATCGACGATCGAGGCCAGCCAGAGATCCATCTCGCGCTCGATGAAATCCACGTCTTCGAGCGGGTCGTGGCTTCCCACTTCGACCGGCTCACCCTCCGCGTTCGTCCCCCCGGAGGCGTCGACGACGTTCAGAATGGCGTCGGCGTCGGTCAATTCGTCGAGGAACTGATTGCCCAGCCCCCGTCCCTCGTGGGCACCCGGGACCAGCCCAGCCACGTCCAGCAGTTCGACCGGCACGTAGCGCTTGCCGTCGTGACAGGTGTCGTTGTCACACCGGTCGTCCAGATCGAGACAGGGACAGCGGGTCCGGACGTGTGAGATCCCCCGATTCGCGTCGATCGTGGTAAAGGGATAGTTCGCCACGTCGACCTCGGCCATGGTGGCGGCCGTGTAGAAGGTGGACTTGCCGGCGTTGGGCTTCCCGGCAAGGGCCAGCGAGAGCATAGGGGCCCTACTGTCACCAGCAGAAACTACCTTTCGGTCCGTCGGTGTTATTCGGGCTCGCGTTCGGTCTTGCCGTCCAGTTGCATGGCCCCGCGGGCCCGGATGGTGCCGTCCACGTCAGCCTCCCGATGGAGGTGCACGTCGGTCCCCGAGACGTCGCCGAGTACTGTGGCCGATGGCTCGATCGTGATGTCACCGTTTCGGGTCGTTACATCCCCGTGGACGGTGGTTCCCTCCCCGACGACGATGTCGCCACGAGCCCGGAGACTGCCGAAGACATCGTTGTCCATTCCGACCGTGATGTCCTCGGCGCGAATGTTCCCGTGAATTCGGCAGTCATCGCCCACCGTCGCCGGGGTCGACACGCGCCAGACGTCGTCGCTCACCGTCGCGTTGTGGGGAATTCGCACCGGATCGGCCTCGGGGTCGGCACTCAGTTCTTCGAGGAGCGACTGGGCCTCCTCGGTGTCGCCGATCCGGAGGAGGTGTGTAAGATAGACCATGAAGAAGACGACCGTCGGCATGGGGTTGCGGATCACGATCCAGCCGTTGGCCTCGAAGCCCTCCTCGATATCGACGTCGTCGCCGATGTCCAGGTCCCCGCCGACAACGAGGCGGCCGGTCACCGAGACCCGTTCGCCCAGGTAGGCGTCCTCGCCGACCAGCACGTTGCCGTCCACGTCACACCACATGTCCAGCCGGCAGTCCCCCTCCATCTCGATGTCGCCGTCGAAGCTGACCCGCTCGCCGGCCACCAGACTCTGGCCGCGCAGCCCGAATTCGACCGTGCTGCCCCCGCCGACGAGGACGTCCCCGTCGGTGACCAGGTCGTGTTCCTGCACCTCGGTGCCGTCGGGAATCGTGAGCCGGTCGATCGGATCGGTCGCGAACACACCTGTTCGGTTGATTGCCACGGGCTTAAAGGCCCCGAGGGACCCCGACCCGGACTGTTTAAGGCCACCTCCGGCCAAGCCGGGGGCATGACCGTTTTATCCTTCGACAAAGACGGCGTGGACGTCGTCTATCAGGCCACCGAGTTCCGCATGGAGCGGGCCCTCATCGAGGAGGCGACCGGGACGGACTTCAGGGACGTGACCGACCACGAGGTCCTCAAACTCGTGGAGCCGGACCCGGATCTCACTGGTGAACCGCGGCGAATCGGTGACATCCTCCAGGCGAAAAACAGCACAAATTAAGACCGCGGGCTGACAACGGCCGGTATGGAACTCTCAGTCGACCAGTTCAAACACGAGTCGTGGGTTTCGATGATCGGGATGGGTGCCGGCTACGTCGCGATACTCGCACTGATCCTCGTCGTCCTCTTCCTCATTCCGTACGCCGTAATGGTGTTGCTCTAACGCGCCGTCCGATCAGGCGAAAGTCTTCGAGACCTCGTCGTCCTCGCTGTCGGCCTCTAACTTCTCCCGGGCTTCTTGGAAGTCCCGGAGCGTGATCGTCTCCCGATCGTCGCGGATCGCGAACATCCCGGCCTCCGTGCAGATCGCCCGGATGTCAGCGCCGGACATGCCCTCGGTATCCCGGGCGAGTGCCTCGAAGTCGATGTCATCGGTGACGGACATGTTCCGGGTGTGGATCCGGAAGATCTTCTCCCGGCCCTCCTCGTCGGGCAGGGGCACCTCGATCAGGCGGTCGAACCGGCCGGGGCGCAGGATGGCCCGGTCGAGCATGTCAAAGCGGTTCGTCGCGGCGATGATCCGGACGTCCCCGCGGTCCTCGAAGCCGTCCATCTCCGAGAGCAGTTGCATCATCGTCCGCTGGACCTCGGCGTCCCCGGAGGTCTTCGAGTCCGTCCGCTTGGAGGCGATCGCGTCGATCTCGTCGATGAAGACCACGGCTGGTTCGTGCTCGCGGGCGACCTGGAAGAGGTCCCGGACGAGTTTCGCCCCTTCACCGATGAACTTGTGGACCAGTTCCGACCCGGCCATCTTGATGAAGGTCGCGTCGGTCTGGTTTGCCACCGCCTTGGCCATCAGGGTCTTCCCCGTGCCGGGCGGGCCGTGGAGCAACACGCCACTCGGGGGCTCGATCCCGACCGTATCGAACAGATCCGGGTTCTTGAGCGGCAGTTCGACGGTCTCTCGGACCTCGTTGAGTTCCTCGGTGAGGCCGCCGATGTCTTCATAGCCCACGTCCGGGCTCTTCTCGACCTGCATCACCTTGGCCCGCACGTCGGCCTCGTCGTCCAGGCGCTTCACGATCGAGAGGGAGTTGTTCACCGCGACCCGAGCGCCCGCCTCCAGTTCGGAGCGCATCTCGTCGGTGACCTCGGTGAGTGCTTCCTGGTTGTTGCCGTGCTGCTTGATGACGACGCCGTCATCTGTCAGTTCCTGAACTGTCGCGACAAAAAGCGGCGACTGCTTGAGCTTCTTGTTCTCGTGGGAGAGCCGTTCGAGTTTCTGCTGGTACTTGTTGTTCTCGGCGTTCGCGTCCAGGAGTTTGTCACGCATCTCCTCGTTCTGCGCTTCGAGGACTTCGAGTCGCTCCTGGAGAACGTCGAGTTTCTCCTGCTGGGAGGCCTCCTCGTCGTAGGGGAGATCGACGTCGTCCACGGTTTCAGTCATTACAGATCGATATGGTACTCCCTCATAAGAGGGTTCGGGTCAGGGCACCGTCTGCACCGCTCGCGCCAGGGTTCGGGTGCGCCCATCGAAACTAAACGTGATGGGTCACAAGGGGACACCAATTCGATGACTCGGGTCATACACACGGGAGACACCCACCTCGGATACCGCCAGTACCACCTCCCGGAACGACGGGCGGACTTCCTCGCAGCCTTTCGGCAGGTGATCGAGGACGCGGTCGATGCCGGGGTCGACGCCGTCGTCCACGCAGGGGACCTCTTCAACGACCGCCGGCCGGGCCTGATCGACCTCCGGGAGACGATCTCGGTTCTGGAGACCCTTCGAGCCGCGGAGATTCCGTTTCTCGCCGTCGTCGGTAACCACGAGGACGCCCGGGACGGCCAGTGGATCGACCTCTTCGAGCAACTCGGTCTTGCGACCCACCTCGACGCCGACGGGACTGTGATCGGTGACACCGCCTTCTACGGCCTTGACTACGTTCCACGGGCCAGACGGGACGCTCTCGATTACGAGTTCGAGCCCCGGTCGGTGCCACACGCCGCACTTGTCTCTCACGGCCGGTTCAAACCGTTTCCCCACGGTGACTGGGACCTCGAAACGGTCCTCACCGAAGCGACACTGGAGTTCGACGCTGCGCTTCTGGGAGACGATCACGTCCCGGACCGGAAACGCGTCGCGGGGGCGTGGGCGGCCTACTGTGGCTCGACCGAACGGGCCAGCGCCTCGGAACGTGACCCCCGGGGGTACAACATCGTCACGTTCGACGACGGGGTCTCGATCACTCGGCGGGACCTGGACACCCGGGAATTCGTCTTCATCGACGTCGAACTCGCGCCATCGGAGCGTGCCGCGATCGTAAAAGAGCGGATCCGAGAAGCAAAGGTCGAAGACGCCGTGGTCATCGTTACCATCGAAGGCGAGGGCGAGACGATCCCGCCAGCCGAGATCGAGGCCGTGGGCGAGGAAGCCGGGGCGCTCGTCACTCGCGTGAACGACCGTCGGGAACTGGACTCGGAGGCCGAAGCCGCTGTCTCCTTCGCCGATCCCGACGAGGCCGTCACAGAGCGAGTGCGTGAGATGGGGCTCTCCGACGTGGCCCGGTCCATTGAGGGATTCGTTCGCGATGACAGCCTGGCACAGAGCAACCTCCGGGATCGTGTCTCCGAAACCGTCACTGATCGACTGGACGACCCTGGAGCGTTCGAACCGGCCGAGGCCGAGTCGCCAGATTCGGCGGACCGTGATGGCAGCCCCGCGGTCGATAGCGACGACTCGAAATCGGCGGCGAGACAGGCCACCAAAAACGCCACCATGGAGGAGTTCCTGTGAAATTCGAACGACTCTCTCTGACGAATTTCAAGTGTTTTGCGGACGTCGACTTCGAACTCGGTTCCGGCGTGACCGTCGTTCACGGCGTCAATGGGAGCGGGAAGTCCTCGCTTCTGGAAGCGTGTTTCTTCGCACTCTACGGTGCCACCGCCATCGATCGGACTCTCGACGAAATCGTGACCCTCGGCGCGGAGGAGGCGGCAGTCGACCTCTGGTTTTCCCACGAGGGCGAGTCCTACCACCTCCACCGGCGAATCCGGGCCACGGGCGAGCGTGCCGTGACGGCAGACTGTACGCTGGAGGGACCAAATTCGACGCTGGACGGGGTCGGCGACGTGGAGGATCGCGTTCGATCGATGCTGCGAATGGACGCCGCGGCGTTCGTGAACTCCGCGTTCGTTAGACAGGGCGAGATCAACAAGCTCATCGAGGCCAGTCCGGGCGATCGCAAACGGATGATCGACCGGCTCCTCCAGCTGGGCCGACTGGAGACCTATCGCGAGCGTGCGGCCGAGGCTCGACTGGGCGTCGAAAATCTCAAAGAACGCCGCTCGGGGCGACTCGACTCCCTCGAGGAACAGATCGCGGAGAAAGACGAGTCGGCACTCTACGAGCGGGCCAACACACTGGAGACGGCGATCGGGGACCTCGACTCCGAGATCGAGCAACTCGAATCGGGGCGGGAGTCGGCCCGCGAGACACTCTCGGAAGCGGAATCGACCCTCGAAACCTACGAACAGCGCCGGGAGGAACTTGCGACCGTCACGGAGCGCATCGAAACGTTACAGAAACGGATCGCCGAGGCCGAGCGCCGACGGCAGGAGTTGGCTGAGACAGTATCGGACCGACGGGCGGAGATCGAGAGCCACACCGACACCATCGAGGCGACGGCCGCGGAGCTAGATCTCGACTCGACCGACCCGAACGCGATCGAAGCGGCAATCGAGGCGGCTCGCGAGGAAAAGGAGGGGCTCACCGAGGAGATCATGGACCTCCGCGAGGCCGTACAGGGGGCCGAACACGAGGCCGAGACTGCAACCGAGCGGGCGGAAACACTCCAGTCCCAGGCAACCGATCACCGGAAGCGCGCATCGGAGCTCGAAACGAAGCAGTCACAGCTCGAAGCCGAGATCGAGTCCGGGCGCGAGGCAATCAAGGACGCCGCCGCGGAGATCGAATCCCATCTCTCGGCGTTTGCTGACGCTTCGATCGAGTACGGCGAGGGGGAAAGCGCTATCGAGGACCGTCGGAAGGCCCTGGAGACGACCCGGGAGACGGAGACGGAGCGTCGCGAGGAACTCGCGACTGTCCAGTCTCGAATCGAGGAGGCCGAATCGTTGCTCGAAGCGGGGAAGTGCCCGGAATGTGGGCAACCCGTCGACGGGGCGCCCAAAGTCGAGTCCCTTGAGGCCGACCGCGAGGAACAGGAACAGCTCGAAGCGGCCCTCGAATCGGTGCGCGAACGCCGCACGGAACTCGAAGGTGAGCTGGAAGCGGCCGAAGCCCTCAGGGAGCACGAACGCGAAATCGAGGGGCTAATTTCGACGGTCGAATCCCACGGTGAGCGGCTCGCCGAGAAACGACAGTCACTCGTCGAAACCCGGACTCGGCGGAACGAACTGCAGTCGGAAGCCACCGAGCTCGAAGAAGAGGCAGAAAACGCAGACAAGACGGCCGAAAGGGCCCAGAAACGGGCGGCGGAGACTCGCGAGGAGATCGGCGAGCACAACCAGAAGCGGGGCGAGTACGTGGATCGCATCGAAGCCCTGGAGTCGCTGCTGGAGACGGTCGAAGCAGTCGAGTCGCTCCGGGAAGAGATTGACCGGGCCCAGGAGACCCGCGAGTCGATCGACGACCGAAACGACGAGCGGCGGGAAACCCTCTCAGAACTACGGGAGCGCAAACGGAGCCTCGACGAGCAGATCGACGACGAACGAGTCGAACAGGCCAGGGAGGACCAAAAAAAGGCCACCGAGTACCTCGAACAGGTCGAGAGCGAACTCGCCGAAAAACGCGAGCAACGGGACGAGCGCCGGAGTGAACTCGGCGCGGTCCAGAACGAACTGGAAGAGCTACAGGGGCTCGAAGAGCAGCGGGCAGCCGTCGCGGAGACCGTCGAATCCCTTGACTCGCTGCACGGGGAACTGTCCGAGCTGGAATCGATGTACGGGCGGCTCCGGACCGACCTCCGCCAGCGAAACGTCTCCCGGCTCGAAACCCTGTTGAACGAGAGCTTCGATCTGGTCTATCGCAACGACTCGTATGCCCGGATCGAACTGGACGGTGACTACGAGCTGACGGTCTACCAGAAGGACGGTTCGCCGCTCTCGCCCGATCAGCTCTCCGGTGGGGAGCGGGCGCTTTTCAACCTCAGCCTCCGGGCGGCGATCTACCGCCTGCTCGTCGAGGGCATCGACGGGGCCGCCCCGATGCCGCCGCTGATTCTGGACGAACCGACGGTGTTTCTCGATTCCGGCCACGTCTCCCAGCTCGTGGCACTCGTGGAGTCGATGCGGGAGCTGGGCGTCGAGCAGATCATCGTCGTCAGCCACGACGAGGAACTCATCGGGGCCGCTGATGAGCTCGTCCGGGTCGAGAAAGATCCGACGACCAACCGGTCGACAGTCGAGACTGACGGACTCGTCCTCCCCGAAGCCGACGATTGAGTCAGTCCGTGATCTCGCGGCGGTATCGCCACCAGGTAAGTCCGATCGCGAGCGTTCCAGCGAGGAGGAGCACCATACCGAGTCGTTGCCGGGGCGTGAACCCGAGTGCGACGATCCCACCTCCTGCAGCCAGGACGCCGACGTTCAGAAGACCCGCCTGGAGGAGGAACTCACGCCGCAACCTGGGCGGCACGTCGGCTTCGACCAGTTGCTCGGGGTCCGGTTCGACCTCTGGCGCGGTCACGTTCGGCAGGAGCGCCCTCGACTAAAAAGGGGTTTCGTCCTCAGCGGTTCTCCGCGAGCGATTCGACGGCCGTGGACTGAAGCCAGGCCAGCGGATTTTCGCCGTCGTAGAATACGATCCCGTCGACTGTCTCGTAGGATTCGATGGTTTCCGCACTCGTCTCACCGTCCGGTAATTGCGGGACGTCGGCCGCTCGATCTTCGCCCTTGGCGTGGTCGTCCACGGGAGTCACCTCGTGATGTGGTATGTGGTCACATAGTAAAGGCCTTTCCCCGCTTCCCGGTTGACTTTTCAGGTAGGCCCCACCAACGGTCATGCAATGCAGAACGCGGACCTCTCGAATTTCGGCGGCGATCCCGGCGGCGCGGTCGACTCGCGAGTCGCGGAGGCCGAGGCGGTAGCCGGGGACGCCGACCCGGTCGTCTCCGAGATCCTCTCCGCGGAGGCGGATGCCCTCCCCGACGTCGAGGAGACCATCGACCTGGCGGTCACACAGGTCGATTACACCGTCGAAGGGTCGGGCGAGCACGAGCGCCCGGTCATTCACGTCTTCGGGCGAACGGCGGACAACGATCTCGAACACGTCCGTGTCCACGGATTTCGCCCGTACTTCTACGCCCCAACGGCGACACTTGCGGATGGCGATCTCGCCAGGGACGTGATCACCGGCCACGAGGAAGGCTTCGAGAGCATCCGTGGCGAGAACCTGACCCGGATCTACGCGAAGACTCCACGGGATGTGGGAACCATCCGGGACGAGTTCGACCACTACGAGGCGGACATCCTCTTCCCGAATCGCTTCCTGGTCGATCGGGACATCACGAGTGGCATCACGGTTCCGCTGCGGCGGGGCGAGGACGGGGCCATCTACGCGCACGCGACCGAGGTCGACCCGATCGACATGAGTCCGGACCTCCGGGTGAACACGTTCGACATCGAGGTCGACGACCGGTCCGGATTCCCCGAGGACGGGGAGGAACCGATCATCAGCATCTCCAGTCACGACTCGTATCGCGACGAGTATATCGCCTGGCTCTACGAGGCCCCTAAGGGAACGGGCGAGACCCCCGACACGCTTTCCAATCACGACCCGCTCCAGGAGGACCCCTCGATCGAGGTTCGGGCCTTCGAGGACGAGGCGGCCATGCTCACGGCGTTTCTGGACTATATCGACGAGACGGACCCGGACGTACTGACCGGGTGGAACTTCGCGGACTTCGACGCCCCCTATCTCCTGGATCGACTCGACGTGTTGGGTCTGGACTCTGACCGTCTCTCCAGGGTGGGCGAGGTCTGGCGCAGCGACTGGCAGGGGCCCAGCATCAAGGGTCGGGTCGTCTTCGACCTCCTGTATGGCTATCAGCGCACCCAGTTTTCCGAACTGGACTCCTACCGCCTGGAGGCGGTGGCCGCCGAGGAAGTCGGTGTCGGGAAAGAGCGATACTCCGGGGACATCGGGGACCTCTGGGAACAGGACCCCGAGCGCTTGCTCGAGTACAACCTCCGGGACGTCGAACTCTGTGTCGAGATCGACCGGCGACAGAACATCATCGACTTCTGGGAGGAGGTCGCGGAGTTCGTCGGGTGCAAACTGGAGGACGCCACGACCCCGGGGGACGCCGTGGACATGTACGTGCTCCACAAGGTGTTCGGGGAGTTCGCGGTGCCCTCGAAGGGGACCCAGGAGAGCGAAGATTACGAAGGTGGGGCCGTCTTCGATCCGATCACGGGCGTCCGGGAGATGGTGACGGTCCTCGACCTGAAGAGTCTGTACCCGATGTGTATGGTGACCATCAACGCGTCGCCGGAGACGAAAGTCGATCCCGACCAGTACGAGGGCTCGACCTACCGGGCCCCGAACGGCACGCACTTTCGGACCGAACCGGACGGGATCATCCGCGAGATGGTGACGGAACTGCTCAGCGAGCGGGAGGAGAAGAAGGCCCGGCGGAACGAGCACGATCCGGACAGCGAGAATTACCGGCTCTACGATCAGCAGCAGGCCGCGGTGAAGGTCATCATGAACTCCCTGTACGGGGTGCTCGGCTGGGAGCGGTTCCGCCTGTACGACAAGGAGATGGGGGCCGCCGTAACCGCCACCGGTCGGTCGGTCATCGAGTTCACCGAACAGGCCGCCAACGAGCAGGGCCTGGAGGTCATCTACGGCGACACGGACAGTGTAATGTTGGAACTCGGGGAGGGCGTCTCCGTCGAGGAAGCCATCGACCGGTCCAAAGAACTCGAGGCTTACATCAACCAATCCTACGACGAGTTCGCAAAGCGGGAACTCGACGCCGACGAACACCGCTTCCAGATCGAGTTCGAGAAGCTCTATCGTCGCTTCTTCCAGGCGGGCAAGAAGAAACGCTACGCCGGCCACATCGTCTGGAAGGAGGGCAAGGAAGTCGATGACATCGACATCACGGGCTTCGAGTACAAACGCTCGGACATCGCCCCGATCACGAAGGACGTCCAGAAGACCGTGATCGAACGTATCGTCACGGAGGGGGATATCGAGGGCACCAAGGAGTACGTTCACGACGTCATCGAGTCCTTCCAGGATGGACAGGTCGATCTGGACCAGGTCGGGATCCCGGGCGGGATCGGCAAACGCCTGACCGACTACGAGACTGACACGGCCCACGTTCGCGGGGCGAAGTACGCGAACCTCCTGCTGGGAACGAACTTCACACGGGGGAGCAAACCCAAGCGCGTATATCTGAAGAAAGTCCACCCCGCCTTCTGGCAGCGAATCGAGGCCGAGGAGCCCGAAATCGCGGAGATGGACCTCTACCTCGAGTTCAAGCGCGATCCGGACGTGATCTGCTATGAGTACGCCGATCAGTTACCCGAGGAGTTCAGCGTGGACTGGGACAAGATGCTCGAAAAGACCCTGAAAGGACCGATCGCGCGGGTCCTCGAAGCACTGGATATCTCCTGGGAGGAGGTTCGAGACGGTCAGACCCAGACCGGCCTCGGGCAGTACATGTGATCAGCCCCGGGTATCTGCGGCCGGAAGCCTGAGCGTGACGACCGTGCCCCGCGGGTCGTTTCCTTCGAAACGAACATCGCCACCGGACTCCTGAACGATCCAGTAGACGACCCAGAGCCCGAGTCCGCTCGTATGTTCGAGGGCCGACTCGCCGCCCCGTTCGAGCGGTGCGACTTCGTCCGCGGGGATCCCGGGGCCGTCGTCGGCGACCTGGATGGCGACCCAGTCCGCCCCTTCGTCGACGGTTATCTCGACTGTTGGCTCCTCGCGATCGGAGTGCAAGATGGCGTTCGAGCAGAGTTCGCTCAGTGCCTCGCGAATGTCACTCGAGGCCGAGACGACAGCCGTGTCGGGTACGTCATAGGAGATCGAAGTGTGGGGGTACTCCTCACGACACCGCATTGCCCGGGCCGGAATGAGTTCCTGTAGATGGACCGTCTCGGTCGGCCGGTGCCTATCTGAGAGGACCCGCTCGACGTAGCGAGCGTTCTCCCCGAGTCGGTGGAGGCGTTCGGCCTCCGAACGGATCGTCTCGAGGGCCGTGTCGGATTTCCGGGTGCTTTCCATCGCCAGGTCAGCGTTCCCACGAATGACACTCACCGCGGAGCGGATATCGTGACGAAGAATTCGATTGAGCACGGAGAGCCGCTCTTCGAGCTTTACTCGATCCGTGATGTCCGTCTGGATGGCGACGAACGCCTCGATCTCGCCGTCAGTGCTGATCGGCGCGATCGTCTGGTGGGCATGATACTGCTCGCCGCTTTGGCGTTTGTTCACCACCGTCTCTTCCCAGACCTCGCCATCGAGGATCGTCTCCCACATCCGCTCGTAGTAGGCGGTTTCCATTTCCCCGGAGCGCAGAATCCGGGGCGTGGAACCGACCGCGAATTCGGCCGAGAAGCCGGTGATCTGCTCGAAGGCCGGGTTGACGTACTCGATAGTGGCCGCCGGATCGGTGATGTAGATCGCGTGGCCGGAGGAGTCGACCGCCCGTTTCATCCGTCGCCACTCCCGCTCGCGGCGTTTGCGAGCCGTGATCTCACGGTCGATAGCGACGAACCCGACGACACGTCCCTGGTCGTATCGCGGGAGCTTGTGGATCGAGTACCAGTGTTCCGTCCCGTCGGGGTGGGTGACCTGCCGCTCGCGATCGATTACCGGATCGCCATCGAGGACCCGCCGCTCGTCAGCGAGCACTGACTCGGCTTCCGCTTCCGGCCAGAGGTCTCGGGCGGTCTTGCCCACCAGCGCCTCCCGGCTCGTTCCGAAGAGATCGGCGTAGGTCTGCCCGACGTAAACGAGTTCGTGATCGGCGTTTTTGAAGTAGATGAGGTCGGGCGACAGCTGGACCACGGAATCTAACAGATCCCGAAAGAATTCAGGATCGCGCTCGGCCGTGGTCATTGATGGTGTGTCTATCCCTTCCACGCAAAAGGGTTCCCATCCCACCTATCCATCCGAAACGGAGCTATGTCGGGCTTTGAGCTCCACGAGATAGCCGAACGGGTCCTGAACGTACACCGAGCGGGCCGTTCCCATGGCACCGAATACCTCCCGATCGTCGAGGACTTCGACGGCGGCCGCATCCAGATCGTTGCGGATCGCTTCGATCGAGGCGTCGAGATGGATGGCCACGTGGTCAAAGTTCTGTTTCTGCGGTGGCTCGAACTCGGGGTCGGGCCAGAGGTGAAGCACTGACTGTGGAGTCAATCGGACCGCGAAAAACGGTCGCTCCCCCGCGTCGAAGGCGTCCTCGAGTTCGATTTCGAAGCCTAGCTTCTCCCCGTAGAACTCGACGGCGCGGTCCCGCCCCGCGGCTGGAATTCGCAGGTTGACGTGGTCTATCGCGACGGCGTCCATGGGATAACGGTCGCCAAACTGTCGGAAAAACGTTTGCCAGCTTAGTGCTTTTTCTCGAAGGCCGCGAACTTGTCCCGCCGGAACAGGTCGATCTCGGCGGCGGTCGAATGGTCCTGGCCCGCCGCGTAGCAGACGGCCTCGGCCACCTCGACGGGCTCGCTCACCGACCCCGGCTCGAAGCGCTCCTTGAATGACTGCCCGTCCTCGCTCCCGAATTCGGTCCGGACCTCGGAGGGGTTGATGATCGACACGGCGAGGCCCTCCTCGCCCACCTGGGCCATCACACTCTTCGCGAACCCGCGTACCCACCACTTCGTGGCGGCGTAGACGGGATTGGACGGTCGTGGGAACTGCCCGGCGAAACTGCCGATATAGATGAGATTCCCCTCGTTCTCGATGAGGTGTGGGAGGGCCGCTCGCGTGAGGAAGAAGACGCCATCGACGTTGACGTCCATCATCTGGCGATAGGCTTCTGTCTCCATCTCGGCGACGCTGTCCCCACGACCTACACCCGCGTTGTTCACCACTATGTCGACGCTACCGAACTCCTCGATGGTGGTCTCGACCAGTGCCTCGACTGCCTGCTCGTCTGTTACGTCCGTCGGAGCGACCATCGCGGTCCCGCCGTCCGACCGAATGTTGGCTGCAACCTTTTCGAGGCGGTCCTCGCGTCTCGCAGCGAGGACCACGTCGGCCCCGGCCGCGGCCAGCTGGGTCGCGCTTTCGGCTCCGATACCTGCACTGGCACCGGTGATGATCGCCGTTTGTCCGTCGAGGTGAGTTGACTCGCTCATCGGCTCGTCCTACCGGTTTGAGGGGCATGAGGGTTGGGCTCGATCGGCGCGAAACGCCGGTTGGCCGCCGGATGCGCAAGCATTAAACGTTTCTCGGACCTGGTTTAGGATGACCTAATCAATGGCGACACTCGAACTCGACAACGTTCACGCAACTGTGACAGACGAGGACGAAGAGATCCTCTCGGGCGTCGATCTCGAGGTCTCGTCGAACGAGATCCACGCGCTCATGGGCCCGAACGGGAGCGGGAAGTCGACGACCGCGAAAGTCATCGCCGGCCACCCGGCGTATACGGTAACTGAAGGTGACATCCGGCTCCATCTCGAGGACGATGACTTCGATGACGTGGAGATTCCAGAGGACAAGCGAACCTGGAGCCTGCTCGATCTGGAACCCCACGAAAGGGCGGCATTGGGCATCTACCTGGGCTTCCAGTACCCGGTCGAGATCGAGGGCGTCACTCTCTCGAACTTCCTCCGGACCGCGCTCAACGCGAAACTCGAGGAGCGGGAGGAACTGCTCTTCGGCGCGGAAGAAACCGACGAGGAGGACGGGTTCGAATCGAGCCCGCGAGACGGTCCCGAGGACGAGGGGCCTGTCAGCGTCGCGGACTTCCATGACCTTCTGGAGGAGAAGATGGATCTGCTCGACATGGACGCCTCCTTCGCCCGACGGTATCTCAACGTCGGCTTCTCCGGCGGGGAGAAAAAGCAAAACGAGGTTCTCCAGGCGGCGATCCTCGAACCGGTCGTGGCGGTCCTGGACGAGATCGACTCCGGGCTGGACATCGACCGTCTCCAGGACGTCTCGGATGGCATCAACGCGCTCCGTGACGAACAGGGCACGGGCGTGCTCCAGATCACCCACTACCAGCGGATTCTGGATTACGTCGAACCCGACCGCGTCCACATCATGCTCGACGGGGAAATCGTGATGGAGGGCGATGCGGACCTCGCAAAGGACCTGGAGGCAGAGGGCTATGACTGGGTCCGTGACCAAGTCTACGAGGCGGCCTGAATGGTGATTCCCAGATGAGTTCAGATTCCGATCTCGAAGACGCGGACACGGAGAAGCGCTTCGAGTTCAAAAAGGAGCAGTCCTCGGCCTTCGAGTCCGAGATGGGCCTGAACGAGGAGACCGTTCGGGTCATCTCCGAGGACAAGGACGAACCGGAGTGGATGCTCGAGCGTCGCCTGAAGGCCCTCGAGCACTACAAGAACATGCCGATGCCGACGGATTGGCCGGGCCAGCCCGACCTCTCCGAACTCGACATCCAGAAGATCATCCCCTACATCCGGCCGGACGTAGAGACCCGCGGCGAGGCCGAGACGTGGGAGGATCTCCCCGACGAGATCCGGGACACCTTCGACAAACTCGGGATCCCCGAGGCCGAGAAGGAGGCCCTCTCGGGCGTTGGCGCCCAGTACGAGTCCGAGGTGGTCTACCAGAACATGAAAGAACAGTGGGAGAAGAAAGGGGTCGTCTTCATGAACATGGACCGGGCGGTCCAGGAGCACCCCGAGCTCGTCAAAGAGCACTTCATGACCAAGGCCGTGCCCCCGAGCGACAACAAGTTCGCGGCCCTTCACGGGGCAGTCTGGTCCGGCGGCTCGTTCGTCTACATTCCCGAGGACGTCTCCGTCGAGATGCCGATTCAGGCCTATTTCCGGATGAACTCCGAGGGGATGGGTCAGTTCGAGCACACGCTCATCGTGGCCGAACCCGGCTCGGAAGTCCACTACATCGAGGGCTGTTCGGCTCCCCAGTATGCCACGCACAACCTGCACTCCGGGGCCGTCGAGATCTTCGTGCGCGAGGACGCACACGTCCAGTACTCGACCGTGCAGAACTGGTCGAAGAACACGTTCAACCTCAACACGAAGCGGGCCCTGGTCGACGCGAACGCCACGATGGAGTGGGTCTCGGGCAGCATGGGATCGAAAGCGACCATGCTCTACCCCTGTTCGGTCCTCAAGGGCGAGGGCGCGACGGACAACCACATCACCATCGCCTTCGCCGGTGAGGGCCAGGACATCGACACCGGGGCGAAGGTCTATCACAACGCACCGAAGACCAAGTCCACGATCGAGTCCAAGTCCATCAGCAAGGACGGCGGGCGGACGAACTACCGTGGACTCGTCCACATCGCCAACGGGGCCAGCCAGTCCTCGACCAGCGTCGAGTGTGACGCGTTGATGTTCGACAACAAGTCCACCTCGGACACCATGCCCTACATGGAGATCAACGAGTCCACCGTCGACGTGGCCCACGAGGCGACCGTCGGCAAGATCGGCGACGAGGACGTCTTCTACCTGCAGTCTCGCGGCCTCGATGACGACGACGCAAAGCAGATGATCGTCGCCGGCTTCATCGAGCCGATCACCGAGGAACTGCCGCTCGAATACGCCGTGGAACTGAATCGACTGATCGAGCTAGAAATGGAGGGGAGCCTGGGATGAGCAGTGCCCAGTTCCGCGAGGCGGTCGATCGCGAAACCGTCACCGCACTCGCCGAACAGTTCCAGGAGCCGGAGTGGCTCCTCGAAACCCGTCTTGAAGCGCTGGAAGCGATCGAGGAACTGGATTACCCCTCGGTCATTCAGACGCCGGGTCGGAAGTGGACCAACCTGGATGACCTGGACTTCGAGTCGCTGGTCGACCCGCTCTCCCAGCCCGCGGAGACGGGTCGAGCAGGCGGGGATGAGGTCGCCGTGCGTTCGATCGCCGAGACGCTTCAGGAGGACCCGGAACTCCTCGAGGAGCACTACGGAACGGTCATCGACCCGCTCGATAACCGACTGGTGGCCCTGGCGACGGCACTCCGCTCCGGTGGAACCGTCGTCCACGTGCCGGCCGACGTCGACGCCGGAACGGTCCAGATCGAGACCGAGATGAACGGCCGGTCGCGCCTGGAGTACACGTTGGTCGTCGCCGAAGCGAACAGTTCCGTGACCGTCGTCGACCGCCGTTCCTCCGGCGATCCGATCGACGCGTCGCGGTATTACGGCGGGACTGTCGAGGTCGTGGCCGGCGAGAACGCCACGGTGAACTACGGTTCGCTGCAGCAGTTCGACGACGACACCTACGCGTACACCAAATCGGAGGGCGTCGCGGACACCTACGCGGCGGTGAACTGGCTGGAAGGCAATCTGGGCTCCCGGCTCCGCAAGTCCGAGGTCGGCACGCGACTCGAAGGCGACGGCTCGGAGACCAAGACCGTCGGTGCCTTCTTCGGCCGATACGAGCAGCATTTCGACCTCGACTCGCGGGTCTGGCATCGTGGTGAGCACACCACGGCGGACCTGGTCACTCGCGGTGTCGTAGACGATCGCGCTCGTTCGGTCTACGAGGGCACCCAGGATGTCGGT
Source organism: Halodesulfurarchaeum sp. HSR-GB (assembly GCF_031432215.1). NCBI lineage: Archaea > Methanobacteriati > Methanobacteriota > Halobacteria > Halobacteriales > Halobacteriaceae > Halodesulfurarchaeum > Halodesulfurarchaeum sp. HSR-GB. Next base: position 1,617,897 of record NZ_JAVKGN010000001.1, on the reverse strand, counting down.
CGCGAGGCCTGGGACACGAGTTCCTACCAGCGCGAGAACACCCTGATGCTCTCCGACGACAGCGAGGCCGACGCCTCGCCGAAGCTCATCATCAACAACCACGACACCGAGGCCTCCCACGCGGCCTCGGTGGGACAGGTCGACCAGCGAGACCTCTTCTACATGACCTCCCGTGGGGTCCCCGAGCAACGGGCTCGGAACATGCTCGTCGAGGGCTTTTTCGTCCCGGTCCTGGAGGAGATGGACGTCGAAGGGCTGCGCGAGGACTTCGAGGCTGGCGTCGCAGCGCGGCTGACCGAGTAAGCCGAACCCGTCACATCTTTATTCGGTTCAGTCGAATACCCGATTGCAGTCCCGTGGTGTAGTGGCCAATCATATGGGCCTTTGGACTCTCGTGGAATTCCGCGGGGGGAAGACAGCCCATGACGGCGGTTCGAATCCGCCCGGGACTATGGCAACAGGCGTCTCAGGAAATCAAATTAAAATGTGGAGTACAACTCTCGTTGCCGGGGGTTCTCATGGGTTTCGAGGGGTTGACTAATCCATGCCACCACTATTCGCCTACGGCAGTTTAATTCTCCCTACAAGTCTTGTATCTCGGTTTGAGGACTTTGACACGTCAATTGATGACGTGTATCGGGGAAATACGAATGGGAATATCAGTGGAGATGCATTGAAAGAATGGCAAAATCGGAAAGACAGAATATACTATGTTCCGGCGAAGATTTGGGGATTTCGTCGTTATTACTCTCTTGAATCGCCCAGGGGTGGAACCATGTTAGAGGTTGTTCGAACGAACGACTCAAACGACTGGATAAACGGAGTTTTAATATTTGGTTTGTCCGAGGAAGAAGAAGTCCAAGTAAAAAAGACAGAGTCCGTTTACGAATTCGCTGATGTTCGAGACCCAAAATTGGAATTTTATGTTGACGACGTTCCAAACGTGGATCTGGCTGATGTCGACCGAATCCAACTATTTTCAAAATCATATGAGATAGATAAAATTTCTACTAAACGTACACGGAACGAAACATATCATAGTAGAATAATCACTGGAATAAAGATGGTTGACGAAATGTATGATACTGACTTCGCCAAGCAGTTCTATGATGACTTCCGTGAATCTACCTTTGAAACTGCCTATGACTCAGAGGACCCTAGAGAATTTAATACCGTCAAGGAAAATGACCGGCTAAAGGGTGATCCTGATTGGCCAGTGCGAGGGTTATAAGCAAGACAATTTCTGATTTTAAAGACTCCAGCTTTGAGAAGGGAGATAAATTTCGGTATGCAGTTATTGTTCCGGAATCAGTACTTTCCAAATTTAATAATACGAACGAATATGAATATGTCAAAGTAACTCCTCAGGGGTCGGAAACGGGGGGTACACTAGCGCAAATAATTACATTTAGTAGTGAACATGACGCTGAAGAGTTTTCGACAGATGGCCTCTATTGGTCCTGTATACGAACCAAACTTCAAAAAGAAATTGGCCTTACTGTTGAGAATACTGACGAGCCGGCCGTTACAATCCAAGAAGTTGAAACGAATACGATAGATAATCTCCGGGTTCACCGAGATTCGGCTTGGGAGAATGAAAGTCGTGATATAACAACGGAAGGTCTCGCCGGGTACATATCTTCAAACGATATGGAGAATATGAAAGAATTAGAAGAGGGGGATATATGCGAACTCGTCAATCCTGAAAACGGTGCGCGTTTGCAGTTACCAGTCGAGACGTACTATCACAAGAACCGGAATGAGGGAACTATTCGACTGAATGGAAGTGCTCGCAAACTCCTTCAAGTGAAATCCAAAGACGAAGGGGACAACGATAGTGTTCGGTTACGCATTCCAACTGAAACAACTCCGATTGCTGGTTTTTCCCATAAAATCTATAATAGGATTGGCCGGTGGTTTGTAGATTACAGTTATGCCTATTTCCGGGTTCTCTCAGGGTATGATCGAGATGAGGGCCGAAATCTGGTCCGACTAAACGAAGATGGCATGAAAAGGCTCGGGATTGAAGAAAACGATCGTGTGATCTTATCCTGGAGAGGGGATGATCTAAAACGACGAAATGTACGATGTCAGTCGGCGTGGGAGGAAGATGGAGCACTCGAACCGAGTGAGTCGACTGAAGATTCATTTGGTGAGGACCAATCCCTCTCAATACGCATTCCGAGCACAGAACGAGACAAATTGAATATTAGTGTTGGAGATGTGATAAAAGTCCGACGCGATATGCAATATCAAGCCGGCAAACAAGTTGCACTATCAGCGTTCGGTATTTTGGGCGTGATTATTGGGACCAATCAGTTGATAAATATGATCTTCGATACGGTATCACTGGCGTATGTTGGAACGTCCCTTCTCTCAATAATGCTCCTCTCGGTGGTAACTGTCCGGTTGATAATGAGCCCGATTAGACAGAAGTGCCGAGTCCCGTGATGACTAATTTGACCCTGCCAGTTGTCCATTAAGCCTCCACGTAACAAACCTGTCGGCCGGCTCATCGAAATCCGAACGTATAGGTGCAATCGTCCCGATTTTATCACTACCTACGTGACCGCTCGCCCGATCGCGACGGCCTGGCCCATCGGCCGGGAACCAACACACGACTCATGAGCTCAGATTCACCCTCGAATGTGCTTCTCATCACGGTCGACTCGCTGCGAGCGGACGCCATCAGCCCGTACGACGACTCGCGGCACACCCCGGTCATGGACGACCTCGCCGAACGTGGTACCGTCTACGAGCAGGCCTTCGCGACCGGGAACTGGACGCCGTTTTCCTTTCCCGGAATCATGGCCTCCCAGCCAGTCTTTCGGGAGACGGGACGGATCGGTGTGGAGGGGCTCTCGCCGCTCGCGAGTGTCCTTTCCGAGGCTGGGATCGAGACGGCGGGTTTCAACGCGGCCAACGGGTTTCTCACCGACCACTGGGGGTACGACGAGGGGTTCGACAGTTTCGAGTCCTTCGTCGCGAGCGTCGGTTCGAACGCCTACAGTCGCTATCTGGCGACCCACCCCACGGTCGAAGCCTGGGTCCAACTGGCGACGGCCCCGATCCGCCGGTTGCACTCCTGGGTCCGGGGCAAGAGCGAGGACCGGCCGTTTCTCGATGCCTCCCGCATGTTCGACGTGGAAGAAGCGGCAGTCGAGGAGATCGAATCGAACGATGGACCGTCGTTTGTCTGGATCCACTACATGGACACCCACACGCCGTACGTGCCGGCCCCGCGATACATTCGGGAGGTCTCCGGCTCCCGGATCGGAACCCATCGAATGCTCCACGCACACACCCGAACGGGGCTAGGATGGGAGGTCGGGCCGAAGACCCTGGAGGAGCTCCGGATGCTCTATCAGGCGGCCGTTCGGCAGGTCGATGCGAGCATCGGCCGGCTCCTCGAGGCCGTCGAATCGAACGGTCAGGCCGGCGAGACGGCAGTGGTCCTGGCCGGCGATCACGGCGAGGAGTTTCAGGAACACGGCCACCTCGCCCACTATCCGAAACTCTACGACGAACTGATCCACGTCCCGCTAATCGTCGACGTGCCGGGCCGGCAGCCCTCGCGGGTCGACTCGGCCGTGGGACTCGACGCGATTCCGCCGACGGTGACAGACCTTCTGGACGTCGACCCGGCGGCGGACTGGTCGGGTCGCTCCCTTGTACCGAGCCTGGAGACGGGCACCGTGGATCACCCCGAACCCGTGGTCTCGGTGACGGTTCGGGGCGAATCGGTCACCAGCCAGCCGATCCCGCGCTCGCTCGAGGACGGCGACCTCTGGGTGAGCGTCCGGGACCGAGACTGGACGTATATCGAGTGTGTTCCAAAAGACAGACGCGAGCTTTATTATCGACCGACAGATCCAACTCAGCAGACGGATTTGAGTGAGGATCCTGGCGAGGAGGGGGTAGCCGTGATGGATCGGTTTGCTGGTATCGTGGCGGCTCACGCGGACGCACTGGGGGACTCGCCGGCAGACGACGAGCCCGACCCGGCCGCAAACGGTGATCTGGAGCAGCGGTTGACGGCACTCGGCTATCGGTAGATGCTCAGGTCCTTTCTCCGCGGGTTACACAGCGGTCCGGTTGCTGAACAGCTACGGCGGTTCGTGATCGTCGGTACCGTCGCGGCCGGGATCCAGCTACTCGTGCTCTGGCTGCTCGTGGACGCTGTCGGCCTGAACTACCTCCTCGGGGCCGTTATCGCCATCGAGTTTACGATCCTCTTCCAGTACGTTCTCAACAACGCCTGGACCTTCGAGGCCGCGAAGAACACGGGTCGTCGCGAATATTATGCGGGGCTGGTCAAGACCAACCTGGTCCGGGGCTCGGCGATCCCACTGCAACTCGGCGTGCTGTTCGTTCTGGTCGAGTTCGCTGCGATCCCGTATCTCCTCGCGAACGCCGTCGCGATTCTCGTCAGCGGGGTCTATCGCTTCTATCTCGACGCGCGATGGACCTGGGGACAGTAACGGGCCCAACCACTACTGGTCGGACTCCCGGGCGTTCCGAACCTCGCGGTCGGAGGTCGCGACGACCAGATCGTCCGCCAGATACCTGGTTTTCGCACCCGACTCGGTGTCGGTGACTTCGATAAACGTGTTGTCGGGCCCCCAAACGGCTCGGAGCGAGCCCAGTTCGACGGCATCGAAGCCGAATTCCGCCTCGACGAGCGCGTGAGCCAGTCTGTCTGTGTCATCTTCGCCGAATACCATCTGTTCGGTTCGGCCAACTCACCCAGTCACTGTACTTCTTTCGCACCCGCAGATTAAGGTGTCAGCCCGTGGTACTCGAAACCATGGCAGTCATTTCGACCCTTCTGACGTTGCTACGGCGGCTGCTTCTGGCCCTGGAGTCGTTAGCCGTCGTCATCGTCGTCTTCGGGCTCGTCTATCTCTTCGGGCGGTACGTTGTCGTCCCGACAGTCGATTACGCCTTCGACTCGGTCACGGCCGACGAGACGCTCAAACACACCATCCACAAAGTGACGGGGGCCGCCTTTCTGCTGCTGGGATTTTACCTGGCGCTCCCACTCTCCGGGCTCGCAACGACCCCGACTACCGTGGCAGCGATCACCGCCGGTGGCACGATCGCGGTCGGGTTCGCTTCCCGGGAGATCCTCTCGAACTTCGTCAGTGGCGTCATCCTGGTGCTAGATCCGGAGTTTCGGATCGGCGATTGGATCCGGTGGGGCGAGACGGAGGGTGTCATCGAGGCGATCGGCTTTCGAGTGACACGCGTGCACACCTTTGACAACGAACTCATCACGGTTCCGAACTCCCAGTTAACGACCAATCAGGTGTGGAACCCCGCAAACAAGGACCGACGGCGAGTTACCTGTCGGATCGGAATCGACTACGACGCCGATATCCAGACCGCCCGGGACATTTTGCTGCAGGTTGCTCTCGCCCAGGAGAGCATCGAGGATCGGCCCTCGCCAACAATTCACGTCGTGGAGTTGGCCGAATCGGATATCGGGCTCAAGGTGCTTTTCTGGATCGGGGATCCGGAACGGGCAGAGATCGTGTCGATCCAGTCGGAGTACTTCGAGCAAGCGAAGGCACAACTCGATGCGGCCGGTATCGATATGCCCTATCCGCACCGTGAGTTGACCGGGAGTGTCGCCGTTCACGATCGATCGGATTCGAATTCCGCCCGATGAGTGGCGGCCGCAGCTCGGCGGCGAATGTAAATTCATAATTATCGGGGTCCGCCAAGCTAGTTCAACGGCAATGGTCCTTGATTTCACCCCGAAGACGTTCGACGAGATTCCGCCGGAAAAACGTCCGTCGTTCGCTGAGGCACTCGTTCCAGTTGCGGGGATGATCCTGTTCCTCGCTGTGGGGATGATCTACCTGGAACTGGACCCACAGATCCCACTGCTCTGGGGGATCGTCCTGGCCGGGCTCATGGGCCGCTATTACTTCAAATACACCTGGGATGACCTCATCGGTGGCGTCGGTGAGAGCATTTTGATGGGGCTGCAGGCGGTGCTCATCCTCTTTGTCATCTACATGGTCATCGCCTCGTGGATCGACGCCGGCACGATACCGGCCATCATGTACTACGGGCTCGAATTCCTCTCGCCGAAGATCTTCCTGCCCTTTACACTCGTGTTGGCCGCCGTGGTTTCCTTCGCGATCGGGTCCTCCTGGACGACAGCCGGGACACTCGGGGTTGCGATGATTGGAATCGGATCGGGACTGGGCATTCCGGCTCCGATGACCGCCGGCGCGGTGCTCTCCGGTGCCTACACGGGAGACAAGAACTCCCCACTCTCCGATACGACCAACCTGGCCGCCGCGGTTACGAACACGGACCTGATGGATCACATCCGGGGGATGCGACCGGGCACGATGGTCGCCTTCGCGATCTCCCTGGTTCTGTTCGTCGTACTTGGCCTGAACGCCAGCGGCGCGATCCCGGTCGACCGGGTTTCGGATATTCAGCAGGCAATCGCGAGTTCCTATGTGATCTCGCCGATCGCCTTCCTGCCGCTCGTGATCACGTTCGCGCTGGCGCTGTATGGCTTCCCGGCGTTGCCCTCGCTGGGCGCGGGGATCTTTGCCGGGGTCGGCGTAAGCGTGACACTCCAGGGGCGTGGCTTCGCCGCGGCCTGGGAGGCCGTCCAGTACGGCACGGCCCCGGAGACGGGGCTGGAGCTCACGAACGAACTCCTCCAGAGCGGTGGGCTTGACGGCTCGGTCTGGGTTGTGACAATCGTTGTCGCCGCCCTCTCGTTGGGTGGAATCCTGCAGGAGACTGGGGTTCTGGCCGCAGTGGCCTACAACGTCGGACAGGCCGTCGAGAGCGTGGCTGGTCTCACGGCCGGGACGGCCGTCGGTACCTTCGCTATGAACGTGCTTGCGGCCGAACAGTACATGGCGATCGTCGTCCCGGGGATGACCCTCGGGAACCTCTATGACGAGTACGGACTGGAGAGTCGGAACCTCTCTCGAGCCGTGGAAGCGTCGGGAACGACGACGGCGGCGTTTGTCCCCTGGAGTTCCGGCGGTGTCTATATGGCCTCTGCCCTGGGGGTCCCGGTCGTCCAGTACGCGCCCTATTACTTCTTTGGCATTCTCTCGCCGCTCGTGCTCCTCTTCATGGGCGTGACTGGCTGGAAGATGTACTATCAGGAACCCGAGGCCGAGAGCGTGACGGGCACCCAGTAACTGGCCGTACCTTTTTGTCCCAAGACGGGACCAGGCGGGTGTATGTCGGCCGCAACCCACCAGATTCGCGGGCTCGAACTCGATGATGACCAGTACGAGATCGAACAGGCGCTGGTTCGGAACAAGTACGTGGCCCGGAATAGCACGGGGGACGTCGTGCTGCGTGGCTCCCAGAAGCGCCTGAAGCTAAAGGAGCAATTCCCCTTCGAAGACAGCGACGGGACCGACGTCTTCGAGGTCAAAGCCGACTCGATTGCCGACGTCGCGGGGGAGTACGCCCTGATCGACTCTCAGACCGGCGAACGGGTCGTCGTGCTCGACAACCAGTGGTCCTGGATGGGCGACCAGTGGAAGATTCGTGATCCCACAACTGAAGCCCTCATCGCCGTGATCGAGACCCAGAACAGGGCCGTGGAGTTTCTCAGACACCTCCACTCGGTATTCGGGTTCGTGCCCCATGCCTACGAGATCTCGGATCCCAGAGGGAATCACGTCGGGACCATCGAGGGCCAACTTGGACTCAAAGACCGCTATGACGTCGAGATCGAGGACGCAAGTGAGGTTCCACGGGAGCCGGTCATCGCGGCCGCGATGGTGATCGACGCGATCGAGGGGAACTGATAGCGACAAAAGCCGGGCGTTCGTAGCCGTTAGGCGGGCGTGGGCTCCTGGACCGCCGAGAGGTAGGCCGTGAGGTCGGTCTTGGTGATAATCCCGATCACCAGGTCGTCCTCGTCGACGACCGGCAGGTGTGAGATGTTCTCCTCGATCATCACGTCCGCGGCCTCCTGAATGTGGGCCTGTGGGCCGATGGTGACGACCGCGTCGGACATGTAGCGTTCGACGGTGGTCTTTGCCTTCGGTTTGCTTTCCGCGACGATTCGAATGAAGTCGGTGTTCGTGAGGATACCCTCGATCTCCCCTTCTTCGGAGGAGACGACGATCGAACCGATGTGGTTTTCCAGGAGCGTCTGGGCCGCGTCCTCGACGAAGGTGTCCGGGTTCGCGGTGATCAGCTCCGAGGTCATGAGTCGGGCGACGAAAACGTCTTCCATGCTATTGTACAACATTGGGCAACAGAGTTAATTCTTGTGATCACAGCAACCGCCGTGGGTACCGGATTGCGGCGAGAAACGAAGGACAATTCCACCGCGGGGAAGGCGGTGGAGGCGCTGCAGGATCGCAATCGGCGAAGCGGGTGAATCGGGCTTTGAGGGGCGTTTGAAGTGGGTATCGACCCGGAATCGCTAGTGTCCTCGCGCAGACAGCGGTGGGATTATATACCCGGGCCTTCTCGTTGGAAGTGGAGTACAATGGCATCCGGTACGGTTGCATTCTTCAACGAGCGGAAAGGATACGGCTTCATCGAGAGCGACGAGTCCGAAGAGGACGTTTTCTTCCACATGGAAGACGTCGGCGGGCCTGATCTGGAGGAGGGCCAGGAAGTCGAATTCGAGATCGAACAGGCAGACAAGGGCCCGCGAGCGAAGAACCTCACGCGGTTGTAGCCGAAGCCGCTCGTTGAGCGGTTTCTCAGACCACGTGGCCCTCGAAACACTTCTTTCGTAGCCCCGGCGCTATCCAGATAGCTATCCGAATAGTGCCGGCTGGCTGCAAAAGGCCTAAGAGCGCGAACAGCGTGTTTTCACTCAACAATGAGAAACGACAACCAACTCACGGGAACGGGGGCGATACCGTGGGGGTCGAGATAGCCAACGCGCCGGTCACCGACGAGTCCTTCGAGTCGATGGCCGAGTTCGTGTACGACTACCTGCAGGCAAGCGTGGAGAACGAGGGGGACGGGGGCCGGATGCGCTGGTACCCCTGGCACTCCGCCGAGTACCGGTTCAACCACATCATGAACGTGGTGGACCTGGCGACCGAGATCGCCAGAAAGGAGGGCGCAAACGTGGACGTCGTGAAGGTCGCCTCGCTGTTCCACGACATCGCCAAACTCGAGGCCGACCAGGACGTCCACGCGGAGGCCGGGGCCCGGGTCGCTCGCGAGTACCTCCAGAGCCACGCCCAGTTCCCCGACTCGTTTATCGACCAGGTGTGTCGAGCGATCGAGAACCACAGTCACCAGGGTGACCTGGACGAGGTATCCCTGGAGGCCCAGTGTCTAATCGAGGCCGACCTCCTCGACAAGGTCGGGGCAAACGGGATCACGCTCATGCTGCTCCGGATGGGCTATGAGGCCCGGACCCACATGGACGCCGCCGAGATGGTCCAGCGGGTCTTGGGGCGTGGCGAAGACGCACGGAAACGGGTCCAGAGTGACACCGCCGAATCGATCGCTCACCAGCGACTCAAGCGCGTCGCGTGGTTCCGCGAGTGGCTCGAGGGCGAGGTCTCGGAGATGAGTGTCGACGACGAGGAACTACTTAGATAACGCCCAGCGTGCTCCCGGCGTCCCAGAGGAAGGCGACGCCGAACCAGACGAGCACCGTGCCACTCCCGTAGGCGACCACCCGACCAAGCGCATCGACGGCGTTACCGGCGGTCCTGAGCGCTGCCGGGAAGGCCGTGATCCAGAGGACGATCCCGGCGAAGAACCCGGTGATCGTCAGGCCGCCGTTCATGGCTGCAAACGAGTAGCCAAACGCCTCGACTGAGCCGGGATCGAGGAGTCCGACGCCCGCTGTCAGCCACCACGTGATCTGGTAGGGATTGGTCACCGCAAGCGCGAAGGCCTTCCCGAATCCCGCCCGGGAAGCGCCGTCGCTGCCACTGAACTCACCAGCACCCTTCACAGCCCCGTAAGCGAAAAAGAACATCAACAGGCCGCCAATACCGACCATCACGCCTCTGAGGGTCGGTGCGTTCTGAATAAACGCGACCAGCCCTGCGACGGCCAGGAGGAAAAAGAGCGCGTCGGCAGTCATCGCGCCCAAACCGGCGGCAAAACCCGCTCGCCAGCCGCGGTTGACACTCTCTTCGGCGATCACCGCGTTCATCGGACCGGGTGGGGCCGCAAGCGAGAGTCCCAGGAGCGCACCGGCGACGATCGAGAGCAGCGCGACCAACATCTTGCCACCGGCTATGTGGGGCGTCGAAAAAAGGGCACCGTCACCGCGGGCGTGCTTCGAGGCGGCTTCGAAGCAGGTCCGCACCTCCGGTTCCGGTCCCCACCGCCACGACCGTCGATTCGGCCCCGATCTCGCCAGTCGAGACGAGTTCCCGGAGCCCAGCCAGTCCGGCCGCTGACTCGGGTGCCAGTTCGAGACCGGATTCACGCGCGATTGTGAGTCCCTCGTCGAGAATCACCTCGTCGGGGACGGCGACGGCCCCACCACCGCTCGCGTGGAGGGCGTCGAGTACCCACTCGCTTCCGGTCGGTTCCGGGACTTCGAGTTCGCCACAGACGGTGTCCGGGACGGTCACAGGTTCGATCGGTCGCTCCCCCTCCCAGGCGTCTACGATCGGGGCACAGCCAGTCGGCTGGACGGCATAGAGCGAGGGGAGTTCGGCGAGCAGCCCGTTCTCCCGCAAGGTCACGAGGCCGGTGTAGATCCCAACGAGGACCGTTCCAGTCCCCACGGGGACGACGACGGCGTCAGGAACTCGGTCCATCTCCGCGAGGAGTTCGAACGCGATCGTCCGATGGGCGACGTGTCGAAACGGCGCCTCGAAGGGGCCCAGTGGCGTCCCCAGCTCCAGCGCATTGCGGTCACTCCGAAGGCGGTTCTCGGTGTCTTGAAGTCGACCCTGCACGACGGTCAACGCCGCGCCGTGGACGTTCGTCATTGCCTTCCGCTCGAAGGCCGCTCGCGAGGGCAGATAGACGGTCGCGTCCAGGTCGGCCCGTGCGGCGTAGGCCGCCGCCGACTGTCCGGCCGCACCTGGTGCGGCGAGTGAAATGGCACGCACGTCGGTCCGTGCCGCCGCGGTCATCGCTAGTGACAGCCCGCGATCGACAACTGAGCCGGTGGGGTTCTGGCCCTCGTCTTTGACGAGCAGTTGGGACACACCGACCGAATCCGCCAGTTTCGGGGCATCCACGAGAGGGGTCCCACCTTCGCCCATCGTGACAGCCGCATCGCTCTCGAAGGGGAGCAATCCCTCGTAAGCCCACATCGTCTGTGGGCTCCGGCCGGCGGTTACACTCGCCAACCCAGTTTCGTCGATGTCCCAGGTGGCCGTGAGGGCGCCGCCACACGACGGGCAGTATCCTCCGACTTGTTCGGCCTCGAACGTGGTTTCACAGTTGCGACAGTGAAAGCCCGTCACCGTCCCGAACGTGTTCATACCCCCTCTGGGCCCGCGGTCGGTATGAAACGTCGGTTCGAAAAGCGGTGCCCCCGCAATTGAATGTGCTGGCCTGCGTTGATTGGTGACATGGCACGACGGACGGTCATCATGGGCGCGGCCGGCCGGGACTTTCATGACTTCAATGTCTGCTTTCGGGACGACCCGGATCGGGAGGTCGTGGCCTTCACCCGGGCCCCCAATCAGAACGTGGGCGAACTCCCGGACGTCCCGGAGCGGGCGTATCCCGCCCATCTTGCGGGGGAAAACTACCCCGAGGGAATTCCGATCGTTCCCGAGGCCAACCTTGAATCGGTCATCGAATCTCGAAACGTAGACGAGGTGGTTTTCTCCTACTCAGATGTCTCCCACGAACACGTCATGAACCAGGCCTCGCGGGCGCTCGCGGCCGGTGCTGATTTCCACATTGTCGGCCAGTCGATGATGCTCCAGGCCGAAGTGCCGGTCGTCGCCGTCGACGCGGTTCGCACCGGCTGTGGGAAATCCAGTGTCGCCCGGAAGCTCGCAGCCATACTGGGCGAATCCGTAGACGTGGCAGTCGTCCGCGAGCCGATGCCCTACGGTGACGAATTCGAGCCCGTCTCTCGCTTCGAAGAACTCGGGGAGCTCGACGACGCCGGTGTCACCATCGAAGAGCGCGAGGAGTACGAACACCACCTGGCCGCGGGCCATGTGGTCTTTGCGGGCGTGGATTACCAGGCTGTGCTTGACCAGGCTCAAGACGAGGCCGACGTGATCGTCTGGGACGGTGGCAACAACGAGTTGCCCTTCTTCGAACCGGACCTCCACGTCGTGCTCGCCGACCCGCTTCGGCCCGGCCACGAGATCCGGTATCACCCCGGCGAGACGAACCTCCGGATCGCCGATTACCTGCTCATCAACAAGGAGAACTCCGCGCGAGCGGCCGATATTCGGACGGTGGTCGAGAACGCCGTCGACCGAAACTCGGGCGTCGAGATCATCCACGCCGACTCGGTGGTCACGGTTCCCGATCCGACCCGTATCGAGGGTCAACGAGTTCTCGCTGTCGAGGACGGCCCGACGGTCACCCATGGCGGCGCGGCCTCGGGCGCGGCACTGATCGCCGCCGAGCAGTTCGGCGCGGCCGAAATCGTCGATCCGCGTCCGGGGGCCGTCGGCTCGATCGCACGGGTGTTCGAACGCTACGATCACCTGGGCCCTGTACTCCCCGCGATGGGTTACTCGCCGGAACAGATCGCGGATCTAGAACAGACGATCGCGAACGTGGACTGTGATCTGATCCTGGCCGGAACGCCGATCGATCTCGGTCGTCTCGTGGACGTGGACGTACCGATCGTCAACGTCCGATACGACGTCGAGGAGCGTGGGACGCCGACGTTACGGTCGATGGTCGAATCCCACGCCGCGGAGCTCGGTCTGTGATCGTTACTCGTAGACCGTCTCCAGGATCGCCTTCTGGACGTGCTTGCGGTTCTCGGCCTGGTCGTAGACGATGGAATTCGGGCCGTCCATCACCGCGGCGGATACCTCCTCGCCACGATGGGCGGGGAGACAGTGCATGAACGCGGCGTCGTCGGTTTCGGCCATCAGTTCCTCGGTGACCTGGAAGCCCTCGAAGTCGGCCCGTTTCGAATCCGCCTCGCCCATGCTCACGAACACGTCGGTGTAGACCGCGCGTGCCCCCTGGACCGCCTCGACGGGGTCGTTCGTCACCAGCACGTCGGCGTCGGCGACCCGTTCTTGAATGTCCTCGTCGGGTTCGTACCCGTTCGGGGTGGCGATCCGACAGGGAATGTCGAGGGTCGCACAGAGTTGCATGAGCGAGTGGGCGACGTTGTTTCCGTCGCCGACGTACGCGAGCGGGCCATCCAGGAGCCCCTTCTCCCGGAGTGTGTACCCATCGGCGAGTGCCTGGCAGGGGTGGAGTTTGTCCGTCAGCCCGTTGATGACTGGCACGTCGGCACCGTCGGCGAGTTCCAGCAAGGTCTCGTGATCGAAGAGGCGGGCCATGATCCCGCCCGCGTAGCGGGAGAGGACTGTCGCGGTGTCCAGAAGCGATTCGCCACGCGAGATCTGTGAGGATTCCTCGGCGAAGTGAATCGCGTGGCCCCCGAGTTCGGTCATGCCGGACTCGAAGGAGATCCGGGTTCGCGTCGAGGGTTTCGCGAAGAGCATCACCAGGCTCTCGTTTTGCAGGGCGTCGCCGAAGGCGTCGGGGTCGGCTTTGAGTTCGTCGGTGCGGTCGTACAGTGCGGTGATCTCCGCTTCGCTGAGGTCGTCGATGTCGAGTACGTCTTTCATGATATCATCTCACACGGCGGCCGGTCCGACTGATCGGGTTGTCACGGCTACGGGCACGCCGTTCGGTCCCATGGCTCTTGGTCGGGTTACTTGTAAAAGGATGCTGCGGTCCCGGCCAGTCTACCGGACTCAAACCACAACTCCCTTTATCCGGCGGCCGCGGAAGAAGTAGCATGACGAAGCAAACACGGTTCGACCGGCGTGATTTCCTCAAGGCCACTGGTGTGGCTGGCACTCTGACACTCACGGGCCTGGCCGGATGTTCGGGGAACGGCGAGGACGGATCGGGGACGACGACGGCAGCATCGATGGAAATCGTCGCGGGCACGGCCCCCGGCTTTCCACCCTTCGAGGAGAAGGAGGGTGAGGAACTGGTCGGCTTCGACATCGACCTGCTCGAAGCGGTCGTCGAGGCGACCGACTACGAACTCGCCGGCTGGGAGGAGTACGAGTTCGGCTCGCTCTCCCCGGCCCTGCAGAACGACAAGATCGACGTGATCGCCGCCGCGATGACGATCAACGACGAGCGGGACGAGAGCATCGACTTCTCGGACCCGTACTACGACGCCAACCAGGCGATCCTGGTGGCCAACGATTCGGACTTCTCGCCGACTGAACTGGCTGATCTCGAAGGCCAGACGCTTGGCGCTCAGAAGGGGACGACTGGTGAATCGGTCGTCCAGGACACGCTTATCCCGGACGGGATCGTCTCCGAGGATCAATACAACAGCTACGGGAACTACGTCTTTGCCGTCGAGGACCTGGTCAACGGGAACATCGACGCCGTCGTGCTCGACACGCCGGTGGCCGATTCCTTCGTCGCCGAACGGGACGTATCCGTGGCGTTCACCTACGAGACGGGTGAACAGTACGGATTCGGCGTCCGCGAGGGCGACAGCGAGCTTCAGACCGCACTGAACGACGGCCTGGCGACGGTCCAGGAGGACGGCACCTACGAGGACCTCGTCGCCAAGTGGTTCAAGTAAGGAGACGATGATCGCCACCCCTGCGAGCGCTGCCCTGCAAGCCGGCGACTGGGCCTTCGTCCTGGATAGCTGGGGGTATCTCTCTGGTGGCGTCCTCCTCACGATCGCACTCACCATCGCGAGCATCCTGCTGGGGTTCCTCGCGGGGTTCCCGTTCGGGATCATCGAGGTGTACGGCAACCGGTACCTGCAGACTCCGGTCCACCTGTTCGGGACCGTCTTCCGGGGGACGCCGCTCGTGGTGATCCTAATCTTCGCCTTTTTCGTCTTTCCCATCCAGCGTGCTTTCGTAGCCGCAATACTGGGTCTGGGACTCCGGAGTGCGGCCTACCAGAGCCAGATCTTTCGGGGGGCGCTCTCCTCGATCGACGAGGGCCAGATGGAAGCCGCCCGCTCGATCGGAATGAACCAGTTCCAGGCCATCCGGCACGTCGTCGTTCCCCAGGCACTTCGCCGTTCCATGCCGGGGTTTCAGAACGAGTTCACGATCGTCCTGAAGGACACCTCCCTGGCGTATGCGATCGGGATGGCCGAACTGCTAACTCGAACGCACGATCTCTTCGTCCAGCAGACCACCGCCGTGCTGGAACTGTTCCTGTTCGCGAGTGCGATCTATTTCGTCCTGACTTTCAGCACCAATCGGGCGCTGGATGCCCTACAGAATTACTTCGCGATCCCCGACGGTGATATCAGATGAGCGAGCCACTCCTCCGGATCGAGAACCTGCAGAAGAGCTACGGCGACGAGGAAGTGTTACACGACATCTCCTTCGAGATGGACGAGGGCGATGCCTTCGTCTTGATCGGCCCCAGTGGCAGCGGCAAGTCGACGCTGCTGCGCTGTGTTAACCGCCTGACCGAACCTGACGGCGGCGACATCTACCTCGACGGCGAACTAACGAGTGACTCGGACTACGATGTCGATCAGTTGCGTCGCGAGGTCGGCATGGTGTTCCAGGACATCAACCTCTTTGCACACCTCACGGCTCTCGAGAACATCACGCTGGGCCTGAAGAAGGTCGCCGGAATGGACGAAGCGAGCGCCGAAGCCAGGGCGCGGGCCGAACTCGAACAGGTCGGGCTGGCCGACCAGGCCGACTCCTACCCGGCGGAGCTCTCCGGTGGCCAGCAACAGCGTGTGGGGATCGCCCGCGCGCTGGCGATGGATCCCAAGCTGATGCTCTTCGACGAACCGACGAGTTCGCTGGACCCGGAACTCACCGGCGAGGTCGTCGAGGTGATGCGAGACCTGGCCGAAGAGGGGATGACGATGCTCGTGGTCACCCACGAGATGGGTTTTGCCCGGTCCGCGGCGACACAGATGCTGTTCCTGGAGGATGGGAGTCTCGTCGAGCAGGGACCGCCGGAACAGCTCTTTGACGCGCCCGAAGAAGCGCGGACGGGCCAGTTCCTCAAACGGATTACCGAGGCCGAGTCCTCGGGATCACTCTAATATGTCGGGTGCCCAGGAGGACTTCCGAACCCCGGGAATCGACGTCTCGATCAGGGGCGGCATTGTCCTGATTCCCTACGCCGTGTTCTGGGGGTGGTTGCTCTCCCGCTGGATCAACGATTTCCTCCTGCCAGAAGGGATGGGCATGCCGGACGGTACCCCGTATCTCGATCCGGCACTCGTTGAGCCGATCTCCGAGTCACTCGCCTTCGCGGTTCGGTATTTGCCGGAACTCGCCGCGGGAGCGTGGGGGACCCTGGTCATCACCCTCGTCTCGATCACGCTCGGATTTCTGCTCGCGGTGCCGGTAAGCGTCGCGCGGGTGTACGGTCGGGGCACAGCCTGGGTCGCCCTCGTGTTCACCGAACTCATCAGGGGAACGCCGTTACTGGCCCAGCTGTTCGTCCTCTACTACGGGCTTCAGCTCTCCTCCTGGATTCGCGAGTTGCCCCTCGTTGGGGTCGGTATCGTGCCGTCCCAGGCCTTCTGGGTGGCGATTATCGGCTTCACGATCAACAGCGCCGCCTACCAGGCCGAATACATCCGCTCCGCGCTGCTTTCAGTGGATCGGGGGCAGTACCAGGCAGGGCGGGCCATCGGGTTTTCGAAACTCGGGGCGATTCGCCACGTCGTCCTCCCACAGGCGTTGCGCTTTGCGATCCCGGGCTGGTCGAACGAACTGGTCTACCTGATCAAGTACTCCTCGCTGGCGGCGTTCATCACGGTCCCCGAACTCTTCGAGATGGGCCGGCAGATCGCCGCGGACAACTTCGCGTACACCTCGATCTTCACTCTCGTGGCGCTGTTTTACCTGGCCATCATCATTTCGGCCTCGAACGTCATGGGGCTCGTCGAGCGCCGGGTCCACATTCCTGGGCTCGGGCGTGGGACTGACCGCTAGTCGTACCCATACTGTTTTCCCCCGCCGGCTCCCGGATTCGAACATGACAGACCACCAGGTTGCCGTCGTCGGGGCCGGGCTGGCCGGCCTCGAAACCGCACGGCTGCTCGCCGAAGCCGGTCGGGATGTCGCCGTCTACGAGGCGAATTCGACTGTCGGCGGTCGCGTCAGGACCGACGAACGGGACGGCTACACGCTCGACCGGGGGTTCCAGGTGCTCTTTACGGCCTACCCGGAGGCCCGACGGGCGCTTGACTTCGACGAGTTAGATCTCAAACGATTCCCGCCGGGTGCGATCATCTGTCGAACGAACCATCGCGGCGTAGTCGCCGACCCGCTTCGAGACCCCGTGGGTGGGCTGGAGACCGCCCTCTCGACTGACCTTTCCATTGGAGACAAGATCCGGATACTGCGGCTCAGACAGGCCCTTTCGGCGCGCTCTCGCGATGACATCTACGCCGGGACGGACGAATCGATCGAGTCGCTGTTGGATCGCCTCGGGTTCTCAGAGCGGTTCGTCGACTCGTTTGCCCGTCCGTTCTACGGGGGGATCACGCTCGACCGTTCGCTAGCCACCTCGGCGCGGGTCTTCGAATTCACGTTCAAGATGCTCGCGACGGGAGCCGCTGCGATCCCGGCCGCGGGCATGCAGGCGATTCCGGAGCAACTAGCCCGGCGGGCCCGGGATCACGGTGCAGTGATCGAGACGAACACACCGGTCGAAACAATCGACGGCACCGGGCCGGTGACGCTCGAAGTCGACGGGGAATCGATCACGGCCGATACCGCCGTCGTGGCTGCTGGGCCACGAGCGAGTCACTCGTTGACCGGCATCGATGCGATTCCAACCCAGGGCCGTGGCGTCCTCACCCAGTACTTCTCACTTCCGGCCGGGAACCCGATTGGCGAGCAGGACCGGATTCATCTTCACGCCGACGGTGACGCCCCCAACCAGGTAGTGAACCTCTCCGCGGTCGCACCGTCGTATGCGCCCGACGACGAAATTCTCCTGAGCGCGAGCACGCCCGGGCAGCCGGAAGTCGATCACGAGACCCTCGCCGAGGACACCCGTCGGGCCCTCCAATCCTGGTATCCCGCCGCCTCCTTCGAGGCGCTTGAACTGCTCGATTCCGTTCAGGTGCCCTTCGCCCAGTTCGGACAGCCCCCCGGGATTCACGAGACCCTGCCCTCGGTGACCGCTCCGGCTGGCGCGGTCTATCTGGCCGGAGACTTCACCGAAGACTCCTCGATCAACGGCGCGTTACGAAGCGGTCGCCACGCGGCCGCGGCCGTCCTCGACTCCTCGTAGTCAGAGGTGGGAACGTAATTCGCCGAGCGACGGAAATTCGAGTGGCCCGTCGTCGGTCGAAATTATCGGCCGGCAGCGATCGAGTGCCGTCAGCAGCGGTGACATGGTATCTGCAGCCGTCTGTCCGTTTACGATCGTTCCACTGGCGACACGACTGAACGCGGGGAGTACCAGAACCGCCGCCCCGTCTACTTGATCCGGACAGGCAAGCGTACACGGATGTCGAACCCCTTCGATCCGGATGGCCGGGTGTTCGTGGCCGATGATGTATCGGTCGGCGTCGACCGTCGGTCGTTCGTGGCCGTGGAGGACGACCGTGTCGCCGAGTTGCACGGCTGGAACCGGGTCGATCGAGTCCAGGCGGTCGAGCAATCCGTCGTGATTGCCAGCGGTTACGGTAAGGGTCGCGCCAGTCGCTGTGACCGTCCGCGTGAGTGTGTCCACCGCGTCCCGGACCGAAATCGAGAGCGTGTCGAAGTTGTGAATCAGATCGCCAGCCACGACGACGTCCGACGGCTGATACGTTTCGAGCAGGCCGTCGAGTCGATCCATGAGATCCGCCTGCTCGCCCAGCGGGAGTTCGACGCGCGAGGACCGGACACGGCCCAGATGCAGGTCAGCGAGGACGAGTGTATCCTGGGACGGGAGATACACCGCCCGATCTGCGGTGGTGACATCCTGGAACGGGTCCACATCACCTCGTTTGGGGCGTCCGCAAAAGGTGTGCTGGTACCGGTGCTGTTTTGATTACCCCAACCGAGAGCCAGATATGGTCGAGGTCCTCGATGACAAACGCGAGGCGACGCGATTTCGGATCCTCGTGGAGATCGCCGATCGCCAGCCAGCCGTGAGTCAGGGCGAGATCGCTGACGAGGTCGGAGTGACCAGTCAGGCGGTCTCGGAGTACATTCGCGAACTCGTCGCGGACGGCCTGGTTCTCAAGGACGGTCGGTCGCGCTATCAGGTGACAAACGAAGGTGTGGACTGGCTCTTGAGTCACACGAACGACATCCGCCGGTTCACCGATCGCGTCGCCGATGATGTCCTCGGGGGTGTCCAGGAGGACGCGGCCGTGGCCGTCGAGGACATCGAGGTCGGGGAGACGGTGACTCTCGAAATGCGAACCGGGATGCTCCATGCCATTCCGGGATCGGACGGTCCGGCGACCGGGACGGCGACGACCGACGCTACCGCGGGCATGGAAGTCGGCGTTTCCGGGTTCGAGGGCGTCATCGACTTTACGCCCGGCGAAGTCGCCGTCCACCAGGTTCCGCCCGTTCGGGCTGGCGGCAGCCGGAACGTCAACCTCGACGCCCTGGCCGAGGCGTGTGCGGAGAGTCCGCTCGTTCTGGCGGCCGGCGTCGAGGCGACGGTGGCTCTCGAACAGGCGGGTATTACCCCGAACGTCCAGTTTGCCGTAGGCGAAGTGGCGGCCCGGGCGGCCGAACGTGGCGTGGACGTGACTGTCGTTGCCACGGCTGACGAAGTCGGGCGGGTGACGGATCCGCTTCGCGAGGCCGGAACCTCCTACACGGTCAAAGAGTGACTTAGCCGATGTACCGCAGGTCCTCGCCGCTTCCGGGACTCTGGGCCTCTTCCATGTCCTGGAGGCGGTTGATGACCTCTTCCATCTCTTCAGCACGGTCGTCGAGTGCCTCGAACGGAACTTCGAAGTCCAGTCGATCCTGAAGAATTTCGAGGACTGCCCGCGCGCTCTTCGGATCGACCAGGTACCCACTCGTCTCGCCCATCAGGCAGGCAGCGTCGAGCCCCCGACGACCACCCAGCCCCAGGAGAAGTCCGCTCGTTCCGACAATGCCGCCGGTCGGTTCCTCCGATCGGAACTCCACGCCGACCGCTTCGAGTTCCTCGCGAAGCGATTCCTCGGAGACGGCACCGAGCACGCTGTACTCCTCGATCAACTCGCCGGTCGGAACGCCGCCCAGGGCGTAGACGGTGTCAGCGCCCTGGCGTTCGGCCTCGTCGAGAAATGCATCGGCGAGGTGATAGTGGCCCATGCTGTCCCCTGCCTGATGGTCCCCGGTGAGCACGACCAGGTCCCGACCCTCGGTTTCGATGGCATATATCTCGGCGTGGGCCAGACTCGCCACGCCCTCTTCGTCGATGCCGACCTGTGGCGGGAAGTGTTCGGAGTACACCCGTGCTACGAGCGTACTGTCTGCTTCTTCGATTAGGTGTTCAGCGACCAGTTTGCCCACGTGACCGACACCGGGCAGCCCCTCGACGAAAACCGGGTCGTCGAGGTCGACTTCGGTGCAATACTCGACCTCGATCTCGTCCATGGTCCTACCCTTGGCGACGCTCCTTAAGAGCGCGTCGGTACTCGCCGTATGGATCAGCCGGATCGAAGCCGGCCGGAGCGCTGTTGACTGTCTCGGCGCCACAGATCGGACACGCCGAATCGAGCGTGTACACTGGACGGTCGTGTTCGGACTCCCACGCAGAACAGATCCGGATGTCGGATTTCACGACTCTTATTCGTCGTCGGTGCGGCGTTCGCGGTGGAACTCCCCGCTCCCGCCGGCGTCCTCGATGGTCGCGATCGCCCGCTCGGCGGCCCGTTCAAGTTCCGATTCTGCGGTCTTGTAGGTCGGGGCCTGGATTCGAATCCGATACTCCGGGGCGCCGACGTAGGTCACTTCCATATCGACTTCCTCGGGGATCTCGCCGTTACCCTCGGCTGCCTTCAGCGCGTCCTGCACGTCATCGACGCCGCTCGGGTTCGGGGACGCGATGTCCACGTAGCCGGTTACCGTCACGTAGGGAACCGAGACGTTCTCACGAGCGGTCTCGACGATGGCAGTGATATCCGATTCCGGCAGGTCCACGTCTTCGAGGGCCGGTTGCCCGTGGATCGCCGCCTGTTCGAAGCCGTCATAGAGACTCCCGAATTCGTCGAGCAGTTCGTCGGCGACCTCGCGGAACCGGTCGTCCGCCATGTCCTCGCCGAAGGCCAGGGTCAGCCACTTGTCGGCCTTCTGCTCGTTTTTCCAGCGCTGGATCGTCTCGGAGCGCTGGTGGTCGTTCACGTCCTTGATCGAGAGGTCGATCTGCTGGGAGGAGGTGTCCACGTCCAGGACCTTCGCGACGACTGTCTGGCCCTCCTTGACGTGGTCGCTAATGTTCTTGATCCAGCCGGAGGCGACCTCGCTGATGTGGGCCAACCCGCGCTTTCCCTCGTACTCCTCGAGGTCGACGAAGACCCCGAAGTCCTCGATCTCGTCGACCTTCCCGACCACCAGTTCGCCGGGATCGGGCCAGCCCTCGTATTTCATCGCTGTTCGACGACTTCGAGCACCTCGCCCTCGATCTCGGCCTTCCCGCCGGTCGGGGAGGCAAGCGTGGTGCCACAGACCGCACATGTCACCTCGGAGGCGGCCTTCTCGAAGAGGGTCTGTTCGTTCTCACAATCCGGACACTGCACGCGGATGAAGCTTCCTGCCATCGAAATCACTCCGTGAGCTCCAGCCGGCCGGCGCGCCATCCCTTGCGGAGGTGGGCCTTGCCGCAGTCCGAGCAGCGGTACTTGAGATTGGTCTTTTTGGTGGGCTTGTCTCCACCCGGCACCTTCGAGAACTTGCCGGCGTTCCCGATGGTGGACTTGCCGCGTTTCTGCTGGCGGGCGGCCCACTTCATGCCGGTCTCCCGGCCGCGGCGGACTTTCTCGACCTCGTGTTCGGTATGTGTATCACAATGCGGACAGTACGTATTGATTCGACGTGGCATCTCCATGGAGGATCGACTCTGTTGAAGACTGGTTGGTGAGGGGGAGTTAAAATGCGTTTGGTTCCACGGTCCGAATCGGGGCGGCTTCGAAACGTTTACTCCCCGGTCCGTCGAAGACAGATCTATGAAGCGGCTCATCATCCACGGCGACCCGGGCGTGCGCAAGGACGGCATCGTCGAGGTCGACGGCGAGGAGTACACGCTCTTCCAGGTCACCCGGAACGGTGACTGGCACGGGCCGGACCGCGTCCAGCTGTGGTGTATCGGCGGTGACGAAACCGAGCAGGAGGACTTCGAGAAGCGAAACTTCATCCCGCACTTCCTGGACGTGGAGGCCGTCGACGCCGAGGATGTCGAGGTCAAGAAGCGGGCTGGTGAACTGGCTGTTTGATCGCGTCGAGATCGACCCGGTAGATCGTCACGTTCGGGTCCGTGTACGCCGTGCTAATACCTGGTTCTTCCCCGTAGTCGACTGTCCCGAATCGTGCCCGTTCGGTCGGGCCGACATAGATGTAGGTCACGTCGTACAGCCCGAGCAACGCCGCTCTCGACTCTGATTCGCTCGTCTCGTAGATGATCTTCACGTCCCGAACCCGATCCCAGTACGGCTCCTCGCCACGATAGCCGACCTCGTGTGACCAGCCGGCGACCGTCGGGATGCCGGTCATGCTCGATGGAGCGTTCACCCATCGGTAGATCTCGGTCCCGGGCGCGGAGACCATCGTCGGCTGCCCAGGCTGGTCGCGGAGCCAGTGGATTGCCGCGGCTTCCTCCGGATGCTCGGCTTCGATGTACGCGTGGGCGTCGAGGGTGGGATCATCCGCCCCACCGCCGACCGCCCATGCCAGCCCGAAGGCGGGGTAGATCGAGAGCGCGACGAGTACCGCGACGAGGCCGATGCTCGCCAGTCTGTGTCGGCCTTCGCTGCCCCCGGGGTTGGCCGCCTTCCGATTCGCGACTTGCTCACCGCGAGCCAGCCACGATCGAAATCGATGACGTACCCGCCGAACCGTCTCCCTGATCCCCGCGAGTGGCCCAGCAGGGCCGACGAGTCGAGCCAACATCACCCCGGCTGCGACCGACCACAGTGCCCACACCTGCGCTGCGATCTTGAAGACGGTGTTCATTCTCCCGGGCCCGGCCTGCTCGATTACGTAGACGAACTCCACGAGGAGCACCAGGCCGAGCGCGCCAACGGCGAGGACGGTCTCGAACCCTACGTTCTCCCGCGTCCGGAGCAGATACCAGCCGCCCAGGAGAAGCGGTCCGAAGAGGGCCACGGCGGTCGCTCGAACGAGCGTGCTCACGAGCAGGAGAACGAGAGCTGTGAGGAAGGTGACCACCCAGATCCGCCGGCGAACTCGACTGGCCAGATAACTGGCCGTGACGGCGAGAAAGACCCCATACACGGTCAATAACCCGCCCAGGTCGCTTCGCGGAGTCGGGAGCAGTCCGACGGATCGGCCCGATGCGGCCCCGGTCAGGAACGGGAGCACGGTGAGTGCGCCACCCACGGCCAAGAGCGAGGCGATGCCCAGCGCGAGGCCGAGTCGTGTGGATTCGGTTCGCAGTCGGCTGGTATTCGTCCAGGCCGCAATTCGATCGGCCAAACTGTCGGGAAGGAGCGTCCAGGGAGCCGCAGGGGCGAAGAGCACGGTCAGCCACGCCACCCCGAAAACTGCCGGGGCACTCCACGTGTTCGTAAGCACCAGGAGCCCACCGACAGGGGCCCCGAGGAGGAGCCGACCGAGTCGTCCACGGCGGTCTGCAGCCGGTCGCATCCAGTAGGCGGCCGCCAGACCCGCACCCAACAGTAGAAACACCGGACTCATCATATGGCCGTGGAGGTCCCCGTTCAGGAACGCGAAAAACGGGAACTCGGTGATGAGTTCCCACTCGCCCGGTTCGCGGCCCGCGTCGATCACCCGGCTGGCGAGCCAGTAGTTGAACTCGAAGGGGCCCCGTGCGAGGCCCGCGAATTCGAGCCCCACGCCCTCGACGACCCGGCGACCCAGCGGTTCGGGAAGCACCCAGCCGAGAAACCGGATCGGTGTCGAGAAGTTGCTCGCGAGGCCCACCAGGAACGCGGCGATACCTCCACCGAGTCGATATGACCCTCCCCGGTGGGCCGTGATCGCACCGGCGAGGCCCCACGCGGCGGTGACGTAGGCCGCGTAGTAGCCCGCGAGTGCCGTGTTGTACGCGAATCGTGGGGCGGTATCGGTCAGCAGCGCGAACACCGCGGCGAGCATGTGCCCACCGTAGTAGTACTGAACCGACTCGCCCGCGAACCACATGTCCTGTGGCGGCAGGGCCGTCGCTCGGAGCAAGGACGCGAGCAGGCCGAAATCCAGGAACTTCTCACCACCGCCGGGGACGGCCCCCGGTCGGTACAACCGGATGAGGATCAGGAGGAGATAGGCGAGTGTGAAGACGATCGCGGCATCACGAAACCGCGACCGGTCGATCGAGACGCCGCTTCGAAGCGCCAAAACCGAACCGATCAGGAGGGCAAGCACGGCGAAAAGAGCCGTTACGAGGCCAAACCGGACCTGGCCGAGCCAGTAGGCGCTGAAGGCGATTACCGCGAAGGCGACCGGGATCGCGAGGCCCGCACCACGGTCCGGAAAGTCCTCGAAGAGCAGACTCGCGAGCGGGAGCGCCAGGACTCCCAGTCCCAGGTAGAGGACCAGCCACGTGAGGACGATGCCCAGTTCCACAGCGGAAGATTCCACTGGATTCCCCTATACACCTTGTGGACCACACCGGCTCGGCGACGGGTATCGAACCCTTTTACTCGCTGGGTGGGAGACATCCGAGAAATGAGTCGGTCCGTCGGCGTCGTGGTCCCAGCCTATCGGCCGGACCGCTCCGTGCTCGTGGCGTATCTCGGGGCGCTCCAGGCGGAGATCGACCCGGCGGACCTGCGCGTGGAACTGGACCAGCCGGAGGAACGAACGGTCGAGGCACTCAGAGAGACGGGGGCGACGGTCAACGTCGTCGAAAGTCGACGAGGGAAGGGACAGGCCCTCACCGACGGGTTCGAGGCACTGGACACCGACGTGTTGGCCTTCGCGGACGCCGACGGGAGCACCCCTGCCGAGTCTGTTCGGAACGTTATCGACCAGGTGCGTGTGGGGGAGGTCGACCTGGCTGCCGGGTCCCGACGACATCCGGACGCCGACGTCCAGTCCCACCAGACCGTGTTTCGCCAGCACCTCGGGGATGTCTTTGCCTGGCTGGCTCGTCGCCTGCTCGACGTGTCCCTCCGGGATTATCAGTGTGGAGCGAAGGCGATGACCCGAGAGACCTGGCAGGCGATCCGCCCGCATCTCTACCAGCCGGGGTTCGCCTGGGACATCGAGGTCCTGGCGGTGGCAGATACATTGGGGTACACGATCAGGGAAGTCCCTGTGACCTGGATCGATCATCCGGACTCCACGGTGACGACGACCGATGCAGTGCCGGAACTTCTCCGGGCGCTCGTGGTGACCAGACGTCGGGCCCGACGCCTGGGTGCGGGGACAGAACCGGACGAAAGTGGTCGAACCGAGCCCGCTCCATTGATCAATCGAGTTAGATGACCGGGATCGATGAGTTCGTCGAGGCGGTTCAGGCCAGAACGCGAGCACTCGCCTCGGGGGCCAGAATCGGGCAGTTCGTCTCGGTCGGGCTGGCCGGCGCGGGCCTGGAGACGGTCATCGTCTTTCTGCTCACCGGCCTGGCGACGGTCCCACCGCTCGGAGCGAAAGCTGTCGGGGCCGAAGCGTCGATTTCACTCATGTTTCTGCTCAACGATCGAGTTACCTTCGCCGGCGAAGGAGAACGTGGGATCCGCTCGACGGGGCGTCGCTATCTCAAGTCACACACGGTTCGGCTCGGCGGCCTGGCCGTGGCCTTCACGACACTGTACGTGCTGACTGCCTGGACCGAGATCACGCTCCGGGTTTCCGGCGCGGACGTCTGGCCCACTCTCGCGAACGTGATCGGTATCGGCGTGGGTATGACGATCAACTACGTGGCCGAGAGCCTGATCACCTGGCGGGTTCACCGGTGATTAGTCTTCGACGATGACGACTTCGCCGTCCTCGACCTCCACGGTGATCAAGGTCTTCACGTCGTGACCGGTCTCGTCCAGCTCAGTGGGGCCGGCCTTCTTGATCACGGCCACGGTGTCGACCACATCGGCGCCGATGTACTCCAGTGCCTCGATGATCGCCCGGAGCGTGCCACCGGTCGAGAGCACGTCGTCGAGGACCAGCACGCGGTCGCCCTCGGAAACGTCGTTGATGTACATCTCCTCCTCGGAGTAGCCGGTCTCCTGAGTGAGTGCGACCTCGCCCTCCAGGCCGTACTGGCGCTTGCGGATGACCACGAGTGGAATGTCCGTCATGAGCGAGACGGCCGTCGAGATGTGGATCCCCATCGCGGCCGGGGTGACGATCTTGTCGACATCCTCGAGTTCGGCCTTGCGGATGATCTTGATGACGATCTCACGCAATAACTGGGGCTTCAGCATCGGCACGCCGTCGCTGATCGGGTGGACGAAGTACTGGTAATCGCCCTTCTGGATGATCGGGGCCTCGAGAAGCGACCGTTCGAGTTGATCCATGTCGCCCGTATCCACGGTCGGGAATAAAATGTGGCGGTTCGGGTTCCCCCGAACGGTGTGCCAACACCCGACCAGCAGTGAAACTGTATTTCAATACTCCAAAGACCCATTCGGAGTTGTGTTTTGCAAGGGAAAACGGTTCGTTTGGACCCTCAACATGCGTCTATGATCGGATTTCGCCTGTCGGGCGAAGAGCGGAAATGGTTTTGTTCCCCATTCGCAAGGGGAGCATAGTACGATGCTCCGACGATTGAGATGCCGCCCGTCAAGTGGTATGGGGGTGACATATGGCTGAGTCGAGTACCCGTATTCTCGTTCCGATCGGGGACTCCAGCACGTTGCGAAACACCGTCGCTCATGCCGTTCGTGAGGGCCTTGCTGGGGGGCCCGGCCAGGCAGGGACAATTCACTTCGTCTACCCGATTCGGTGGCGGCCGGTCGAAGGGACCCAGGCCGTCCCAGAGGACGCCCAGGAACTGCTCGAACGCGTCGCAGTCTGGGCTCGGGAAGACCTCGAAGACGTGGACGGAACCGTCGAGGTCGTCACTGATACCGTCGGGGCTGATCGATACCTGTTCTCCCCCGACGATTACGCCACCGTCCTTCAGCACTACGCCGCGGAAAACGACCTTGATCGGGTCATCCTGGATCCCGAGTACGTGCCAACCGGTGGCGCACCGATGCTCGCGCCGCTCAAGACGGCGCTGTCGGGCGATGTGCTCACTGTCGAAGAAGCGCCGGTAACCCGCCCGGCCCAGCGGACTCCACTCCCGAGCCGTGCGACACTCTCGAAGACGGGGATCGTCTTCGGATCTGCCTACGGGTTCTATCTCTTGATTGCCGGCTCCCTGAGCCAATTCAACCTCCTGACGGGCGCCCTGGCTGCCGGGCTGGTCGCCGCGGTCTTCGGGAGTATTGCGGTCACCGGCCGGCAGTCAATCACGACCCTTCTCGCCCGGCTCGGACGGATGGCGACCTACGTGCCCTACCTGCTCTGGGAGATCTTCAAGGCGAATCTGACGGTCGCGTACATCATTTTGCACCCCCGACTGCCCATCGATCCGGGCATGCAACGCTTCGAAGCCGCAGTCTGGGACGACATGTCAGTCACGACGCTGGCGAACAGCATCACGCTCACGCCGGGGACGCTCACGGTGGACGTGCGCCACGACAGTCTCTTCGTCCACTCGTTGAACCAGTCTGCCCGGGACGGCCTCGCGTCGGGCGACCTGGAACGGGCGGTCCGATACGTCTTCTGGGGGCCCAGCGGTCGGGAGCTGAAATCGCCGGTCTCACGGGGCGCCATCGAGACATTCACGCCCAACTTCGAGGAGGAGCCCGATCAGTCGCCCCGGGCTGACGGTGGGAAGTTGCTAACGGCGGGTGAGCGCAAATGATGGGTCTGACGCTTGATACCGCGCTGCTCGGGGCCGCCGTGGCGATCGTGCTGTTCGCGGTGGCACTGCTCTACCGTGTGGCCCGCGGGCCGACGATGGAAGACCGCGTCATCGCGATCAACGGGGTCGGTACGAGCACGGTCGTCGTTCTGGCCTTGCTCGCGGCGGCCCTCGATCGGCCCGCGTTCCTCGACATCGCGATCGTCTACGCGCTGCTAAACTTCCTCGCGAGCGTCGCGATCTCCAAGTTCATCGTCGAGCGGGGTGGTGTGCTATGACGCCGCTGGAGTATCTGATCGTGCTGCTCGTCGCGGCGGGGGTGTTCTTCTCCTTCGTCGCCGTGGTCGGCATTATCCGGTTGCCGGACCTCTACGCGCGGGCCCACGCGACCTCGAAGAGTGACACGCTCGGGACGGTCCTCTCGCTTGCCGGCGTGGCACTCGTCTTCGGGGCGGACGTGGCGACAGTCAAGACCGTCTTCCTGCTACTGTTCATGTTCATTACGAACCCAACTGCCGCACACGCGATCACCAGAGCCGCCTACGACCAGGAGATCGAACCGTGGACGGAGGGTGAGGACTGATGGAGTTCTCGCTCTTTCTCGCGCTGCTTGGCTTCGTGGTGATCTCGGCGGTCATCTCGGTGACGCTGCGGGACGTGCTCAGCGCGATAATCGCGCTCGCGGGCTTCAGCTTCGGGGCTGCGGTGGTCTACGTGTTACTCCGGGCCCCGGACGTGGCATTGACCGAGGCCGCGGTCGGAGCCGGGGCGACCACGGTGTTGTTCCTGGTGACGATCGTAAAGACGGTCCGGCCCGCCGGCGAGCGGGTCTTCGAGCGGATCCGGTGGGGTCCGGCCGCGTTGGCGCTGGCGTTTCTGGGCACACTCTCCCTGACGATACCCTCGATCCCGCGAGTCGGGGCCCCCGACTCCGCGGTCGTCGCCGGTGACGTGACCCAGTACTACCTGGAGATGGCGACACCCGAAACTGGCGTCGAGAACGTCGTGACTGCGGTCCTGGCGGCCTACCGTGGATTCGATACGCTAGGTGAGGCCGTCGTCGTCATCGCGGCGGGGATGGCGGTGCTGCTCGTTCTCCGCCGGGAGGTGTACGTATGAGTGAACGAATCCCGACCTACGTCGAGAGTACGATCATCATGACGACCGTGCGCATCATCAGCCCCTTCGCCTTTACGTACGGGCTCTTCGTGATGCTTCACGGCGCGGAATCGGCCGGTGGCGGGTTCCAGGGCGGTGTGATCCTCGCAGCGAGTCTGATCCTCGTCGCCTTCGCCTACGGCATCGAGCCGACCCGTGACTGGATCACGGACCGGCCCGCCAGAATCCTGATCGCGACCGGCGGCGCAACCTTCGTGCTGATCGGGTTGGTCCCGATGGCACTGGGGTACCGGTTCCTGGAATACGAGGCGTATGCGTTCCATCACGGCACGAAGTACGGCATCGAACTCGTCGAGTTGGGGATCGGCGCGATCGTCTTCGGCGTCATCCTCTCGCTCTTCATGAGTCTCGCGGCCGGCCACGACTTCGAAGAGAACGGAGGTGAGAACGCGTGATCGAACTCCTCTCCTCGCATTACACGTATGTAGCGGCAATGTTGATCCTCGCGGTTGGACTGTATGGGGTCGTCGCCAGCCCGAACCTGGTGAAGAAGATCGTCGCCCTGAACGTCTTCCAGGTCGGCATCTTCCTGTTTTTCATCAGCAGCGCCTTCGTCATGGACGGCGTGCCGGCTATCGGCACGCACGGGCCGGGCCCCTACGTCAGTCCGCTCCCGCACGTGTTGATCCTGACGGCTATCGTGGTCGGGGTGAGCCTCACAGCGGTGGGACTTGCCCTGGTGGTCAGGATCTACGAGGGCTATGGATCGCTGAACGAACAGGTGATCCGGGAGGTGCAAGCCGATGACTGACGCGCTGGTCCTCCTGGTGGTCGCACCGATCGTGGCTGCGCTCTTGCCCCTCGGAATCGGGCTGTTCATCCGGGGAAGTGGGCAGTACATCGCCCTCGCGATGGCGGTCCTGCAGGTCGCCCTCTCCGTGGTTGTCCTCGAAGAGGTGCTCACAGCAGGGGCATTCTCCTACGAGGTCGCGGGGTACGCGCCGCCGTTCGGGATCGAGCTGATCGGGGATGGCGTCTCCGCACCACTGCTGGTCCTGATCGCCTCGGTTACGCTGGCCGTGGTGCTTTACTCCTTCAGGTCCGGTCCGCAGGGCGATTCGTTCTACGGCGAACTGGCCTTCCTCACGGCCGGACTCTCCGGGCTCGTCGCCACGGGTGACGTGTTCAACCTCTATGTCTTCCTTGAGATCACGGGGCTGGCGACCTACGCGCTGGTCGCGAGTGACAGTTCGCCCGCTGCCGCGTACGCGAGTCTCAAGTACCTGATCGTCGGGACGATCGGGGCCTCGTTCTATCTCCTTGGGGTCGGGTACCTGCTCGTGGCGACCGGCACGCTCAACATGGCCGATCTTGCGAGTTCCATTGCCGATGTCGGCTACACCTCGCCGTTGATCCTCGCGGCCTTCGGGCTCATCGTGGTGGGGCTGGGTGTCAAGGTGGCGCTGTTCCCGCTTCACACCTGGCAGCCGGATGCGTACGCCGAATCCCCGCACACGATCAGTGCGTACATCGCGGCACTCGTCTCCACGGCGGCGGCCTACGCACTGTTCCGGATCGTCTATGGCGTCTTCACCGTGGACTTCCTGGCTGCGGTGCCCATCGCCCGGGACACCTTGCTGGCCGCGGCTGGCATCAGTGTGATCGTCGGGGCCGTGCTCGCGGTCGTTCAGAGGGACCTCAAACGCATGCTCGCGTACTCGTCGGTCTCGCACTTCGGCCTGGTCGTCCTCGGGGTCAGCATCGGCAACGAGACGGCCCTCGCTGGCGGCCTGATCCACCTCGTCGGCCACGGTGTCATGAAGGCTGGCCTCTTCCTCGCGGTCGGCGTGTTCGCCATCGGTGCAGGCGTTCGGACTGTTCGGGATCTCTCAGGATTGGGGACTCGTTACCCGGTCACGAGTGCCGCTTTCGCAATCCTCGCCTTCTCGATGGTCGGGGTTCCCCCGGCGATCGGGTTCCCGGGCAAGTGGAACATCATCATGGGTGCGGTCGAGGCCGGAGAGTGGGTCGTCGCCGTGATCGTCGTCACGAGTGCCCTGCTCACGCTGGGGTACTTCGGACGCCTGCTCGAACGACTCTACTTCACCGAATCGGTTGCGAACAGCGATCAGTCGGTCAAAGCTGACGGAGGACACCCCGAGGACGTCTCGATCCTGCTGCGAGCGATCGTCGTCCTCGCTGCGCTCGCTGCGATCGGGCTCGGTTTCTGGGCGTCCGAGCTCATTGATGTCTTCCAGCCGGTGATGGAGGTGTACTTTACATGACAACTGAATCCTCGTTGCTGCCGCTTCTGGCAGTCCTGATCCCGTTTGCGGGCCTGTTCGCCATCGTGGCGACTGGCTCGCGACCGAACGTTCGCGAAACAGCGACCATCGCGACCGCCCTCGCCACACTCGGGACGGTTGCGAGCATGGTACCCGCAGTCCTCCAGGGTGTCGTCCCTACGACTGACCTCGGCGCGTTCGTTCCTGGCATCTCGCTGGTCCTGCAGGCCGATCCGCTGGGGATGGTCTTCGGGCTCATCGCGAGTTTCCTCTGGCTGGTCACCAGTTTCTACAGCATCGGGTACATGCGCGGCCTGGACGAACACTCCCAGACCCGATACTTCGCCGCCTTCGCGGGCAGCATCGCGTCGGCGGTCGGCGTGGCCTTTGCGGCCAACCTGATCGTTCTCTACGTGTTCTACGAACTGCTCACGGTTGCGACGTACCCCCTCGTCGCCCACGACGAGACTCAGGAAGCCCGGACGGCCGGTCGTAAGTACCTGGCTTACACCTTCGGTGGCGGGGTCGCGGCCCTCGCCGGGACGGCGCTCATCTACGTCGCAACAGGCACCGTGACCTTCACACCCGGTGGAATCACCGGGCTGGCGACCGCCGACCCGCTCGTCGGGCGGGTCGCGTTTGCGCTGTTGGTGGTCGGCTTCGGCGTGAAGGCCGCGCTCATGCCGATCCACTCCTGGCTCCCCGATGCGATGGTCGCGCCGACTCCAGTCTCGGGGCTCCTCCACGCCGTGGCAGTCGTCAAGAGCGGGGTGTTCGCCATCGCGCGGGTCGTCCTTGACGTGTTTGGCCCGGACCCGATGGCCGAACTCGGACTGGGCCTGCCACTTGCGGCCGTCGCCGGCTTCACCATCGTCGCCGCGAGCGTGATCGCCTTGCGCCAGGACAACCTCAAGCGTCGGCTGGCCTACTCGACGATCAGTCAGCTGTCCTACATCGTGCTGGGGCTAGGCCTGCTCTCGCCGGCGGCACTGGTCGGTGGCCTGCTCCACATCCCCGCTCACGCGTTCATGAAACTCACCCTGTTCTTCGTGGCCGGGGCGATCCACGTCGAAACACATACCGACGACATCAGCGACATGGCCGGGATCGGTCGCCGGATGCCACTGGCGATGATCGCCTTCGCCGTGGCGAGTGTCGGGATGGCCGGGCTCCCGCTCGTGGCCGGGTTCGTGAGCAAGTGGTATCTACTTATCGGGAGTCTCGACGCCGGCCAGACGGTGTTCGTGCTCGTGCTCCTGCTCTCGGGGCTGCTCAATATCGGGTACTTCTGGCCGATCGTCTACCAGGCGTTCTTCCAGACGCCGGCGGACGCCGACTCGAAACCGGTGATCGAGGGACCGTTTGGTGGCAAACGGGCTCGTGCCGACGGAGGTCAGGCAGAAGGGCTGGCTGTGGACCGAAACCCGAGCGATCACACACGCACTGAGTCCCACGAAGCGCCAGCCGACGACCACGAGGACCACGCCCACCACGGCGGCCCGCCAGCAGGTGGCTGGGAACGCCGGTCACTTGGTGCCGAGAGTACGTGGTTCATGATCGGACCGATTCTCGTGGCTGCAACCGGGGCGGTCGTCCTCGGGATCGATCCCGAAGGGGCGATCTTCCTGCAGTTGATCCAGCAGATCGTCGAGAACGCAACGGGGGTGGCCTTCTGATGGATCCGATGACGAGTGTGCCACCGGCCTTCGTGGTCCTGGCCGTCGCCATCGCCCTCCCCTTCCTGCCGCGACGCCTGGGACATGCCCTGGGCGTGCTCGCTACTGGCGGGGCCTCTATCTGGGCGTATCTCGCTCCCGCCGGGGTTCATCTCCCGATTCGGTTCCTGGGCTTCGATGCGGTGTTGCTCCAGGTCGATACGCTCTCCCGGCTCATGGGGATCATCTTCGGGCTCATCGCGGCCGCTGCAGTCCTCTACTCGTACTCCTCGGAGGCGTCGAACCGGCAGACGGCCTTCGCATTGGGGTATGTCGGCACCAGCCTGGGGGCCGTCTTCGCCGGCGACTGGCTCACGATGGTGTTCTTCTGGGAGCTCATGGCCGTCACCAGCACGTTGCTCGTCTGGGATTACGGCGGAGAGGCCATCAGAGCCGGCTACCGCTATGCGTTCTATCACGGGCTCGGCGGGAGTCTCCTCATGGCGGCAGTCGTCTGCCACTACACCGCCGTCGACTCGTTCCTCTTCAGTGCGAGTTCGGGGCTCGTGGCCGGCATTCCGACGGCGCTCGCCGCGGTCGGGATCGGCGTCAACGTCGGGTTCGTCGGGCTCCACGCCTGGCTGCCGGACACCTATCCGCGGCCGCAGATCGCCGCCAGTGTCTTCCTCTCGGTCTACACGACCAAGACCGGTGTGTACGGCCTGGCCCGGGCCTTCCCGGACGGCCACATCGCGATCGCGTACATGGGCGCGGCGATGGCGATGATCGGTGTCATCTACGCGCTGTTCCAGCACGACATGCGACGCCTCCTCGCCTATCACATCCAGTCCCAGGTGGGATACATGGTCGCCGGCGTCGGGATCGGGACGGCGATGGCGACGGCCGGCGCCTTCGCCCACGTGTTCAACCACATCCTCTACAAGGCGTTGCTCTTCATGACTGCGGGTGTGGTCATCGCCCGGACCGGCACCGAGCGCCTTGACGATCTGGGCGGGCTTGCCAAGCACCTGCCGTTTACGGCACTCGCGTTCACGATCGCTGCCCTCTCGATTTCCGGGTTCCCCGGATTCAACGGCTTCGTGAGCAAGGGCCTGCTCACCGTCGCGGCCCACGAGGAACACCTCACGGCGATCTACTACCTGCTTATGGCGGCCGGCGTGGGCACGTTCATGTCGTTCATCAAGTTCGGGTACTATGCCTTCTTCCGGGATCTGGACCGGGAGTGGGACGTCGACTGGTCGAACTGGGGCCAGCGGGTCGCCATGCTCGGTGTCTCCGTGTTGCTGGTGCTGTTCGGGCTCTTCCCCCAGACCCTCTTTGCAGTGCTGCCCGGGAGTACCGCACACGCCCACACCTTCGCGCCGAGTCATATTCTCGAAGGGCTGATTCTGGCGGCACTGGGGCTTCTCGGCTTCGCAGTCGTCAAAAAGCCGCTGTCCAGGATCGCCCACGTGCCGGACGTGGATGCGATCATCAACCCCGTCATGTTCTACGGGACCAGGGCGCTGGTCAGGGGGCTCACCGAACTGTACGCGGCCGTGGATCGCGTGGTTGCTGGTGGCTCCTATGCCATCGCCCGACGGCTCTCCTATCCGTATCCGGTGCTCAACTGGGTGCGTGTCAGGGCGACCAGCGTGGAGCGTGAGTTCCGACCCGGGAGCCTGCGGGCGACGATCGCCGCGAGTATCGCGCTGATGGTCGTGGTACTAAGCGGCGTGCTGCTCGGACTCCTACTGTAGGACCGTCGCCAGTTCGCTGACCACTCGCTCACCGAGAGCCGCTTTGGACCCCTCGAATTGCTCCGTTCGCTCCTCGAAGACGAATTCGACTGCGGTCTCCGGCCCGCCCATCGCGTCGGCGCGATTCGCGACGACGAAGGCCATTCCCACCCGATCGAGGAGTTCGTGGGCCCCGTCGAGCAGTGTGTCCCGGTCGCTTTCGACTTTGAAGCCGACGATGGGGAGGCCTGGTTGGGCCTCCCGGACGGAGTCTACCAGTTTCGGTGTTGGCTCCAGTTTGAGCGTTCGCGACTCGCCGGAGGAAAGTTTCTCGGCGGCGGGTTCGACGGTGTAGTCCGAGATCGCGGCCGCGGAGACGAAGGCGTCTGCGCCCTTGGCGGCTTCCAGGGCCGCCTCGGTCATCTCGGCGGCCGTCTCGACGGACTGTACCTCGGCATATGGGACTGAACCCCCGTTGTGCACGAGCGTGACCGATCCGCCCCGCACGTAGATGGCACGGGCGACCGCCCGGCCGGTTCGACCGCTTGCGCGATTCGTGAGGACCCGGACCGGATCGATCGGCTCCGCGGTGGCCCCGCTCGTGACCACCACGTGTGAGCCGGCGAGCGGCGAATCAGCCGCTGCCCGAGCCGTTTCGAGCGCGATCGTATCCGCCGTCGCGATCTTGGCCTTGCCCTCCTCGATTCGTGGTGGAACGACCGAGACGCCCCACTCCGCGATCGTCTCGATGTTGCGCTTTACACCTGGGTGATCGAACATCCCCTCGTGCATCGCGGGTGCGAGCACGACCGGAATTCCCGCCCCGAGAGCGGTGGTGACCCCGGTCGTCACGGGGGTGTCGTCGATGCCACTCGCGATCTTGCCGATCGTGTTGGCCGTCGCGGGGGCCACCAGGCAGACGTCCGCCCAGCCGTCTTTCCCACAGAGTTCGACGTGCTCGACGGCCCCTGTCAGGTCCGTCACGACCGGTTCGTCAGTTGCGTAGGTGACCGCATCGGGGTGGACGATTCCCTGGGCAGATTCGGTCATGAGCGCCCGGACCGTCGCCCCGCGACGTCGGAGTTCGTGGGCCAGTTCGACGACCGTCACGGCGGCGACACTTCCGGTCACTCCCAGTGCCACGTTCGTCCCGTCGAGCATCGTCTGCGATTCGATGGGGACGGGGATAAACCTGGGCGATGTGGGCGGCACGCTCTTCTGCCGGGCCCGACTACGATCGATCGTGAACGAGATCGCCGTCTCTCGGGAACTGAACCAGCCCCCGGAGGTGGTGTTCGACACCGTCCGGGACTTCCAGGCCTACCCACGCTATTCGAAGTACCTGCAGTCGGTTTCGGCGACCGCGGAAACGCAGGTGACCGAGTACGCGTTTCAGTTCGGCTGGTGGAAACTCGCCTACGAGACCCAGGCCCGGGTGACCGCGTGTGAGCCACCACACACGATCGACTGGACGATCACGCAGGATCTCGAGGCGGACGGTCGCTGGGTCGTCGAAGAGCGCTCCGACGGGTCACAGCTCCACTTCCAGGTCGCCTACGATCCGGACTCGCTCGGGTCGGATGCCGTCTCGTTGCCGTTTGGCGTCTCTCTGGACTGGGTTCGAGATCGAGCCACGGCGCTGATCGAGTCGGAAGCGAAACGAGTGCTGGATCGGATCGTGGCGGAAGTGGACGGTCGACCGACGCGGGACAAGGTCGAGTAGGATTCAGCGATCGCGTTCGATCACGTAGCGGGTGAACTCTTCCAGTTCGGCCTGCACGTCGGGATCGATATCCACTTCGGCTAGCTGTGAGCGTGCGTCGGCCGCGAGTCGCTGTGCGGTCTCCAGGGCGAACGCCACGCTGTCGGTCTCCTGGAGGATCGAGAGCACGAATTCGATCTCCTCGTCGGTGACCTCATCGGCCGTGAGAATCGACTCCAGGCGGTCCCGGTCGGCCGGGTCGGCTTTTTTGAGCGCGTGAATCACGAGCAGGGTGCGTTTGCCCTCGCGGATGTCGTTTCCGAAAGCCTTGCCGAACTCCCCGGCCTGATCGAGTGAGTGTTTCACGTCGAGTACGTCGTCGCCGATCTGGAAGGCAATCGAGAGGGACTCGGCGTAGGCGGCGAAGGCGTCCTCGACGGCATCGGGACTGTCCGTCACGAGTGCGGCCAGCCGACCCGCAATCCGCCCCAGGCAACCGGTCTTGCAGGCGCTCATCTCCAGGTATTGTGCCTCGGTGATGTCGATCTCACTCTCGTTGTGCCAGACGATGTCCGTGCCCTGGCCCAGATGGGTCCGATTCAGTTCGAAAGTCAACATCTCGTAGATCCCGAGTTGCTGGGACGGATCGAGGTCACCGGGATTCGCCGAGATTACCTTCAGGGGCACGAAGTACAGCGCGTTCCCGGCGTTCAACGCGATGTCGGTTCCATAGCGGAGGTGAATCGCCTCCTCGCCCCGGCGCAACGTTGCATCGTCCTCCACGTCGTCGACGATGATCGTCCCGGTGTGGAGGATTTCGGGGATCGTGGCGTAGGGGAGGTACTGCTCGGGATCCTCGCCGAGTGCGTCCACGAGTTCGAGAAAGAGGACGGGCCGCCAGCGCTTGCCACCCCGATCGAGCAGATCCCAGACTGGTTCGAAGAGGGCCTGCGCGATCGCCTCGGTGTCGTATTCGTATCGCGGTGGCCCGAACAGGTCGGCCAACGTCTCCTCGGTGATCGTCCGTGGCAGGAGCTCTTCGATCTCCCGATCGATCGGCTCCCGCCATTCGGTCAACGCGTCCCGCATGTGTCGGGAGTGACCGGGTGTGACTAAAAAACTTGAGTTCCAGTCACCCGGCGATGCACAACCCTTTTTTGGCCGCCCATAAACTCACGACCATGAGTACCGAAGCCGAACTCCGCGAGGAGTTCATAACGGCCTTCGAGGACGCGGAGTACCCCGTCACCGGACAGATGGACCTCGTGCCGGCCCTCCCGAAGGGTCCCCGGACGAAATTCGAGGCCGGCGGCGTGAGTTTCTCCGTGATGGAGTTGGCGTCCAAACTCGGCTCCCACGCCAACTTCCCCTACGAGGACGTCGAATCACTGGTCGATGACATCATGGACGCGTTGCGCGAAGAAGACGAGATCTAGTTCTCCGGGTCGTTCGCGAGCGGCGGGATCGTCGCTTCGAGGACGGCGATCTCGATCGGCTCGCCCCAGTCGAGTCTCACCGGCTCACCGGCCGGCACGCGCTCGACCGGATCGTCGTCGACGACCAGCGAGACCGGAACCGACTCGCGGACGACCTCGAACTCGATCGGCGGGGCCAACACCCATTGGGGGCGCTCGGTCCGGAAGGGACCGACTGGGACGACTGCCAGGCCATCGAGTTCCGGATCGAGAATCGGGCCGCCCGCGGCCGTTCCATAGCCGGGAGTTCCGGCCGCCGCTGCGGCCACGATTCCATCGGCTCGGACCTGATCGACCACGACATCAGTCTCGACTTTTCGGGTCCGAAACTCCGAGATCCGGGCCGGCTCGGCGGTCACGGCCATCACGTCCATCAGGGCGCGATACGTGTTCTCGCCCAGTGACACCACTATCGTCGGAACGGTCTCGATGGTCGACTCGCCAGCCACCAGGGCCGAAATGGCTGCCGCCAGGTCGGACAGGGGAACGGTCGGCACCCCGGCATCGACGGCGACTGGCACGATTGGCACCTGGACCGCCGCCGTCACGGCCGAGAGCAGGGCCGACTCGCCGACTGTGACGAGGAAATCGCTCTCCGGTGGATCTGCTGTGGAAACCCGCTCGACGTGGTCGACATCGGCTTCACTTGCCGATTCGAGTCCTGTCGGTATGCATTTCTCCGGCCCGACGATCGTCACTCGCACTGATACCGCCCCCTGGCCATCAACGGGGAGTAGCCCCCGACGGGCAAAAGGCTGCGGGGTGCGGCAGCTATTCCAATCGGGAAGAAGGACAGATGTCTTCGAGGACACAGGTCTCACAATCGGGTGAGCGAGCCGTGCAGACGGCCCGGCCGTGGGCGATCAACCAGTGAGTGAACAGCTTCCAGTCTTCCTCGGGCAGGATCTCCTGCAGGTCGGCTTCGATCTTCTCCGGCCGCTCTTCGTCCGTGAGTCCCAGCCGGCGCGAGAGACGCTGTACGTGGGTATCGACCACGATCCCCGCGACGGTGTCGTGGCCGTGTTGTAACACCACGTTTGCGGTCTTTCGCCCGACGCCAGGCAGATCGGTCAGTTCGTCCATCGAGTCCGGCACCGCACCGTCGTGTTCCGCGAGTAGTTGCTCGCCGATGCCAACGAGATACTCGGCCTTGTTGTTCGGGTAGGTACACGAACCGATGATCTCGGCGATGTCCGCCGGATCGGCTGCGGCGTAGTCTGCGGGCGTTCGGTACTGCTCGAACAGCGTCTCGGTGACCTCGTTGACCCGTTCGTCCGGACACTGGGCCGAGAGCACGACCGCGATCAGTAGTTCGAGGCGGTTCTCGAAGTCGAGCGAGATCGTCGCCTCCGGGTAGGCCTCGCGCAGTCGATCGATGACGACAGTTGCCTGTTCGCTTCGAGAGTCCCGCGGGATGCCCATAGGCGAACTTCTCGTGGGTCGCCTTGAGCGATTCGACACGGGCCGTGGATCGCGAGTACTTAGTGCGCGGGCCGGGTAAGGGCCGCTATGGGACTGCGAAGCGTGCTTTCGGGGTCGCCGGTCACGGAACTCACCGAACCGGTCGATCCCAGATTCGAACTCGCGGCACTCTCAGTACAGGACGAGTCACAGCCACTCGTCTTCGAGTCGGTCGCGGGGTATCCGGACCTCTCGGCGGTGACCAACGTCGTCTCCTCCCGCGAGCGAATTGCCGGGGCACTCGATGTGGACCGGGGCGAGATCGTCGACGCGATGACCAGGGCGACGACTGACCCGGAACCGCTGGCTGGAACGACGGCAGCGGCTTTCGAACACGTCGCGACCTCGCCGACCCTCGATGACCACGTCCCGATTCCCACCTACTACGACGAACACGAACGCCAGTATATCGCCTCGGGAATCGTGATCGCGAAGGACCCCGATACCGGGGTGCAGAACCTCTCCTTCCACCGGTTGATGTACGACGGGGAAAACGAGTTCGTCATGCGCCTCGTCGAGCGCCACCTCCATGACATCCGATCTCGAAGCGAGGGGCCACTCGACGTGGCCATCGTCGTCGGGGTCCATCCGGCCGTGGAACTGGCTGCGGCGACCTCGGGCAGCCCCGAGATGGACGAACTCGAAGTCGCCAACGCCCTGCTCGACGGCGACCTGGCCGTCACGGAACTCGACGGACTGACGGTGCCCGCCGAGGCCGAACTGGTGATGACGGCGACGATTCACGA
This sequence comes from Halodesulfurarchaeum sp. HSR-GB, assembly GCF_031432215.1. Classification (NCBI taxonomy): domain Archaea; kingdom Methanobacteriati; phylum Methanobacteriota; class Halobacteria; order Halobacteriales; family Halobacteriaceae; genus Halodesulfurarchaeum; species Halodesulfurarchaeum sp. HSR-GB. The sequence goes on along the minus strand of NZ_JAVKGN010000001.1, from coordinate 1,577,575 downwards.
CGAGACTCGTGCGGAGGGCCCCTTCGTGGACCTCTCGCGCACCTGGGATACGGTCCGTCAACAGCCGGTCGTCGAGGTTCGGGACCTCTACCTGCGCCCGGATCCGATGATTCGGGTCGTCGTGCCGGGGAAGCGAGAACACGCCCACCTCATGGGGCTCCCCCAGGAGCCGCGGATCAAGCGAATCGTGGAGAACACCGTCCCCACCGTGCAGGAGGTCGTACTGACTCCCGGTGGGTGTTCCTGGCTTCACGGGGTCGTCTCGATCGAGAAGCGCACCGAGGGCGATGCGAAAAACGCCGGACTCGCCGCACTCGCTGCCCATCCCTCGATGAAACGGGTGGTCGTGGTCGACGAGGACATCGACCCGGCCGACCCCGATGCGGTCGAGTGGGCCGTGGCAACGCGGGTCCAGGCCGATCAGGACATCGAAACCGTCGAGAATGCGAAGGGCTCCTCACTCGATCCGTCCCAGGACTTCGAGACGGGGACCCTCACCAAGTGGCTCGTGGACGCGACCGTCCCCTCGAATCGTGATCGTGCCGAATTCACCGAAGCGACGGTTCCGGGCGCGACGGAGATCTCACTCGCGGAGTACCAGTAACGATGCCAATCGATCTCACCACCGACGAACAGGCACTGCTCGAATCAGACAATCCGGCCGTCCGAAAGTCGATGGAGCTGCTCGTGCGCCTCGGAGACATCTACGGCGCCGAGGAGTTCGTCGAGATCGGCTCCGCCCAGGCCTCGGGCATCTCCTACAAGTCGATCGGCGACCCCGGGGTTGAGTTCCTCGAAGGGTTCGCCGCGGAGGGTGCGGAAGTGGAGGTCCAGACGTTCGCCAACCCGGCGGGGATGGACATCGACCGCTGGGAGGAGATGGGTGTCGACCCGGAGTTCGCAAAGCAGCAGCGCCGAATCGTGGGCGCACTTCGTGAGATGGGTGTGACCGTCTCCTTTACCTGTACCCCGTACCTCGCGGGGAACCTTCCCGGGCCGAACGAACACATCGCCTGGGCGGAGTCCTCGGCGGTCTCCTTTGCGAACAGCGTGGTTGGCGCACGCACCAACCGCGAGGGCGGTCCCTCCGCACTCGCGGCGGCGATCACGGGTCGCACCCCGAAGTACGGGTTGCACCTCGCGGAAAACCGTGTCCCAACCCATCGGATCGACGTCGACGTCGAACTGCAGAATCAGGCGGATTTCGCCGCGCTTGGCTCCTGGGCGGGCCGGATCGTGGAGGACGGCCGTCCCTACTTCGCCGGCGTGGATGGGGCGACAACGGACGAACTGAAGGCCCTCGGCGCGGCGATGGCCGCAACCGGAGCGGTGGCGATGCACTTCGTCGGCGGGGTCACCACCGACGAGGAGCCACCGACGGACCTCGAAACCCTGCAGTTCGGCTCGACGGAACTCGACGCCGAGTACGGCGAACTCAACTCGACGGGGGACACCGACCTCATCGTCTTTGGCTGTCCACACGCTTCAGTCGACGAGATCGGGCAGGTGGCCGATCGGCTGGACGGGGAGTCACTCGATCGGGATCTCTGGGTCTGTGCCAGCGGCGCAGTCAAGTCCCAGGCCGACCGGATGGGCTACACGGAGACGATCGAAGACGCCGGCGGGATGGTCCTCAGCGACACCTGTAACGTCGTCGCCCCGATCGAGGAGATGGGCTATGAATCCACGGCCACCGACTCCGCGAAGGCGGCGGCCTACCTCCCGGGATTCGGTGAACAGGACGTGCACTTCGACGACAAACTCTCCCTGCTCGAGGAGGCGATCGAATGAGCGAGACAGTCGAGGGGCGGACGATCGCCGAGGGCGTCGCGGAGGGCGAGGTGCTGGTCTCCCCCGAGCCCATCAGTTTCTACGGTGCAGTCGACACCGACACGGGCGAGTTCATCGAGGCCGACCATCACCTCACCGGTGAGACGATCGCGGGCAAGGTCCTTGTCTTCCCCAAGGGGAAGGGATCGACAGTCGGTTCGTATGTCATCTACGGGTTGGCCCAGGAGGGGACCGGTCCCGCTGCGATCATCAACCACGAGACCGAGACTATCGTGGCGACCGGGGCCATCCTCGGTGAGGTTCCCTGTGTGGACGGAATCGAGGACGCCGTGGAGCGGTTCGAGGACGGCGACCGGGTTCGTGTCGACGCGACCGAGGGGACGGTCACGTTGCTCGCCGATGACTGAACGCGAAACGGTGGTCGTCGGGCTCTCCGGGGCCTCGGGAACGCGACTCGGGGTCGAAACCGTCGAAGCGCTCGCCGAGCACTTCTCGGTGCACGTCGTGGTCACCGAGGGTGCCAGGGCCGTGATGGACCACGAGACGGATTCCCGAGCAGAGACGATGGCGACCCTCGAATCGATGGCAACAGTCCACGATGGCGAGGATCTGAGCGCTCCGATCGCGTCGGGATCGGTCCCCACGGCGGGCATGGTCGTGGTCCCCGCCTCGATGAAGTCGGTCGCGGCCATCGCGAACGGCTACGCCGAGAATCTGCTCGTTCGCGCCGCCGACGTGACCCTCAAGGAGGATCGAACACTCGTGGTGGTGCCGCGGGAATCACCACTCAATGAGGCCCACCTGGAGAACCTGCTCGCGCTCCGTAAGCGCGGCGTGGCCGTCGTGCCGCCAGTGCTCGGCTTTTACTACGACCCACAAAACATCCAGGACGTGATCGACCGGACCGTGGGCACCATTCTCGATCGCTTCGACGTCGAACACGACCGGTACGAGCCCTGGGATCCAGCCTGACAGGTCGGGTTTCGCTTGAAGCAGGGGTGCAGGGATGCGTTGTGTTTATCCGGTGGCCGGTCCCCTTCCACACCATGAAAGCGACCGCCAGGGCCCACCCTATCCAGGGGCTGGTCAAGTATCACGGGTTGCGTGACGCCGAGTTGCGCTACCCGTATCACGACAGCATCAGCGTGGCGACCGCGCCCGCGGAGACCATCACGACGGTGGAGTTCGACCCGGAGCTGGACGAGTCTACGTACGTCGTCGATGGCGAGGAACTCACGGGCGAGGCCGCTGCACGGGTACAACGAGTGCTGGATCGCGTCCGAGCCATCGCTGATGATCCGGCCGTCGAGGTTCCTGTGAAACTGGTGAGCGAGAACTCCATGCCCACGAACGTCGGGTTGGGCTCTTCTTCCTCCGGGTTTGCGGCCGCCGCGATGGCCGCGGTCGAAGCTGCCGGGCTCGATCTCACACGCCCGGAGATCTCGACGATTGCCCGTCGGGGCTCGGCCTCGGCGGCCCGTTCGGTCACTGGCGGCTTTTCGGACCTGCGAGCGGGAACGACCGACGAGGACTGTCGCTCCTCCCGGATCGAGTCGTCACTCGAAGACGATCTGCGGATCGTCGTCGGGATCGTCCCGGCCTACAAGGAGACCGGCTGGGCCCACGAAGAGGCGACCCAGAGCCACCTCTGGCAATCGCGGCTGGCCCACGTCCACGATCAGCTCGCGGCGATGCGGCAGGCGCTTCGCGAGGGCGACTTCGAGACGGCCTTCGAGGTGACCGAGCGGGACACCCTGAGCCTGGCCGCGACGACGATGACCGGCCCGGAGGCCTGGATTTACTGGCAACCCGAGACGCTGGAGATCTTCGAGACAGTCCGGGGACTGCGAGACGAGGGCGTGCCGGTCTACTTCTCCACTGATACCGGCGCGACCGTCTACGTGAACACCCGGGCCGAACACGTCGCCCAAGTCGAGGCGGCCATCGCCGATCTGGGCGTCGAGACCCGTGTCTGGGAGGCCGGCGGGCCAGCGACTGTGCTCCCGGAGACCGAAGCCCTGTTCTGAGCGGTTTTCCAGTACCCCATCACTTACCGTCCAGGGCGTAGATATGGAGGTATGCGAGTCGTCGTGTTCGGCGGCGGGTACGCGGGCATCGTCGCAGTGACGCGGCTCGAACGCCGCCTCCCGGAATCGGCCGAGATCGTGCTCGTGGATCAGCGGCCGACCCATCTCATCAAACACGAGTTGCATCGGGTGATCAGACGGCCCGAGTTCGCGGCAGAACTCCAAATTCCCTTCGCGGACATCCTGAAACGGGCCCAGTTCGACCAGCGAACCATCGCGTCGATCGATTCCGACGCGGGCGCTGTCACCTTCGAGGACGGGGAGCAGATGTCCTACGACGCGGGAATCGTTGCGCTCGGTTCACGGCCGAATTACTACGGACTGGACGGCGTCGAGGAACACAGCGTCCCGATCGCGACGCCGGCGGATGCCACACACATCGCCGATTCGATGGCCGACCTTCTCGAAGCTGAAGCGGGCACGATTGTCGTCGCTGGGGCCGGGTTGGCCGGCGTTCAGGTCGCCGGCGAACTCGCGGCCGTGCGCAACGACGCGGACGCGACCGACATTTCGATCATCCTCGTCGAGCAGGCTTCCGAAATCGTTCCTGGCTCCTCGGGCCGTTTCCAGGAGGCGATTCGGCAGGCGCTCACCGAGCGGAACGTCGAGATCCGGACCGAGACTACCGTCTCGGGCGCGGACGAGTCGGTCGTCGGCCTGGCCGACACACTCGACATTCCCGCAGACCTCTTTGTCTGGACGGGCGGCATCCAGGGCCAGGCACTCTTCGACGGGGATCGACCACGGGTGCGGGCCGATCTCAGGCTGGGTGATCGAACGTTCGGCGCAGGTGACGCGGTGCAGGCAGTCGACGAGGATGGCTCTCTCGTGGAACCGACTGCGCAGGCAGCAGTCGGAATGGCGACGGTGGCGGCCGACAACGCGATTCTCCGGGTCCAGGCCGACGACCAGACCGGGTTTCGGCCGGCCTATCACCGTTACCGCAAGACGGGCGAGAGCCGCATCGTGACGGTTGGTGACACGGCCGTCGCACAGCTCGGGCCGACGGTGGTGACCGGTCCGGCAGCCAGAGCGCTCAAATCCGTCGTCGGGGTCCGGTACCTCTCCGCGGCCGGGGCGATCGAGAACGCCCTGACGGTGTTCCGCAGCGAGTTCGATCTGGCTCATCCCAGAGCGGGGCGAGAACTCGACCGGGATCGCCCCTGACCACCCAGAACGGTCATTGGGAGTCGGTGCATAGGCTCTGTATGGCGACCCCAGAATCCAGTACCGACCGAGAGCTTACTGGGGTGAAAGCGACGCTCGCCCGCGATCGTGAGGGCGATACTGTCGAGTGCACTGCCTGTGCCCATCGATGTGTCCTTTCTCCTGGCCAGCGTGGCGTGTGTCGAGTTCGAGAGAACGTCGATGGGGAACTCAGACTGCTCACCTACGGGCTGGTGTACGACCCCACTCCCGGCCCACCCGGAACGCTCGACCCCATCGAGAAGAAACCGCTCTATCACTTTCATCCCGGGACCGACGTGTTGAGTTTCGGCGGCGCGGCGTGTAACTTCCGTTGTGCGTTCTGTCAGAACCATCATCTGGCCTTTGCGGACCCGGAGACCATCGAACTTCGAGCGGTGAGCCCCGAAGCGGCAGTCGAGAGCGCGCTCGAACAGGGGGCGGCCGGCATCGCCTGGACGTACAACGAACCCACGATCTACGCCGAGTACGTCCGTGACGGCGCCAAAGCGGCCACCGAGGCAGGGTTGTACACCGTGATGGTCTCGAACGGCTATTTCACCGAGGAGTTTCTCGCTGAAGTGGGGCCGTACCTCGACGCGATCAACATCGACGTCAAAGGATTCCGCGAGGGCCCACACCTGGAGTACATGGGCAGCCGACTCCAGCCCACGCTGGATTCGGTCGAACGGGTTCACGAGCAGGGCATTCACACCGAGGTCACCTATCTCGTCATTCCGGGCCTGAACGACGACCCCGAGGAGATCCGGGAATTCGCCGAGTGGGTCGCGGGTATCGATTCGTCGATTCCCGTCCACTTCTCCCGGTTTCACCCCGACTTCGAGATGCAAGACCGCCCGCCCACGCCGATCGAGCGCCTGGAGCAGGCCCACGAGATCGCCGTCGAGTCCGGGCTGGAGTTCGTCTACGTCGGCAACGTCCGGAATCAGCGGTTCAACTCGACTGTCTGTCCGGACTGTGGCCGAACCTGGATCCGCCGGGCGGGGTTTGATTCCACCATCGTCGCCGACCTGGATGGCCAATGTGAGTGCGGCTGGCCGATAGACGTCGAGACCTGATAGGTTCAAAGTGCCGGGTGCCGGAGGTCCAGTATGACCGATTCGACCAGTGACGAAGCGACGGCCAGCGAGTTGCGGACGGCCATCGCCACGGGCGTCCCCGAAATCGCGGCGATGACACCCGGACGAACGGGCAATCTAAGCGCTCGGTCGGGCGACCGGGTGGCGATCACGCCGTCCGGCGTCCCCTACGAGGAGATCCAGCCGGGGTCTGTCCCAGTCCTCTCACTCGACGGTGAGCCCGTCACCGGCGATCTGGCCCCCAGCAGCGAGACCCCGATGCACCTCGGGATTTACCGCTCGCTCGACGTCGGGGCCATCGCGCACGTCCACTCTCCCTGGGCAACCACGCTTGCGGTGCTCGGTGAGGAACTCCCGCCGGTGCACTACATGGTCGCGGCCGCGGGTGGACCTGTTCCCGTTGCCCCGTACGAACCCTTCGGCACAGTCGAACTGGCCGAGGCCGCGGTCTCGACGATGGAGTCGGCGGGAACGACCGCCTGTATCCTCGCGAATCACGGGCTTGTCGCGGGCGGCGAGGATGTTCAGGACGCCATCGAGACAGCCGTTGCGGTGGAGTCGACGGCCCAGGTGTACCTGCAGGCCAAGGCCGTCGGGGACCCGGTCGAGCTGACCCCGACACAGTTCGAAGCCGCGATGGCGCAGTTCGACAGCTACGGGCAACCAGAAGGGGACGACGCCGACTGACCACATTCTTGAGCGCCCACGACATACCCGCAGTCATGCGAACGATCTCCTGGGACGAGGACTGTAACTGCATCGAGATGGTCGATCAGACCAAACTTCCTGGTGAGTTCACGACCTACCAGGCCGAGACAGTCGACGAACTCATCGAGAGCATCCAGATGCTACGCGTCCGGGGGGCCCCTGCCCTGGGAGCAGCGGGGGCCTACGGCGTCGCGCTGGCGACCCGCCAGCACCAACTGAAACAGGCCGAGTCGTTACTCACGGCGGTCAAGGCCGACGCTCAGCGGATCGCGAGTGCCAGGCCGACGGCGGTGAACCTGGAGCGGGGCGTCTCGAAGGCCTTCGACGAGGCCCAGTTGGGGATGACCGTCGAGGAGGTCCGGGAGACGGCCCTTTCGGCGGCCGAGGACCTGGCCGACCGCGACGTGGAGCGGAACAAACAGATCGGCGACGAGGGGGCGAAGCTGCTGGGAGACCAGGACACCGTGATGACTCACTGTAACGCGGGGGCACTGGCCACCGTGGACTGGGGGACGGCCCTGGGTGTGGTCTACTCGGCCCGAGAGGCGGGGAAGGAAATCGACGTGGTCGTGAACGAGACCCGGCCGCTCAACCAGGGCTCCCGTATCTCCACCGTCGAACTGATGGAGCGAGACGTGCCGACCACCCTGATCCCGGACAACGCGAGCGGCCTGCTCATGCAGGAGGGCGAGGTCGACGCGGTCGTGGTCGGGGCTGACCGGGTGGTTTTGGACGGCGGCGACCAGTTCGGCGACCAGGGCGTGGTTTACAACAAGGTCGGGACCTACAAGCAGGCGGTGCTTGCCGACCGTCACGACGTGCCGTTTATCGTCGCGGCACCCACCTCGACCGTCGACGCGAACACCAGCGCCGACCGCGTAAAGATCGAGGAGCGGGACCCGGTCGAACTCCGAGAGATCTACGGCTCGCAGAACGCCCCTGCGGACGTCCCGGTTCGCAACCCGGCTTTCGACGCGACGCCGATGGAACTGGTCGATTACCTGGTAACCGAAGATGGGGCTTTCGAGCCGCCGATCGAACTGAGGGACGTCGCCGAAAACCGCCCACGGCACTGATCACCTTTCGGACCGATCCCGGCAGGTACAAGGCCGCACACATTCGAGAATAGGCCATGCTTGGGAAGGTTTCGCCAGACGACCTGGCGGCCCACGTGTTTCAACGGAAGGGCGCGGATTTAGAGTCGGTGCTCCAGGGGCCAGCCTACGGAGAGGACGCGGCCGCAATCGACGTGCCCGAGGGAACGCTCGTCGTGAGCTCCGACCCGCTCTGGTTCGCCGTCGATCGGGTGGGGACACTGGGTGTCCACGTCGCCTGCAACGACGTCGCCGCCTCTGGCGGGGATCCCACCTGGATGACCAACGTCGTCTTTCTGCCCGCAGATGCCGACGCTGCCACGCTGGAACGTATCACGACCCAGATCGACGAAGCGGCCGAATCTATCGGCGTCGCCGTCGTGGGTGGCCACTCGGAGTACAACCAGCAACTCGATCGGCCGCTGCTCATGATGACCTGCATGGGGATGGGCGACCCCTACGTGCCGACCGGCGGCGCGAGTCCGGGCGACGAACTAATCTTGACCCAAGGGGCCGCCATCGAAGGGACGGCGATCCTCGCCTCGGATTTCGAGTCGGAACTTCGTGAGAAAGGGGTCGATCCGGCACTCATAGCGGATGGAGTGGGTTTCTTCGAGGACATCGGGGTGACCGACGACGCGGCCGTATTACGTTCCTTTGCGACCGGTATGCATGACCCGACCGAGGGTGGGCTTATCGACGCGCTGCTCGAAATGGCGAGTGCTTCCGAGGCCTCGATCGAGGTCGATCCCGACGCCGTCCCGATCCGAGAAGCGACGGCCGTGCTGACCGACGCGATGGGCGTCGACCCGTTCCGGATTTTCGGGTCCGGTGCGCTGCTCGCAACTGTCCCCGCTGCTGAACTCGACGATGCACTCGGGGCCCTGACAGAGGCGGGCATCGAGGCGGCTCACATCGGTTCTGTCGTCGAAGGGACTCCCTCGACGCTGACGCTTGGTGAACGGGTTTTCACTGAGCCGGTCCGGGACGACATGTATCGACTCTGGGAATAACGAGAGTTCTGATCCAAAGGGACTGAAATCGGAAAGAAGTAGCGGGAGGTGGATTTGAACCACCGCTCTCCGGCTCATGAGGCCGGCGGAATCTCCAGGCTATCCCATCCCGCTATCACCTCGTATGGTGGGGGACGGAAAGAGGGTTGTGATTTCCCTCCGTGCGTGACAACACATAACGCCCCGCACAATTGGGCGACGGCAGCCGTTTTTCCCCCAACTAATCTCCCATTTGCGGAGGAAATCCAACACAAACCCGATCGAAAGCACGAACAAACGGACTCGAATTCGGGTTAACAGAGCGAAACCGGCGTTGAGCGTCCTGCGGGTATATGGCCCTGTGTGGCCTCTACCTGACTGTAATGAAACGAGCACTGTCGATCCTTGTCGTCCTGTCGGTGGTCGCCGCAGGCGTCGTGCCGGCGGTGGCCCTGGCCGGATCGGCCAGTCCAGACGCGAATACGGGCCAGGTTCAGACCACGACCGCGGAGCCAATCGCGCCGGGCGCAGTCCTCTCGGGCTCGATCGGTGCACAACAGGCTGAATTGCAAGGCGAAGTCGAGCAACGGGCCTTCGCCTTGCGGATAGCGGCCGGTGACGGAAATGAGACGCGAGCCCGGATGCTCGCGACAGAGCAGCGGGAGCTGGAAAACCGCTCCCAGCATCTCGAACAGCGACTCCAGGAGATGGAGCGGGCCCACCAGAACGGTTCCATCTCGACTGCCCGCTACCAGGGCGAAGTGACTGGGCTGGTCGCCCAGACCCGGACCCTGGAGCAGTACGCGAACCTCACGGAGCGAACGGCCCGGAATATCCCGGCTGCTGTCCTCGAACAACAGGACGTCGACGTCCAGGCACTCGCCCAGATGCAGGAGCATGCCAGATCGATGGCCGGTCCAGAAGTTGCTGCGATGGCCCAGCGGATTGCCGGGCCATCGATGGGTCACTCGTACGGTCCACCCCAGCACGCGCCTGGCGGTCCGTCCCACGGGGACGGAATGAACCGACCGAACGGACCGACAACGACACCCATGATGGGAGCTAACATGACTGACGACCGAACGACTTCGCCAACTGACGTCGCCGGCGGTACGACCACAGACCGCTAATATCCCATGACAACGGACTCACGCTGGGCGAACGCGCACCGAGTCGGAACAATCACCCTCGCGATAACGCTCGTGCTCTCCCTGGGAATCGGGTCGAGCGTGGTCGCCGCCCAGGAAGCCCCCACCGAGCCGTCTGTCGTCGTGGACATCGAAGCCGACGGCACCGGTGACCTGACCCTGGTCCACACGCGAGACCTCACGAGCGACGCGGAAACGCAGGCCTTCGAATCTATTAGCCAGAACGAGACAACCAGGGCAGCGGTCGAAGCGCGATTCGCCGACCGAATGGGGGCCCTGGCCGGATCGATCAGCACCGCTGTCGACAGGGACGTGACGGTGTCCGAGACGAGTATCGACCTCGCGACGACCCAGGACGGTGAGACCGGTGTCATCCGTCTCTCGGCGACCATCGAGGGACTCGCGCTCGTCGATGGGGATCGACTGGTCCTCACCGAACCCTTCGCCAGCGGCTTCTCCGCTGACCGACCGATTGTCGTGCACGTGCCGGCGGACTACACCGTCGAGGAGGCCCAGCCGACGCCGGATGCCCAGGACGGGACGACACTCGAATGGGCCGCTGGGGCTGACGTAACTGATTTCGAACTCGAGCTAACCGCCGACTCGTCGGCGACTGAGACCCCCGGATTTGGTTTCGCCGCGGCGAGCATCGCGCTTCTCGGTGCCGCCCTCCTCGGTTATCGACGTCGCTGATCAGCCACAAACCCTTACGTGGCTCCCTGTCTCGCTTCCAGTATGGACGCGGGCGCAGAGACGACGCAATTCGAGACGGCCGCCGCAGATCACGACCTAGCGGTCACGAGGACACGAGCAGCGAGCTTCGACTCGACCCTCGACGGGATTGTCGAATACCCGGCCGTGGGCGTCTCACTCCCCATCGACGGGGTGTCACTCGCGGAGACCGACGTGGAAACCACGTTGACGCCCCGGAAACTCGACGCCGCCCGAACCGGCGTAACCCCCGTTTCCTTCGGGATCGCAACGCTCGGAACTGTATTCATCGAAGGCAGTGCTGACGGGGCCGAACCGGTGAGTCTGTTTCCCGAACGTCACGTTGCCGTGCTGGCAGCGAGTGACGTGTGTCCGGAGCTGGCCGCAGCCGTCGATCGATTCGGCGAAGAGTTGGCCGCAGGCCCGTCGAGTGGCGTCTTCGCCACTGGGCCGAGTGCGACCGCCGACATGGGCGGACACGTCCAGGGTGTCCACGGGCCAAGTGAGGTCCACGTAATCGTGGTGGCAGACCGATGACGGAGGAATCGAGGCGACAGACGGCTGCTCGCATCAGGGACGTGATGACCACCGATGGGGCGGCCGTCAACGAACAGGTCCGAAACCTCAACGAGAATCGGTACGAGTCCGTCGCGGCGTTTGACGATTACGAGTCCAGCCGGGATCGAGCGCGAAAGATCAAGGAGCGGGCAATCGAGGATCTCCCGACGCTGATCGAGACGGTGACGGAGCACGTGGAGGCAAACGGCGGGCACGTCCACGTCGCGAAAGACGGGGCTGAAGCGAACCGCTACGTTCAGGACGTGCTCGACGAGCAGGCGGGGGAAACGGTAGTCAAATCGAAATCGATGACGACCGAAGAGATCGGGTTGCGGGAACATCTCGCTGATGAGGGTGCGGACGTCTTCGAGACGGACCTGGGGGAGTTCGTGATCCAGCTCGCCGAGGAGTCCCCATCACACATCGTCGGGCCGTCGCTGCACAAATCCCGCGAGGAGATTGCCACGCTCTTCAACGAACAGTTCGATCCGGACTCCCCACTGGAGACCCCCGCCGAACTGACTGCGTTCGCCCGGGAGTATTTGGGTGAACGAATGAAGGAGGCGGATCTGGGCATCACGGGCGCGAATTTCGTGCTCGCCGAGAGTGGTTCGATCGTCCTCGTCACGAACGAGGGCAACGCCCGCAAATCGGCCGTCGTTCCGGACACGCACGTCGCCGTGGCCGGCATCGAGAAGCTCATTCCCTCGATCGAGGAATTACACCCGTTCCTCGAACTCATCGCGCGCTCCGCGACCGGCCAGGACATCGCCCAGTACGTTTCGCTTTTGACACCGCCGGTGAAGACACCGACGCTGGATTTCGACCGTCCGGACCAGCCGATCGACGCGAGCGACGACGACCGGGAGTTCCACCTCGTACTCCTCGATAACGGGCGCACGGCGATGCGCGAGGACCCGCACCTCCGGGAGACGCTCTACTGTATCCGGTGTGGGGCGTGTCTGAACTCCTGTGCGAACTTCCAGCAGGTCGGGGGGCACGCCTTCGGCGGTGACACCTACACCGGTGGGATCGGAACGGGCTGGGTGGCTGGGATCGACGGCCCGGACGCCACGGCGGGGTTCAACGACCTCTGTACGTCCTGCTCGCGGTGTGTGCCGAACTGTCCGGTGAAAATCGACATCCCGTGGATCAACACGGTGGTCCGGGAACGGCGAAATCATGGCAAAACCCCGGACGCAGTCGATCACCTGATCGATCCGCTCGTACCCGATCAGGAGGCCACGGGCCTGGACCGCCAGAAGCGCTTCTTCGGGAACATCGATACCGTCCTGCGGCTGGGATCCTCCCTCGCTCCGGTTTCGAACTGGGCGCTCTCGCTACCGGGCGTGGATCGGCTCCTCGAATCGACCGTCGGAATCGATCGTCGGCGCTCGCTGCCACACCTGGCGACCGAGACGTTCGCTTCTTGGTGGGCGGACCACCAGGAAAACCCCGATTCGGCCGACACGACGGTCCACCTCTTCGTGGACCTCTACACGAACTACCTGTATCCGGAACGGGGAAAGGCAGCGGTTCGACTCCTTCGGGAACTCGATCTATCGGTCGAGGTGACTCCGGTACTGCCCTCCGGCCGGGCCCCGCTCTCACAGGGCATGATCTCAACAGCGACCGAGCAGGCAAACGAGGTCGCCGAGGCCCTCGACTCGTCCATCGCTGCGGAGGAGCCCGTCCTCGTGATCGAGCCGAGTGACCTGGCCCTGTTTCGCTCCGAGTACTCGAAACTCCTCCCGACCGAGACGGCCGCAAAGATCGAGGCCGGAACGGTCGGGATATTGGAGTATGTCACGCCCCTGCTCAAGTCCCAGAGCGAGATTGAATCCGGAGCAAGTGGCGAAATCGTCTTTCACAGCAACTGTCAGCAGCGGACGGCCGGGTTCGAGGAACCAACTGTCGAGGCCCTCGAAGCGCTCGGGTACGACGTTCGAACGACCGATGTAGAGTGCTGTGGGATGGCCGGAAGCTTCGGCTACAAATCCCAGTTCTACGAGCTGAGCATGGCCGTTGGCGGGGACCTGGAACCGCAGGTCACCGACACCGAGGTCCTGGCGAGTGGGACCTCCTGTGTCGCACAGATCGAGTCGCTTGCTGACGGGGACGAGCCGCCGCATCCGGTCGAACTGGTCGAGCAGGCCTGGACGGAGCACACGCGCTAACCGAGGTCGAGTTCGAAGTCCATATATTCACCACAGGCAACACCTCTACACAGAGAATGGTCCATGTAAGTGTAATCGGTTGCGGGCACCTCGGCAGTGCCGTGATCAGGGGGCTGGCACGATCCGGGACACACGAGATCACAGCGTGTGACGTGAGCGAGGCCGCACTCGCCGGCGTGAGCGAGGCGGCCGACCGGACGACCACGGACCTCGCGACGGCTGCCGAGGCCGACGTCGTGGTGCTGGCCGTCAAGCCGGGAACGGTCGGGGCTGTGCTGGACGAGTTGCCGCTATCCTCCGATCAGACCCTGCTCTCCTTCGCGGCCGCGGTGCCAGTCGAGTTCCTCGAATCGCGGACCCAGGCCACGGTCATCCGGGGGATGCCGAACCTGGCCGCCGAAACCGGGACGATGGCCTGTGCGGTCACACCCGAAGCCACTGCTGACGTGGCCGCGCTTCTCGCCGATCTCGGTGAATTCGTCGAGATAGCGGAGGCCCAGATGGACATCGCCACTGCCGTCAACGGGAGCGGCCCGGCCTTTGTCTTCTATCTGATCAAGGCCCTCGCAGCAGCCGGGGTCGAGAGCGGCCTCGACGAAGCTGACGCCCGGGTGCTTGCAGCCCAGACGTTCAAAGGGGCAGCCGAAACCGTTCTCCAGTCCGAGGAAACTCTGGAGTCGCTCATCGACGCGGTCAGCTCCGAGGGTGGCACGACCATCGAGGGCATGGAAGTGCTGTGGGATAGCGACGTAGACACCGTGCTCGGCGACGCCGTCAGGGCTGCCGAGGACCGTTCGATCGAGATTTCGAGGGAATTTCAACATGACTGACCGACCAAGCGCCGAACTGATCGAGGAGACCCGCCGGCTCGCTGCCGAGGCCGACCGCGTGGTGGTCAAAGCAGGGACGAACTCACTGACCGACGAGGAGTCGAATCTCGACGACGAAAAACTCGACAAACTCGTCGATGACATCATGGACCTTCGCGAGCGAGGCAAGGAGGTCATGCTCGTCTCGTCGGGGGCAATCGGGGCCGGCAAGGGCCGGGTCGATCAGCCGGCCGAAACCGTCGAGGACATGCAGGCGGCCTCGACCGTGGGCCAGAGCCACCTCATGCGCCGGTACACCGAGAGCTTCGAGCGCTACGATCAAAAGATCGCCCAGATCCTGCTGACCCAGGAGGACCTGGTCGATACGGAACGATTCTCGAACTTCCGGAACAGCCTGGAGACGCTTTTGGAGTGGGGTGTCGTCCCAATCATCAACGAGAACGACGCCATCGCTATCGAGGAGATCAAGATCGGCGACAACGACATGATTTCGTCCTCGGTGGCAGTCGGGGTCGACGCGGATCTACTGGTCACGCTCACCGACGTCGGCGGCGTGTATACGGGCAATCCAAAGGAGGACCCGGAGGCCGAGAAGATAGAGGCCGTCGGGGAAAACTACGCCGAGGTCCAGCAGATCGTCCAGCACAGTTCGACCGCCGAGTTCGGGGGCATCCGGACGAAGGTTCAGGGGGCCCGGGAGGCCAACGAACACGGCATTCCGGCCATCATCGCCGAGTCGACGGAGCCGGACGTCTTGGAGAAGATCGCGACCGGAGCGGCCGTCGGGACGCTGTTCCTCCCCGTAAACGGCAAGACCGCGGAAACAGTGGGTAAAACCGATGAGTGAGTACGACACCGAAGCCAAGGTCACCGCGGCCGAAAGTGCCGCGCTCGAACTCGCACAGACCTCGAACGACACGCGCAGCGACGGCCTGCGGGCGATTGCCGACGCCATTCTGGAACGCGAGTCCGAGATCCTCGAAGCGAACGAGAAAGACGTCACCGAGGCCGAGGCGATGCTCGAAGCCGGCGAGTACAGCCAGGCACTCGTCGATCGGCTGAAACTCGATTCGACCAAACTGGAGAGCATCGCCGAGATGGTACGCAGCGTCGCCGACCAGACGGATCCGCTTGGAAAGACCCTGACTGCACGCGAACTGGACGAGGACCTCGAACTCTACAAGGTCGCGGTCCCGATCGGCGTCCTCGGGACGGTCTTCGAGTCCCGACCCGACGCGCTGGTGCAGATCGCCGCGCTCAGTCTGAAATCCGGCAACTCCGTCATCCTGAAAGGCGGCAGCGAGGCACTGCACTCGAATCGGGTCCTCTATGACATCATCGAGGAGGTCACCGCGGACATCGCGGATGGCTGGGTCCAACTCATCGAGGCCCACGCCGAGGTCGATGCCGTCCTGGAGATGGACGAACAGATCGACCTCCTGATGCCCCGGGGGAGCACCGAGTTCGTCCAGTACATCCAGGACAACACGAAGATCCCGGTGCTCGGCCACACCGAGGGGATCTGTCACGTCTACGTCGACGACGAGGCGGACCTGGAGATGGCGACCGACATCGCCTTCGACGCGAAGGTCCAGTATCCGGCCGTCTGTAACGCCGTCGAGACGCTGTTGGTCCACGAGCAGGTCGCCGAATCGTTCCTCCCCGAGATGGTCGAGCAGTACGAGTCCGCGGACGTGGAAGTACGGGGAGACGAGCGAACTCGCGAGATCGTGGACGTGAACGCCGCGACCCCGAAGGATTGGGAGACCGAATACGGCGACCTGATCATCTCGGTGAAGGTCGTCGAGGAACTCCCCGAGGCCATCGATCACGTCAACACCTACGGTTCGAAACATACCGAATCCATCGTGACCGAAAACGCGGACAGCGCGGCGAGATTCATGCAGTCCATCGACGCGTCGAGTGTCTTCCACAACGCCTCGACGCGCTTTGCGGATGGCTACCGCTACGGCCTCGGTGCGGAGGTCGGCATCAGCACGGGCAAGATCCACGCTCGTGGTCCCGTGGGGCTGGAGGGGCTCACGACCACGAAGTACTACCTCGAAGGCGACGGCCAACTCGTCGCGACCTACGCTGGCGACAACCCACGGCCGTTCACCCACGAGGAGTTCGACGGCGAGTGGGTTCCCGGACGCCGGTCCCGGAACTGACAGATCGGCACCGGGAATTTTGGTCCGCTGACTCGTTTTCGTGGCCATGAGTGCGCAATCCCTGACTGTGGAGACGACGAACCGGCTCGAAGTCACAGACGTTACCGACCAGGTTCAGGCGGCAGTTCCGGATGGAGCGACCGGGACTGTGACCGTCTTCAGCAACCATACGACCACCGGGATCACGGTCAACGAAGGAGAGGAACGGCTTCTGAACGACTTCGAATCCGCGCTCGATTCACTCGTCCCGGACGGCGGCTGGGAGCACGATCAAATCGATGATAACGCCGATAGCCACATCCGGGCCATGCTGGTCGGCCCGAGCGAAACGATTCCCGTCGCAGATGGCACGTTGCAACTGGGCACCTGGCAGTCCGTCCTCCTGGTAGAATGTGACGGCCCGCGAACTCGCACGATCAAGGTCATCAGCTGCGAGTGACGAGGCCAAGAACAAAGTCAGTCGACTCGAACTGAGCCTATGGCCATGGACCACGTCGAGGCCCTGGAGTGTACTGTCTGTGGGGAAACCTACGACCCGGACGCGCCGATTTACACCTGTCCGAACCACGATGGAGTCACCGGGATCCTCGACGTCGTTTACGACTATGACCTGATCGACGAGCGGTTCGATGCCGACCTCGACGGCCACATCGAGAGCCAGTGGAAGTACGAGGCCTTTCTTCCGGTCGATGAGGACGCCGAGATTGTCACGCTCGGGGAGGGCGGCACCGACCTCTTCGAGGCACCGAATCTGAGCGCCGAACTCGGGGTCGAGACACTAGTCAAAGACGATGGGCGAAATCCCACGGGTTGTCTCAAGGATCGGGCGACGAGCGTGGCAGTGACCAAAGCCGCCCATGCCGACCAAGACGTCCTCACCTGCGCCTCGACGGGGAACGCCGCCGCGTCGCTCGCGGGGTACGCCGCGAGAGCCGGCCTCGACGCCCGGATCTTCGTCCCCGAAGACGCGCCGGCTGGCAAACTCGCCCAGCCACTCGTCTACGGGGCAGACGTACTCGCAGTCGAAGGTTCCTACGATGAGGCCTACGATCTCAGCGTCGCGGCCACCGAGGCCTATGGCTGGTACAACCGGAACGCCGCCATCAATCCGTTCCAGGTCGAAGGCAAACGCACGGTCGGTCACGAACTGGCCGAACAACTCCATGTTCGCGGTGAGATGGCCGACTGGGTCGCGTTCTCGATGGGCGATGGGTGTACCATTGCCGGAGCCTGGAAGGGACTCAAAGAGTTCGCCGATCTGGGTTACGTCGAGGACACGCCGAAGATGCTCGGCGTGCAGGCTGCGGGCGCCCCTGCCATCCACGACGCGTTTCACGACCTGCCCGAGGGCGACCCAGTCGCGGAGACGCTCGCGGACAGCATCGCCGTGGGCCGCCCTCGAAACACGGTGAAAGCCGTTCGTGCGCTCAGGGAGAGTGAGGGCACGGCCGTCCGCGTCTCCGACGAGGAGATCCTCGAGGCCGAAGTGCTCCTTGGGAGCACCGAGGGGATCTACACCGAGCCAGCCGGCGGCACTGCACTGGCGGGGGTCAGGACTGCCATCGAGGAGGGACCCATCGAACCGGACGAAACAGTTGTCGTCGTCTCGACTGGCTTCGGGCTGAAAGACACGGAAAGCGCGAACCGTGCGACCGGCGAGGCCACACGAATCAAACCCAGTATCGAGGAAGTCAACGCCCTGTACAGCGAGTGACGTCGCTCGGTCAAATTCCGCTTTGATCGTCCAAAGACGTATTGACGATTCGGTCTGAATCAGTGCCAATGAATCCCTTCACACGCCGCGAAACGCTCGCGGCGGTGACGACCGGTCTGGTCGCGCTGGCTGGCTGTACGGGGTCCCAGCAGGTCGAAACTGAACCCGATCCAACCGAGGAGTCCGTCGACTTCGAGTTCCAGTCGGCCAGACTGCGTAGTGGCGAACCGATCGTCGAGCCCGAAAAACGACAGGAGACGACGGTTCGACCGCAACGTGCCCGTCACTACTCGGATTATCTCGCGACGGCCGAGGACCTCGAAGCCGTCGACTTCGCCACGAACGAGGCCGCAACACAGCTCCGAGATTACGCCCAGGAGACGAACTTCGAGGGTGAATCACTCTTTCTGTGGACCAGCGGCGTGGAGGAGTGTCACAAGATCGTCCTGCGGCAGGCGACCGTCGACGATGATGGGGGCCCCCACCTAGATTTCTGTCGAACCCCTCGATCTGCAGACGTCGCCTGTTCGAGCGAGCGAACTCACACGGTCGGGTTCGCGGTTCGATTACCGGTCGATGGGCGTGGGGTTTCCGGACACGGGAGCGGGATGAGCAGCCGTTGTCGAGGTCGACCGGACCCAACCATCTTCGACGGCACGGTGACGGTCCAATCGGGTGATGCAGAATGAAAAGTCGGCGTCAGTTCCTCGGCAGCCTGGGACTGGGGGCGGTGACCGGTCTCGCCGGGTGTCTATCTCTCGATGGTGGGTCCGATGATTCAGATTCCGGGATCGAGGCCGAGGATCTGCAGGGGTGGGAGCCCGACACGTTGCCGACCCAGACGGTGCTTCCATTCGACCTGGCGCCCGAATTGCAGGAGACCCATCAAGCTCGTGCGAACGCGCTCGTCGAATCGGTTCCGACCGACCCATCGATCCCCAACGGCCACATCGCCCAGCAAATCATCACAGACAGGGAGCATGTTCGCACCCAGCTGGAGACGGAACCGGATGGCCCACCACTACAAGCCCTTCACAGCAGGCAACGAACTCGGACCAGTGCGGCCGAACTGTACGGTGCCTATCGGGCGGCCACTGGCAACGACGACGGTGGGGCGGTCTCGCGCCGTCGCCGGGAGAGCCGCGAAGCGTGGTCCTCAGTTTCTACCGCGATCGAATACGAGGCGAGCACGCCCGTCGAAGCGGTGCTCGTCTACGCCCCGATCGAACGTCGACTCGAACAGGCCCGCCACGAGAGCGAACCACAGGAGGCGTATCCCGATCGACCGCTGTCGAACGTCGAACAGGCCGGAAACGCGTTCGAAGCCGTCGAAACGGCCATCGCTACGGTCGAATCGGCCCGCGGAATCCGGAATCAGTACCTCGAAACCCGACCGAACGCCTCGCCACAGTGGAACCGGCTGCTTCGCAGCCTCAGGGACCTCGAAATCTCAGTGAGTCGAACCCAAAGCGAGCGTGTCGACCTCCCCGAGAACCCGTCGATGGACGAGTTCGAAGGGATCGAACTATCCGGAATTCAACGCGAGTTGCTACACAGCGCGGATCGGGAACTCAGATACGGGGACGACCCGATTCGCGACCGACGGGTAAACGGACAACCCGCGACCGCCATTCTGCAGGCCGGTCGGACGCTGGCTGCAATCGCTGCCTACGAGGCGGTCGCCGAAGGAATTCGTGATGGGGCGATACCAGACGCCTCGACCGAGACGTCCGTCAAAACGGCCGCGGAGAGGGCGGTTTCAGCTATCGAATCCCTGCTGGAGGACGACCATTCGCGGCTTCGTTTCGCGGTCGCGAGACCTGCCCGGAGCGCCTACGAATCTGGCGTTCGGCGGCTGGATGACGGCTATTACGACGTCGAGGAGATCGAAGCCCAGTTCAGGTATGCGACGGTGTCAGCTTACGCCGTGGCCGAAGCCGTCCCATTCGTCGTGTCGACTCTGGAGGAGTGACAATCAATAACACAAAAACGGAGAACGAACGAGGAAATCGCTGCCCCAATCTCTGTTCGCTATCAGGCGACCGAGGCCTGCCGCTCTTCGCGTGCGCGTTCTTCGGGGGACTTCAGTCGATAGAGGCGGAGTTTCCCGTGTGAGTAGATGATCTCCTCGATCAGGTTACACTCCTTGAGCGTCTCGGTCGCGTCTCTGACAGCCAGAAACGG
This sequence comes from Halodesulfurarchaeum sp. HSR-GB, assembly GCF_031432215.1. Lineage (NCBI taxonomy): Archaea > Methanobacteriati > Methanobacteriota > Halobacteria > Halobacteriales > Halobacteriaceae > Halodesulfurarchaeum > Halodesulfurarchaeum sp. HSR-GB. The sequence goes on along the minus strand of NZ_JAVKGN010000001.1, from coordinate 1,557,125 downwards.
CAGGTGGGTGCGTTCGATAAGCTCGTCTTGGGTCATGAAGGGCTGTTCTTCTAACTGTTCGTAGACGATCTCGGTGTGGGGCGCGAACTCCTGGGCACAGTCGGGTCGTTCCATATCTATTCACAGGTGACTACAGGGGGTAAACCCGTTGGCCAACTGATTGGGTACGGTCAAAAGCAGTCTAGACTCCCGTTAATCGACGTATTCTATGACCCGAGCCATTCCTGCTTCGAGGTGATAGAGGTTGTGACAGTGGAACAGCCAGTCACCAGGATTGTCGGCCACGAAGTCGAATGTCTCCTGGCCCATGTGGCCGGGGACGACGACGGTGTCTTTGACTGCATCACCCACCTGGAAGAAGTGCCCGTGGAGATGCATCGGATGGGGGACCGGGCTTTGATTGGTCATCCGGACCCGCACGTGTTCGCCGGACCGAATTTGAAGCGGATCCGCCTCCGGGTAGGCCTGGCCGTCGATCAACCACTGGCCGGATGGACCGCCGGGCGAGAGCGACAGGTCGAACGTCCGATCCGGATTGCCACTGACCCCGGAAAGCGGCGAGCGGGCCCGGAGATCGCCGTAGGAAAGCAGGTTATTGCTTTGGGACGGCCCAACTGGCGAACTCGGCTCGACGCCCTCGTACGTGATCGCTGCTCGTGCCGGCGGTTCGGATCCATTGAGGGGCGTGGCACGAATCTCCCAGGTTCCCGGATTCGTCGCTTCAAGGATCGTGTCGTATCGCTCGCCGGAGCCGAATTGAAAGCCGTCGACGGTGACTGGGTCGACGGGCCGTCCATCGGCATGTGATACCGTCATCGGGTGGCCTCCCAGTTGCACCTGAAAGAGTGTCGCGCTGCTCGCGTTGATAAAGCGAAGGCGCACACGCTCTCCCTCGCGAACGTCGAATACTGCTGGATCGGCGGCCGATCGCCCGTTGACCAGCAACCCGGCATAGGGTGGTCGTTGGGTGCCCATCATCCCCCCGGAGCCAAACGAGTCTTCGCCGAAGAGCGGTTGGGGTTCGCGAGTCAGGTAGTCATCGAGGACGATCGTGTATTCCCGGTCGTATTCGACGTGCGGGTCAGACTCCTCGATGATGAGTGGCCCGAAGAGTCCCCGGTCGAGTTGGAGGCCGACGTGGCTATGATAGAAGTACGTCCCTGGTGGCTCCGCCCGGAATTTGTAGGTGAACGAATCACCCGCTGCAACTGGCTGTTGTGTGACGTGTGGAACGCCGTCCATCTCGTTGGCCACGGGGACGCCGTGCCAGTGGATCGTCGTCTCCGCTGGTAGTTCGTTTTGCAATTCGAAAGCGACCACGTCGCCCGCTTTCGCCCGGAGTTCCGGGCCCGGAAACTGGTCGTTGTAGACCCAGGTTTCTGAGGTGAGGTCGCCACCCGGCTGAACCGTTCCACTCGCTGCACGAACGGTGGCCTCGTGATCTGCCGGCTCTGCAGGCGGCGTTTTGGAGGTGATTGAAGGCGTCTCTCCCTCCTGGGATGGCCCATCGAGGCTCGCACAACCCGCGAGTGCCCCAAGCCCCGCTGCACCGAGTGTCTGGAGGAGTCGCCGGCGTGTGTTCGAGGGAGGTTCAGTCATGGTGCCCCACCACTGGGAAAGACATCGATACTGCGTCGTCGACAGCGTTCCCTTCCGTCGGCGCCAAGCAATGCTGGGTTCTCATTCGTTGTCGAGACGGGTGCCTCGAATATACGTGGTGTGCCCGCAGAACCCGGATTCGAAGCGGAAAACAAGCCGGTGAAGGGATTTGAACCCTTGACCTAATCCTTACGAAGGATTCGCTCTACCAGTCTGAGCTACACCGGCGCGTAACCATCCGTATTCGCAGTGAATGAATAAGACTTGCGATCGATTCGACAGACGGCGGGCTCAGTCGACTCGATCCAGGTCAACGTCGAGGACGACGTTCACCTCGTGTGGAGCATAGGTTCGAACCTCGTGGCGAGTCCGAACGGAGACCTCGTACTCCGGTTCGGCGGCGTCTCGAATCGCCGCCTCGCCCGGTTCGAACGGGGCCGACTCGTGCTGGATGTCATAATAGTGAAGCCGGGCGTGCTCGCCGGCGAGTGACACGGCAGTATCGAGAAACTCGTCTGCGGAGTGGGGCAGGTTCATGACCAGGCGATCGGCCCAGTTCTCGTACTCCGGGGCCACGTCCCGGACGTCTCCGGCGATAGCAGTCACCCGATCTTCGACCCCGTTCCGCCGGGCATTCTCGCGGAGGAAATCGATCGCGACCTCGTTGACGTCAGTGCCGATTACCGTCGCCCCTCGTTTGGCCATCGGAATCACGAATGGTCCGACACCGGCGAACATGTCGAAGGCCTGTTCGTCCGGTTCGACCTGCGTGACGACCCGATGGCGTTCCGTCGCAAGTCGGGGCGAGAAGTACACCGAATCCACGTCCAAAAGGAACTCGGCGCCGTATTCGCGGTGAACCGTCTGTGTGCTCGAACCCCGGAGGACATCCCAGTCACGGGTCCGGGTTTCGCCTTTGACCTTCGAGGCCCGGTTGAGCACCCCATCGATCGGCAGGTCCGACTGCCAGAGGGCATCGGCGATCGCGTCTGCTCGGTCCGGGTCGTCCTCGTCGATGATCGCCAGGTCGCCTAGTCGTTCGTAGCTGGGCTCCCAGCCCAACAAGTCCGCCGGCATTTGCTGTGTCTGTCGTTCGGGGGCGTCGTGATCGACGACGTGCAGATCCCCCGGGACCGCCGTCGGATCGGTGACGGGGATGTAGACCTGCTCCCCGTCGACGTCGATGTCCCACTCGGTTGCGAGCAGTCCAGCCTCGGCGAGTCGCTGTCGGGTGGCCTCGCCAGCCTGACGCTCGACAGCGACACAGGGGACGGTCATACGCCACGCTCCACGCCCGCCGGACATACACGTGGCGTTTTCCGCGGGTCGAAACGCCTACTGCCCTGGGTCCCCCAGCGTAGCCATGCTCACTTTCGTCGGCCTGGGGCTGTACGACGAGCGCTCTGTCACCATCGAGGGACGGGACGCCATTCGAGACGCCGAGGCCGTCTTTGCCGAGTTTTACACCAGTCGACTCGTCGCGGCGACGGTCGAAGATCTGGAGGCCTACCACGACGTGACGATCCAGGTTCGGGACCGGGCTGGGGTCGAACAGGACCCGGAGCCGATCCTGGAAGCGGCCGAGACGGGGCCCGCAGTCTTCCTGACCGCCGGTGATCCAACCGTTTCGACCACTCACGTGGACTTGCGACTACGTGCCCACGAGCGAGATATCGGGACCCGAATCGTCCACGCCCCCACTGCCCAGACCGCGGCCAGTGGGCTCACCGGCCTTCAGAATTATCGGTTCGGAAAGTCGACGACGATCCCCTTCCCGTGGGCCCACGGAGCCGATGGCGTCCCCGACTCGGTTATCGACACGATCGAGGCGAATCGAGAACGAGGACTACACACGCTGGCCTATCTCGATATCAAGGCCGAATCCGAGGAGCTAATGGACGGGGGGACAGCCGCCGGACTCCTGGCCGACCACTGGCGCGCGGACCCGCTCGGTGTCGTCATCGGCCGTGCAGGGAGTCCCGAGCCGACAGTCAAAGCGGACCGTCTGGGGGCGCTCTCGGAGATGACGTTCGGTCCGCCACCACATATGCTGCTCATCCCTGGAGACTTACATCCCATCGAAGTGGACGCGCTGGCGGCGTTCGGCGACGCGCCCGAAGCGTTACTCGAATAATCAGCGACTAGCGACGATTCGCAACACGTCCTCGTCGGCGAGGGTGTGATCGCGACCGACCTGCTGTTCGTCGTGTTTCGCACTCGGGCCCGTTACGCGAGCGAACCGGAAGCGATCGTCGAAGGTACCGCCGAGTTTCGAGAGTAGATCGTCGACCGTCTCGCCGGCCCGAAGGATCACCGGGTCCTCGTAATCCACGCCTCGCCCCGGCTTGTCCATGTAGACCCGAATGAGTTTGAGTTCCTCCCATAGCCGATCGACCAGGGCATCGAGGCCTTTCTCCTTCTCGGCGCTGATAAACACGGCCTCGTCCGGGTCCACCCCGACATCACGAAGGTTCGCCCGCATGGTGTCGGCGTAGCTCGGGTCGATGAGGTCGACCTTGTTCACAACGGTCAGGGAGGGCAGATACACCCGGTTGTCCATGATCCCGTCGACGAGTTCGTCCAGGTCCGGATCACCGCGGATGGTGATGATCGCGTTGACGAAGCCGTGTTCCCGGAGCACGCCCTTGATCGTCTCCTCATCGAGGGAGAGTTCCGCAGAGGCGTTGACGTCGATCCCGTCCTTGCCTTTCTTTCGGACGGTGATCGACGGGGGTTCCGTATCCAGGCGAATGTCGTTGTGATAGAGTTCCTCGTCCAGCCGTTCGTACTGTTCGATCTCGAAGGCCGAGAGGAGAAAAACGATCAAGTCAGCCGTTCGAATGACCGAGAGCACCTCCCGGCCGCCACCCCGCCCACCGGCCGCCCCCTCGATGAGGCCCGGAACGTCGAGCAACTGGATGTTCGCCCCCCGATAATCGAGCATGCCGGGGTTGACATCGAGGGTCGTAAAGTCATAGGAGCCGACCTCGCTGTCGGCGTTGGTAAGTGCGTTGATCAGCGTCGATTTCCCCACACTGGGAAAGCCCACGAGGGCTACGGTGGCGTCACCGGACTGTTCGACGCCGTACCCGCCGCCACCACTACCAGAGTCCTGCTGGGCCTCCAGTTTCTCGCGTTTCTCCGCGAGTTTCGCCTTGAGACGGCCGATATGTGCTTCGGTGGACTTGTTGTACGGAGTCTCGGCAATCTCCGTTTCGAGTGCCTCGATCTCCTCCTCAAGTCCCATCATCATCCGGTATTCGGCAGGTGCCGAAAAGCTTGTCCCATCCGAGTCGGGGCCTGCGGTTGCCCGGAAAAGACAAGGGTTAAACCCGATCATCGACTGGCCTCCAATATGGCTGATACGATCGAAATCCTCGTTTCTGGCGGCCAGGCTGATCCGGGCCCGCCGCTGGGACCGGAACTGGGTCCGACCCCAGTCGACGTGCAGGCGGTCGTCCAGGAGATCAACGACGAGACTGCCGCATTCGACGGCACTGAGGTCCCGGTCACTATCGAGTACGAGGAGGACGGCTCCTTTACCATCGAGGTCGGGGTTCCCCCGACGGCGGCGCTCATCAAGGACGAAGCGGGCTTCGAGACGGGCAGTGGTGATCCCGAGACGAACTTCGTCGCCGACCTCTCCATCGAACAGGTCAAGAAGATCGCCGAGCAGAAGGTCTCCGATCTGCTCTCCTACGAGGTCAAGGCCGCGGCAAAGGAAGTCGCCGGCACCTGTGTCTCGCTGGGCGTGACGATCGAGGGCGAGGACGCACGGACGTTCAAACAGCGTGTTGACGACGGCGAGTACGACGACGTTCTCGAAGCCTGAACGGGCGGGCGCTTCGACGGGTTTAAGTTGGCTTCGACACCTTTCTCCGAGCGAGACAGGCATCGCCTGTTTCACTGACCCGTAGGAGATCTGACCTGAGAGGGTCGTGGACTACGGAGGTGAAAAATGGCAGACTCTGCTATCGAAGAGGCCGTCAATCGCGCACTGGAGGAGGCACCTGAGCGGGCGTTCCGCGAAACGGTAGACCTCGCCGTCAACCTGCGTGACATCGACCTCAATGACCCATCGAATCGTATCGACGAAAGCGTCGTCCTCCCGGAGGGGACCGGCCAGGACACCTCGATCGTGGTGTTCGCGACCGGCGAAACGGCCATCCAGGCCGGGGACGTCGCCGATCAGGTGCTCGACGACGACGATCTCGAGGACCTCGGCGACGACGACGATGCAGCAAAGGACCTCGCCGATGAGACTGACTTCTTCATCGCCGAGGCAGCGATGATGCAGGACATCGGTCGCTACCTCGGGACCGTTCTCGGTCCCCGGGGGAAAATGCCGACACCCCTGCAGCCCGACGACGACGTCGTCGAAGTAGTGAACCGCATGAAAAACAGCATTCAGCTCCGCAGTGGCGACCGCCGCACCTTCCACACTCGTGTGGGTGCAGCGGACATGACTGCAGAGGAGATCGCCGAGAACATCGACGTCATCCTCCGCCGACTCCACGCGGATCTGGAGAAAGGGCCGCTCAACGTGGACTCCGTGTACGTGAAGACCACGATGGGACCCGCCGTCGAGGTGGCATAAATGACGGCTGAAGCCGAACACACGACCGAACACGTCCCCGAATGGAAACAGCAGGAGGTCGAGGACCTCGTTTCGGTCATCGAATCCTACGACAGCGTCGGCATCGTCGACGTGCAGGGGATTCCGAGCCGACAGCTCCAGGAGATGCGGGCGGACCTGTACGGGTCGGCCACGCTCCGGATGAGCCGGAACACGCTCCTGGAACGAGCGCTGGAGCAGGTTGATGAAGGACTCGAAGACCTCGTTCCGTTCCTCTCGGGCCACGTCGGCCTGGTCGGAACGAACGACAACCCCTTCGCGCTCTACCGGCGTCTCGAACAGTCCAAGACGGCCGCGCCCATCAGCGCGGGCGAGACTGCTCCGAATGACATCGTTATCGAGGAAGGCGACACGGGGATGGACCCCGGTCCCTTCGTCGGTGATCTGCAGAACGTCGGGGCTGCCGCTCGCATCGACGAGGGATCGATCAAGGTCCTCGAGGACAGCGTCGTCGCGGAAGCCGGCGACGTCGTCAGCCAGGATCTGGCCGGCGTCCTCGGCGAACTCGGCATCGAGCCCAAGGAGGTTGGTATCGACCTCCGTGCTGTCTTCGCCGACGGCGTGCTCTTCGAGGCCGAAGAACTCGAGATCGACGTCGAGGAATACCGGGCCGACTTCCAGGCCGCCGCAGCGGCCGGCCGAAACCTCGCGGTCAACGCCGCGATCCCGACCACCGAGTCGATGCCCGCGCTCCTCGCGAAAGCCGAGGGCGAGGCCAAGAGTCTCGGCCTGCAGGCCTCGATCGAGAGCCCGGACCTGATGGACGATCTGGTTTCGACCGCGGACGCCCAGGTCAAGGCCCTGGCCGCACAGATCGAGGACGACGAGGCGCTCCCCGAGGAGCTCCGTGACCTCGAAGCCCCCGGTGGGGCCAAAACCACCGACACCGAGGAATCGACCGACGACCAACCAGAGGCAGACGCCGAACCGGAAGACGCCGAAGACGACGATGACGACGAGGACGAAGACGCCGGTGGCGAGGGCCTCGGAGCGATGTTCGGATAACACCCATGGAATACGTATACGCTGCACTCATCCTGAACGAGACCGACGCAGAGATCAACGAAGACAACCTGACCGACGTGCTGGACGCCGCGGGCGTGGACGTGGAAGAGTCCCGCGTCAAGGCCCTGGTGGCCGCCCTCGAAGACGTCGACATCGAGGAGGCCGTCGAGCAGGCCGCAGCTGCCCCCGCCGCCCCCGCCGCGAGCGGTGGCGCGGAGGCCGAGGCCGAGGCCGAGGAGGCCGACGAGGAGGAAGCAGAGGAGGAAGCCGAAGCTGAAGACGAAGGCGACGAGGACGAGGAAGAAGAGGCCTCCGGTGAAGGCCTCGGCGACCTCTTCGGGTAAGCCGGTTCAGCGACCGATTTTTCTTTCGCGGTCGACCGATCAGTCACAACCCTCGGATACGTCGTGCGGGAAGTCGGCGATCGATTCCCGCCGCCCGTCGAGGATCGAAAACTGCTCGTTTCGCCGGCGTTCGAGACATCCCAGCAACCGGGCCGCCCAGCGGAGTTTGCGAGCCTTTTCCGAGGATACGGTCGGGTCGTCGAAATCCCAGCCCGGGAACCAGAGGGTGTCGGCACCCAGGTGATCCGCGAGGAACGCCGCCCGATCGCCGTCCGTGAACCCGCCGAAGTTGTAGACGTTTTCGAGCGGTTCGACCTGTGTCGTCCCGAAGACCCGTTCGTCGTCGAAGCGGGGGACGTACTTCCGGACTGCCGGCACGTTATCCCCATGAGCATGGGCGGCGACCGGAACGCCGGCCCGACTCAACGAAATTGCTGTTTCCGGTGTCTTATCGAGATCCGTCACGACCAGATCCGGCCGAAGGTCGGCGGCTTCCATCACAGCCGCGGCGCCCGAGGCGGCGATCGTCCGGTCGGCATCACGGAGTCTGTCGAGTTCGGATTCGAGCGTGTCGCTGCCCCCGGCAACGGCGACAGTTCGCCCACGGAAATCCAGGCGGTCGAAATCGAAGGGTTCGACGAGATCAGAGAGCACGTCACGTGCCGCCCGGTCCTCGGTGGAGTCATACCCGAAGTCGGCGACGATCCGTTCGTAGATCGGTTCCCAGGCGGCGTAGTCCATGGCCGTCGCTACGGGGTCAAAATATGTAGGAACCCTGGTTCGAGCCGGAGACCCCGACCGCGAGTACCCCTACCCAAGGGGTCCGGCCTCCAATCCCTCGGTTTATTCCCATCCGGTATAAGCTTTCTTGTTATTTGCGACCCATCGCGGGGGAGTCAGGCGGTTGTCGGGCCGAATATTTTTTGAACGGGCGGCCGTGGAGCACCCATGGCAATCGAGTTCGAACACGAGGTGCAGACGGCCACCTTTTACAATCCGTTGGAGGATTTCGCGGAGACGGCAGTCGAGGTTGAGATTCGCGAGGACCCACTCACCGGTCGACAGACCCGGATCGTCCCGGATGCCTTCGTCGAACCGGCGGGCGAGGTGGAACTCGACGAATCGGTGACCGACGGGGAGGGCTGTTTCTTCTGTCCGGATATGGTCGGGGAGGCGACCCCTGAGTACCCCGATTTCGTCGGGTTCGACCGGGGCTCAGTCGGCGAGGCGACCTCCTTTCCCAACCTGAACCCCTATGGCAGTCACTCCAATGTCGTAGTTCTCACGGCCGACCATTACGTTCCGATCGACGAACTTGCCGCCGAACGCTTCGCTGATGGCCTCCAGGCGGCACTCGAGTACGTCGAGGCCGTTTTCGAGGGCGAGGAGACAACTTCCGTAGCCTCGGTCAACATGAACTTCCTCCCCTCGGCGGGGTCGAGTATCGTCCATCCCCACGTCCAGGCACTGGTCGACGACCGGGGGACAAACAGCCAGCAAGCCCGGATCGAGGGGGCTCGTGAGTATCAGACCGACGCTGAGACGGACTATTTCGGCGATTCAATCGGCGCGGCTCGGGCCGGCGACCGCTATATCGGCTCGACCGGGACCGTCGAATGGCTCGCCCCGTTTGCACCACGCCACCACCGTCACGTCCGTGGAATCGCACCCGACACCGGGCGTTTAGACCCCGACTCCGCAGTAATCGAGTCTTTCGCGCACGGGATCGAGAACGTGTTGGCCCACTACGCGGATCAGGGACTGAACAGTTTCAACTTCGGGCTCCACGTCGTTGACGACGATGCAGTGCGGCCTCACCTGGACATCGTCGCCCGGTCGGTCTTCCAGGAGTACGCCTGGAGTGACGCCACCTTCTTCGAGACGATTCACGACGAGAGCGTGATCGACGTGCCCCCGGAGACAATCAGCGAACAGGTAGGCGAGTTCTTCTGACTGTGTCAGGGGCTTTTTGCCCACTCACGATGAGATACGGCCATGTCGGAGCAGACGCCCGTCGTGGTGATCGTGGACGCCCAGACGCCGGGCAACGTGGGAACGATCGCCAGATCGATGAAGAATTTCGGGTTCAGCGAGTTGCTCCTGGTCGATCCGCCTGCACTCGATCCGGACGGCGAAGCATACGGGTTCGCGGGCCAGGCTCGCGAGGACGTGCTACCGAACGCCCGTGAGACGACCTTCGAGGCGGTTCTCGAAGCGTATCACACGGTCGGCTTCACGGCGGTCACGAACGAGGATGAAACCAGTCACGTCAGGTTTCCCTTCAAAACGCCACGAGAGCTTGCAGAATCACTCACGGAGCGGTCGGGGCCGACGGCACTCGTGTTCGGTCGGGAACCGACCGGGCTGCACAACGAGGAGCTTGCCCAGCTTGACGAGATCTGTGCGATTCCAGCCAGCGAATCCTATCCGGTGTTGAACCTCGGGCAGGCAGCGACGATCGCGCTCTACGAACTCCGGAATGTGACACTCGGGGAGACACAGCTCCCGGACCGCACCGGCTCAGTCGCCGACCCCGCAGACGTCGAGCGATTCCACGAACACGTCGGTCAGTTCCTCGAATCGATCGAGTACGGCCCGGAAAAACGGGCCAAGACACAACGGCTCGTGCGTCGGCTCCTTGGCCGGGCAAAGCCCACGGGCCAAGAACTGGTGACACTGCGGGGAGTTATGCGACAGGCAGTCAACCGAAATCGAGAGTGAACTACTTCTTCCGTGCGTCGGTGAACTCTGTCTCAGTGCGGAACGGGCGATGCTCCTCGAGCGTCGCGGCGATCTCCTGGATCGTCTCGACGGCGCGCCCGTATGGGGCGTCCAATATCCGGACGACCAGATCGCGGCGGATCGCGGTGAATCCGGCCATGACCAGGAGGAAGCCAACCACGGTCGTGAGCGTGATCATCTCACCCAGCAGAAGCCAGGCGACCAGGGCGGCGGCGATGGGTTCGAGATAGCTCACCAGATTGAGCTGTGACGGTCCGACTCGATCGAGGAGGGTGAAGTACACCATAAACGCGATGATCCCCGAGAAGACGACCAGATAGCTCAGCGAGAGCAGACCAGTCGTCGTGACTTCGACGCCGGCCCAGGACTCGCCTCGCAGGGAGCCAACCCCAAAGAGCATGCCCGACCCAATGAGCATCGCCCAGGCCTGCAGGCTCTTGAGCGGAAGGCCGGACCGAACGGTTCGTGAGAGAACTCCACCAGCGGCGAAACTCGCGGCGGCGAGGAGGACGAGACCGATCCCGAAGAGATGCCCCTGATCGAGGGAGGCCGGATTCGGCTGGGCGACGACCACCACGCCGGCGATCCCAAGGATGAAACCGATAATTTCGTTCATTCGGGGGAGCCCGCGCTCCAGGGTCAGACTTGCAAACAGCACCGTCAGCACCGGAGACAGGCTGATGATGATCGAGGCGATCGCTCCGGAGACGATCTGTTCGCCCAGGTAGAGGAAGGCGTGGTTCGCGAAGATGAGAAACAGCGCGACCACGCCGATTGCCAGGTAATCGGTCCGCCGCTGTGGCATGATTTCAGGCGCCGACATGACCGCCCAGGCCATGAGTAGCCCCCCAGCCAGCAGGTACCGGATGCCGGCGAAGTAAAGCGGCGGGAAGACGTGGAGACCGATCTCGATCGCGACGAACGAACTGCCCCAGAGCAGGCCCAGCAGGACGAACAGTGACGCTGTCGCCCGCGGACCGGAGAGGAGATCCGAATGTGTCATTGGTATCTACGAAATAGTCGGGGTGATTAAAGTCTTTCTACAAACTTTCCCTATATTCCCGCTTCACTAGCGACTATATGAATTATAGTGATAGAAAACTTTGGACACAGTTCACAAAATCGGTCACAGACCGAACGGACTCCAACGAATAGTCGAAGCCCGTCGCCGTCTGGAGACGAACTGGTAAGTGGACGGGTCGTGTCTCCCTACGCATGGACGAGCGCGACGTCGCCATTCTCAAGGCGATCTCGGATCTCGGAACCGGGAGCCCCGACCAGTTACACGAGGAGACCGGGATTCCGGTCTCGACCATCCACTACCGGTTGAACAACCTCCGAGAAGAAGGGATCATCACGAACGACCTCTATGACTTCGATCACGAGAAACTGGGACTGGGAGTGACCATCATCGTCGAGGTCCTCGCCGAGTACGAGGGCTCGGCCGACGAGGTCAAAGACGCGCTGTTCGACATCGAAGGGGTGACACAGGTCTTTTTCACCATGGGCGAGACCGATTTCATCGTGCTGGCTCGGCTCCCGGATTCGGACAGCGTCGAACGCTTGATCGCGGACTTCGAGTCGATCCCGGAGGTCGACCGGACCAACTCCACGTTCGTCGTCTCGACCCTGCGAGACGAGAGTCGGGCGCCCGCCACCTACGATCTGGAGACACTGACTGACGCGCTCGTGGACTAATCCAGGGGGACAGCGAGTTTTCGCTCGACGTACAACAGACTCACCAACCCGAGAATAATTACGGTGTAGGCCATCGCCGCGAGAAGGGCATCCTGAACGGTCGTGTACTCGGAAGTCCGGAAGATGATCACCTTTCGGACCATCGCGATCACGCCGGTGTAGATCACGAGTCGAACGATCTGCCTGGTATCAGTCTGTCGGACATAGGCCACGACGGTCTGGTACACCTCGACAATGATGAGCAAGAGCAGGCCAGTTTCGATGAATCCGATGACCACCAGGGGGTCGGTGATGCCGCCCGTAGGGACCGTCATCGCGATCTGGAGGGCCAGATCGACCACGCCGATGCCGAAGAGGAGCGCAAAGAGCCCGGCGGCGGCGAGTTCGACGGCCTGGACGAACTGACTGATGTGCCTGGAGATCTGACCCGCCATCTCTCCAGTCTCCGGGTTCCCGGATCCCTCGCCGGCTCCCTGTGACATTTGTCACCACGACCAACGGCCCCCGATGCCCTAAATCTGCGGGTCGCGGCCTACAGTTTGGCCTGGATCTCCTCGCGGAGCACCGAGGAGACGACCTCGCCGTCGGCTTTGCCCCGAAGCGCGCCCATCGCCTCGCCCATCAGCGCCGAGAACGCTTCCATGCCCTCGTCCTCGACCTGGGTGGCGTTCCGCTCGACGACCTCCCGTACCGCCTCGCGAACCGCCGCCTCGTCGACGCCGCCGAGGCCGGCTTCCTCGATCGCCGTCGCCGCAGAGAGTTCGGGTTGCTTCGCGAGAACCGTCAGCACCTCGCCGACGCCCTCCTTCGCCAGGTCACCGGCGTCGACCTGTTCGAGTACGTCGAGAAAGTGTTCGTCGGTGAGATTCTCGACTGGGACGTCATCCCGACGAAGTTCGGTAATCGTCGACTCGACCGTCGTCGCGGCGAGGGCGGGGTCTACGCCCTGTTCGACCGCCTGCTCGAACGTCGTGAACCGCCGGCCGAAGGCCACCTGTTCGGCGAGTCCGGGGTCGAGATCGTAGGACTTGACGTACCGATCGACCTTCTCGTCGAGGAGTTCAGGTGTCTCCACGGCCGCCGGATCGATCTCGACCGGCGGCACGTCCGTCTCGGGATACATGCGAGCGGCCCCTGGAAGCGGGCGGAGATACGAGGTCGTGCCGTCCTCGTTCGCGTCCCGAGTCTCTTCGGGGACCCTCGCGATCGCGACCGCGGCTCGATTGGCCGCAGCCTCGATCGCGAGCTCTGCGGTTTCCGTGTCCGCCGCGACGATCGCGACGGCGTCCTCCTCGCCAGCGTCGACCGCTTCTCTGAGTGCCCCCACTTCTGCCTCGGTCACGCCGTAGGCCGGGAGTTCGTCCGTGTGGAAGATTCCGCCCGCACCATGACGTTTGGCGTGATCCGAAAGTTCGGTTCCCAGCCGTCGGTCGGGCTGAATCTCACGCCCCACGAGACCGTCGAATCCGAAGAGAGGGACCGCTTTGACGGCCCCGCCTGCGTCGAGTGCGCCACGAATGACACCGGAGTCGGTGTCCGCAAAGACGTCACTGACGTCCTGAACGTCGCCGATCGAGGCGTTTCGATCCTGCAGTTCCTCGGCGATCTCAAGGAGCTCGGCCTGCCGTCGGACTTCCCCGCGGACGATGTTCTCGATGCCCTCCAGGTCCTGGACGCCCTTGACCTCGACCCGGGCACCCTCCTCGATGGAGACGTTCACGTCCTGTCGAATCGTTCCCAGGCCGCGTTTGACGCCGCCGGTGGAGCGGAGAATCATCCCGAGTCGACCCGCCGCCTCGCGGGCCTGTTCGGGGCTGGTGATGTCGGGGTCCGTTCCGATCTCGACGAGTGGTACCCCGAGCCGATCGAGGGAGAATACGACCCCCGAATCGGTCTCCTCGACCCGCCGGGCCGACTCCTCTTCGAGCATCAGGTCCTCGATACCCACCGGGCCAGCGTCGGTCTGGATCTCGCCGTCGGTCGCGATCAGCGAGGTTCGCTGGAAGCCGGAGGTGTTCGACCCGTCGATGACGACCTTGCGCATGACGTGGGCCTGATCGACGGGCGTCATCGAGAGCAGTTGGGCGATCTCCAGGCTGAGCTCCAGCGCCTCGTCGTCCATGGGATGTGGGGGTTCGTCGTCCTCCTCGACCAGACAGGTCGAGTCGTATCCCAGGTACTCGAACTCCCGTTCGACCTGGCTCTCCTCCAGGGCGGCCTCGTCGACTTCGCCGAGTTCACTCGGCGTGGGGTGTAGATAACGCGTGAACGACCGGACCGACTCCGCAGCCTCCCGTTGGGTCGTCGGACAGTTACAGAACAGCTTCGTCTCGGTATCGAGTTGCTGATGGATCTCCAGTCCCGCGACGAGGCCCAGCTCCTCGTAATCGAACTCGGTCATTGTGGACTGGTCCGTGTGGGAGGGTTAAAACCGTTCAGTCTCTCGGTTCGGGTGGCTCCGCAAGGATCCCAACCGCATACAGCAGTTTCTCGGTGACGGCCGTCCGCACCGCATCGGCCGTTGTCGTGCGAACGTCGATGACGCTGGCCTCCTGGGAGCCGAAGCCACCGGAACTGGCGGTATCGATCACGACCGTCCCAAGCCCCCAGCGTCGCTGGAAGAGCGTCCGGCGGTCGATCACGGTCTGGACGCGGTCGTCAGGCACCACGTGTGTCCGTCGCCGCCAAAATCCGGTCCGCGTGATTACGTATCCGTCGACGATGTCCCAGCCTCGATGGGCCCATTTCTTTCGGGCCGCGATCGGGACCGCCGCGTAAAGCGCCACGAGGCCATACCAGGGGACCGGTCCCACGAGCCAGCTCCCCAGGAAGCCAGCCCCCAACAGCGCCGTGACGACGATAGCGTACCGGACGGTGTAGCGCCGACGGGCCTCCGGGGCCGGCCGGTCGAATTCCACCGCGCCGAACTCCTCGACATCGCGAGCGAGTTCGAGGAGTCGGTCCCGTTTCGCGAGGGGCACGGCCGATTCGGCCCCGGACTCCGAGCCCGGGCCGTAGCCAGCCGTCTCGATCGTGAGCGAGGCGTAGCCGAAGTGCCGCATGAGCACGTTCTCCTCGATCACGATCGTCTGGATCTTGCCCGCGGGGATCGAGCCGTCGTACCGCTGGAGGAGGCCTCGTTCGTACCGGAGTTCGTCGCCCACGCGCGTGAGCGTGAACCCGTAGTAGCCGACGAATCGACTGAATCCGCCGAGGATCCAGACGGCCAGCCCTGCAAGCACAAGTCCGAACAGACCGAGGACGAAGACGACTGCAGCCGCCCGGCCGGCGAGATACTCGGTTGCAAATGGGGCCACAGTTGGCACGAGGACGAAGACGATCGAGAACAGCCGCGGGTCGAAGGAGAGGAGACTGTAAAGCACCAGATCCTCGTCCGAAAGCTCGAAGAGACGTTCGTGGGACTCCGCAGTCGTGTCTTCGGTGTCCGCGCTAACGGATTCGGACTCGTCGAGACTGCGCTTTCGGGTTCTGATCCCTTCCTGGAGTCGAGTTGCCTCGGCCCGGGAAACGAAATTGAGGGCCGCTTCCGTCGAACTGCCACCGGCGGTCTCGATCCCGACGGCCCCGATCCCGAGGGCCCGCTGGAATATCGACCGGGTGATGTCCACGTTCTGAATGCGACCCAGGGGGATGTCCCGTTCACGCCTGAAGAGCACGCCCGAGTGAATGTACAGGGAATCGTCGGTCAGTTCGTAGGTGAAAAACCGGTACCGCAGTATCTCGTATGCGAGTGCTCCAATGACGAACAGCACGGCCAACACCATCCCGAGGGAAGGCATCCAGAACGGGAGCAGCCCTGCTGCACGCAACGGTTCCTGAATCATCGAGCCGAGGACCGATCCGGCAATCGCCAGCCCGAGCGCTCGGCTGGCACCACGAACCGGAACGGTCAGAGGGTGGAGCTTAGACGCCATCGTCTGCTTCGTGTTCGCCGGCGAGTGCCCGAAGCCGTTCCTGGAGTGACTCCGCTCGATCCGGTTTGAGTCCCGGAATCCTCACGTCCGCCCCCCTGGAGCCCGCCGTGTAGACGACGACTCGGCTCAGGCCGAGTGCCCGCTCGAAGGGGTTTCGCTGGGTGTCGACGTGCTGGACCCGCACGTACGGGACGACCGTCCGAACGCGGGTGAACACGCCCCGATGCAGGAAGAGTGCATCGTCCTGCAGTTCGTAACGCCAGAGCCGAAATCTGAGATGGGCATGGCCGAGTAGGAGGACCGCCAAGAGGAGGAAGGCACCGATCGCCGCCGTCGGGAATCGCCACTCGAACCAGAAGGTCACGCCGGCGAGAACACCTGCCAGTACCGCAGCGAGGAGAACCGCGACGACTCCCCACAAGATCTGTACGCGGGGTGTGAGACGTTCCATGGGCGAACTGGGATTCCCACCCTCTTGAAAGACTGGGTGACCCTAGTCGGTCAGGATCCCGGGTTCGGTCATTGCCTCGGGGTCGATGACCTCCTCGGCTTCTGCCTCGGTGAGGTAGCCCCGCTCGACGGCAACCTCCCGAACGGTCTTTCCCTCTTCGAGCGCTGCTTTGGCGACCTCCGCGGCGGCATCGTAGCCGATGGCTGGATTCAGCGCCGTGGTCAGCGCCAGGCTTCGTTCGACCTGTTCGGCGCAAGCCTCCTCGTTCGCTTCGAGGTTGGCCACAAATCGTATCGCGAAGGTCTCCGCGCCGTTCGCAAGCAGGCGAGCGGACTGAAGGAAGTCGGTGGCGATCACCGGTTTGTAGAGGTTCAAATCGAGCTGACCGCCCGCTCCGCCTTTCGAGACGGTGGCGTCGTTGCCCACGATTCGGGCGTGAATTTGATTGACCGACTCGGCGACGACCGGGTTGATCTTCCCGGGCATGATCGAGGACCCGGGCTGGTTCTCGGGTTGTTCGATCTCACCGAGGCCGTTTCGAGGCCCGGAGGAAAGAAGTCGGAGGTCGTGGGCGATCTTGTCGAGCGAACCGGAGACGGTCCGGAGCGCCCCGTGGACGGATGCCATCGCGTCGTGAGCGGCCTGGGCCTCGAAGTGGTTGTCCGCTTCGCTGAACTCCGTTCCAGCCACGTCGCTGATCTCTGCGGCTGCCAGCTCCGCGAACTCCGGATGGGTGTTGAGCCCGGTGCCGACGGCGGTCCCGCCCAGGGCCAGTTCCCGGAGTTCGGCTTTGGTCGCTTCGATCCGCTCCATACCTTTCTCGATCTGGCTGCGATAGCCGCCGAACTCCTGGCCCAGCCGAACTGGGGTCGCGTCCTGCAGATGGGTCCGACCGGTCTTGACGACCCCGTCGAAGGCCGCTTCCTTCTCGGCGAGTGCATCCCGGAGCGTGCGGAGGGCGGGTTCCACGTCGTCCTCGATGGTTTCGAGAGCCGCAACGTGCATGGCCGTGGGAATCACGTCGTTCGAGGACTGCCCGAAGTTCACGTGATCGTTCGGGTGGACCGCCTTGCTGCCAATCGGTTCGCCCATGATCTCGGCGGCCCGGTTCGCGATCACCTCGTTTGCGTTCATGTTCGTCGAGGTCCCAGAGCCGGTCTGGAACACGTCGACCGGGAAGTGCTCGTCGAGGTCACCCTCGATGACCTCCGTGGCCGCCGCCTGGATCGCTTCGGCGATCTCCTCGGGAATCATCCCAAGCTGGGCGTTCGCCGCCGCTGCGGCTCGCTTGACGATGCCAAGTGCCCTGATGAACCGCCGGTCCATTCGTTCGTCGCTGATCGGGAAGTTCTCGATCGCGCGCTGGGTCTGGGCTCCCCAGTAGGCGTCGGCCGGGACGCTGATCTCGCCGAGGCTGTCGACTTCGATTCGCTCGTCGTCTCCCACGGTCATGGAGGCGATTCGTGTCCGGCCCCGTAAAACATCCCCTTTCTTACGTGAACTGATCGAGCCCGGTCTGGGCGACCGAATCCTCGATCCGCTCGAAGCCACGGGCGACTTCCTCGGGTGGGATCTCCCAGGTTTCGGTGACGTAGGCCCTGGCGGCGTCGATATCCGGATCGATCGAGAGGTCGAGATCGTACTCGGTCGTCACGTCCGGTTCGAGGAACAGGTTCCGGATCTGATCGGCGTACTCGATGTACTCGTCCTCGGCCTCAAGCACGCCCCAGAGGTCGCCGTGTTCCTTGACCGCGCTGAGGGCCGTTTTGGGACCGTAGCCTCGAAGCCCCTCGTTGAAGTCCGTCCCGCAGAGGATGCCGATATCGACCAGCTGGGACCACGTGATGTCGTGTTCCGAAAGGGTCGCCTCGAAGTCCATGAGTTCCGGGTCGTCACTGGTAGTGAGTTTGCGAAGCGTATAGGGGGCCCCCAGCAGGAGCGTGTCGTAGTCCTCGCTGCCGGCATAATCCACGTCGGGATCGTTTCGGGCCATCGCGGCGGCCTGGGCCTCACCTTCGGCCGGGGCCTCGACGATCGGAATGTCGAGATGGACAAGGAGTTCGCGTGTCGTCCGGTGGATCACGTCGGTCAGCCGCTGGGTTCGTGACTCCAATCTGGCGGCTTCGATTCGTTCGCCGGCTTCCCTGGCTGCTTCCATTCGCTTTTCGGCTTCCTCGCGTTTCTCGCGTCGGCGTGTCACCTCCTCGGTCTTGAGCTCTGTGACGCCGCCGTCGAAGACGAAGACCGGCGTCAGATCGTGTTCGAAGAACTTCGGCAGCCCCTGGACGACCCCGATGAGGTTGGCGACTTCTTCGCCCTCACCCGTCGTGTAGACCGAATCGCGGGTGAACTTCACCGTGGTCGTGAGATAGCGGTAGAGCCAGTTGTGCGCGTCGACGGCCACTACGTCACCATCCAGATCCTCGTAGGCCACCTCCGAGAGCACCGCCAGCTGTCTGAGATCTGCGAGCCCCATCGTGAGTTCCTTCGGCCGAGGGGGCCTAAGGGATACCGTTCATCGGTTCGGGTGGGCTCTCATCTTGTATCCACCGGTCGAGGAGTTGTGCCTGCCCTTCGGGTAGGTCACGGTCTGTGAAGCGATCTAAGCCGGCCCGGTAGCGCTCTCCACTCCGGTCGGCGGGCCAGGTAAGCACCAGTTCCGCGATTCCGGTTTCTTGGCCTGTGAAACCGAAACCGGCGCGATAGAGCGCGCGATACGCGATCGGATTGTTGACGGCGATCGCAATGCGCTCATAGCCCAGTTCGAGCAGCGTTTCACGAAGATTACAGACCAGTCGAGGGCCGAGTCCCTCGCCACGTCGGTCCGACCGAACCGTGAGATAGCGAATCCACGCCTGGTCGTCGTCCTCCCGGTCGCCGTTGAACGCCGCTGCCGCCAGGACCGATTCTGCCTCGCGAAGCACGGCCTTTCCCGTGTTGGTCATCTCGAATTTTCCGGCATAGGCGAAGGTCTGCCAGTCCAGTGTGAGCGAGGGGCCATCCGGCGGGACCCCCAGGACCGCGTACTCCATACCTCGCCGTTAGCGTGGCAGGCTTAAGGAACCCGCCCCTGGGTCGACCGTGCACGACGTCCCGATATTCGACCGGTTCGCCCCCGTCTACGACCTGTTCCTGCCGGGGACCGATGCCGCGCCACTCGCCGCGGGGTTGGAACTCGCCGAGCGGCCGGTCCAGCGTGTGCTCGATCTGGGCGGCGGGACGGGCCGGGCCGGCCGGGCCGTCAGCCCGGAGACGATCATCTTCGACGCCAGTCGGCCCATGCTCGAACAGGCCCGGGAGAACGGGTTCGAGACAGTCCGTGGTGATGCCCGGTCCATCCCCCTCCCGGCCGAGAGCGTCGACGCCGTGGTTTCAGTCGACGCCCTCCACCACCTGCCGTCGATCGAGGCGGTCCTGGGCGAGGTACACCGAATCCTGCGGCCCGGAGGCGTCTTCGTTCTCAGAGATTTCGATCCAACGACCATCCGGGGCCGCGGATTGGCACTGGGCGAGCGACTGGTTGGGTTCGAGTCGACGTTCGTGTCCGCCTCGTCGATTTCGGCGGCTCTCGAAGCCGCGGGCTTCACGGTCCAGACACTGGAAACCGGCTTCGTCTACACGATGGTCGGCCGGGTGGATTCGCCCTAGAGATACGGGGCCAGACCCAGTGCCTCCACGATCGGAACGCCGCCAGCGAGTGCGCCAACCAGGTACCCCGTGATCGCGCCGCCGTTGAGCAGGGGCAGACCAGCGTGGGGTCGCCCCTTCACGACCATCGCTAGGAGCCCGAGCAGCCCGAGCAGCGTGCCGACCATTGCCCCGAGCGCGGCCACTTCGAGCCCGAACAAAAGCGGGGTTTCGAGAAATACCGTCCCGCTGACGACCAGGATCGTCGGAATGACCACGTCCCCGAGGCCGATGAAGAAGGCGTCCCGCTCGAACGGATCCGCTGACTCTTCCGTTTCGGGGTCCGTCTCGGCTTTCATCTCGGCGACCATCTCCCGAAACGAGAACGAGCGTGTGGTCGGGAGGACGATCAGCACAGGCACCCGGAGTTCCATCACACCCGTCGCCAGGGTCAGCATGTGTTCGGTGCCGTATACGCTGATGGCGTCGTAGACAGCCAGCACTGTAAGCAAGAGAAGGACGGGCAGAATGTCCAGGCTGATACCGAACAGCGCTGCAGCGCCCATTCCCATGACCAGTCCCGAGGCGTCGATGACCCACCATTCCGGGTAGACTGCGAGGCCGACGATTACCGCTGCCGCCCCGATGACCGCCCCCAGATGGAACAACCCAGGGAAGTCAATGATGGGCGGGAGAACGACCGAGAAGACGTACGCCGAGATCAGCCCGCTCGTCAGGACGACAAACGCCCGCAGGAGTGCCGTCAAATCGTACTTCAGGAGCGCCAGCATGCCGACCGTCGCCACGAGGAGGACGCCGACGTAGAAGGCCGCATTCGCCGGGTCACTCGGGTCTTCGACGGCCTGGAACCCAGCTGCCGAAAACGGCCCCTGGAGAAACAGCGCCCCGAGCTGCACGGCGAGGAAGAATCCGACGGCACCGAGGATCACGATCGCGATCCGGCCACGAGAATGCATGGACTGAGTTACCCCGGTCTGACCCTTGGCCCTTGTGTTTTGTCAGTCCGGTCGCCAGTAAAGCGGTTGCTGGAGCAAGCTCGCGGGCCTGACCGAATCGTCCGGGGTAACCGCCAGATAGGGGGCCGCTACCGGGCCAAACACGTCGACCACGCGCCCGACCGTTTCGAGCGTTTCGTCGAGGGCCATGGTCCCGATCTGCGGGGGATCGTCGGTCGCCGATTCGAGGACCAGCAGACTGCCGGTGACCCGGGTGACGGTTCCGAGTCGCTGCATCAGTCCCTGAGTGCCTGCACGTAGGCGGCGACGGCCTGCAGGAGGTCACTCTTCCCGGCGTCGTCGGCGTTTGCCACGGCCACTCGGCCCGTCCGGTCCCGGGACTGGCGGGGATAGGCGAGGTCCGGTTCGATCGTCGCGTCGTACCCGACCTGTTTGACCGCCTCGGCGATCTCCTCGGGGGTTGGGTCTGCCACCGCCATTGCGCTCGGAACGCGTCGCCCCTCGCTGCGGGAGAGATCCGCGTCGAAGTAGGCCGGCCAGATGATGTTCTCGACCATTTGGGGGAAGCTACCCCGCCCAGCGGGTAAACGTTGACGGACAACTGTCGGTTCCCGGAGCGTGGTGACTAAGGCAACCGGTCCCAACCTGGAAGATATGCGTCGTTCCGTGGGTGTCTTGGTACTTGTACTCCTGCTCGTTGGGTCCCTGGTCGTCGCCCCAGTTGGCGCAAGCACTCCCGCGACAGGAACGGACCAGGCGGCTCAGTCAGCACTTACCGCCTCGGAGGACGAAATCGTTCGGACGTTCACCTTCTCGCTCACTCCTGGGGAACCGGGTGTCGTCGACGTCCGCATGCAATTTGCGGTTCCGGACCAGGTCTTCGAACTCGAAACGTCCGTGCCGGAGCGAGCCACCGTGACCGACACGAATGGGTTCAGCGCGGACGGCACGGGCAATTACACCTGGGACGGCGAGACGGCAAGCCCCTCTATCTCGCTGGCACTCGATGCGAACCGAACCGGGCAGTATCACTACAAACCCGGCCGCGCGGAACCCGATACGGAGAGCGGCTTGATGTTCGTGGACACGGGCGACTGGGCGTTAGTTTCGGTTCCCAGCACGAGCGTCTGGTGGCGTTATCGGGGGACCACCAGGCCCACTTTCGAGACCCGAACTGAGGTCGCCGGTTCTGGGGTGGCCGGTGATCGAATGGTCTATCTCGGCCCGCACTCGACGACGACCCGGGATATCGGCGATCAGACCGTCTCGCTGGTGGTTCCGGACGCCGCGACCCTGGAGTCCGAACCCGAATCCATTCTCGATACGATCGAAGCCGGCGAGCAAGCGTTGCCACCCAGTCCGGTCGAACGGAGCCTCCTCATCGCCGCCCCGACGAGCGTCGAGTGGGGTCCCTACGGGTTGGCCCAGCAGACGGACGCCTGGGTCCGGGCCGATCAGTCGGTTTCGGACCCGAACAACGTCTGGGTCCACGAGTTCGTCCACCTTCGCCAGGATTTCGAAACGACGACTGACACGCGGTGGATCCGGGAGGCGATGCCCGAGTACTACGCCGCCGCCCTGACGCTGGATCAAGGGCGGATCGACTTCGAGACCTTTGCCGAACACCTCGAACGAGGGACAAACGCCCGATACGACGAGACGGTTCTCTCCCAGCCGGATACCTGGGGGTCGCTGGCCAATTACGTCAAAGGAGCACTCGTTTACGGAACGATCGATTACCGGATTCGGGCCACCACGGATCGAACTCGTTCTGCTCGCCACCTCTTCACGGCGATGAACGCCCGCGATGGGCTGATCGATCAGGCGTTTCTCGACGCCGAACTCGCTGAACTCGGCGGGGAGACGATGGCGGGGGAACTCGACCGGTTCATAACGACCACGCGGACACCATCGATGTGGTCCGCACAGGACCACGAGACTGCGTTTGGGGCTTCCCCATCCGTGTTCCTGACCGACGTGAACGCTCCGATCGAGATTAGCGGGCCCTACCGGAACACGTCGGTCACTGGATCGATGCCCACGCTCGTCCCCGGTGAACGGATCTCGATTCCGGTCACGATCACGAACGACGGGGGAACGACGGGGGCCTACGAGGTGCCGCTAACTGTGGACGGCGTTCCAGTCGCCAACGCAACTGGCACACTCGATAGTGGTGAGAGCGCGGATCATCGACTCTCGTACACGGTCGAGCAAATTGGCACGAGCCAGCTCGTGGTTGGAACGAAGAGCTGGACTGTCAAAGTCGCGGAACCGGAAACCCCTGTGGTGACAGATTTGGGGGCCACACCCGCGACGATTCGACCGGGTGAGTCAGTGACGCTCACCGTCGCCATCGCGAATCAAGGTGACCGACCTGCGACGGGAACAGTGACGCCACGGCTTGATGGCACCGCATTAGAGCCGATAGACCTCGACCTGGATGTGAACGAGACGGCAGAACGGACCCAGCAGATAACCCTGGAGGATACAGGCGAGCACACGATAACTACAGGTGACCGCTCCGTTACGATCAACGTCGCCGAATACACCGAAACACACCAGACAACTCCGACAGAGACACCAGGATTCACCCACGCAGTTGGGTTGATTGCCCTCCTCCTCACCAGCTTGATTGCCGGCCAACGAGACCAGTGAAGGCCGGTCGGTACCAAAACGTATATATTGTACCACAATTCTACCTTCCGGTGAACCATGTCCGGATCTCAGCGAATGGGTGGAGGACAGCCAGTCTTCATCCTCAACGAAGACGCAGAGCGAACACAGGGCAAAGACGCCCGTACGACGAATATCACGGCGGGCAAGGCCATCGCCGAATCGGTCCGGACCACCCTCGGACCGAAGGGGATGGACAAGATGCTCGTCAGCGACTCGGGGGACGTCGTCATCACGAACGACGGGGCGACGATCCTCGATGAGATGGACATCGAGCATCCGGCCGCCCAGATGCTCGTCGAGGTCGCCGAGTCCCAGGAGGAGGCTGTCGGCGATGGCACGACCAGCGCCGCAATCCTCGCCGGCCAACTGCTCTCCGAGGCCGAGGACTTCATCGAAGACGAGATTCACCCGACGACCATCGTCGAAGGCTTCTCCCAGGCACGCGACATCGCTCTCGACGCCCTGGACGAGGAGGTACTCGACGTCGATCTCGACGACGATCTGCTGACGAAGGTCGCCCGCTCCTCGATGACTGGCAAGGGGACCGGCGGCATCACGGCCGAAACCCTGGCCGAGAGTATCGTTCATGCCGTCCGCCAGGTGGAGTCCGGGGGAACCGTCCACGACGAGAACATCCAGATCGTAACCCAGGCCGGGGAGTCCTCCAGCGCGACCGAGGTCGTTGATGGTGTCGTCATCGACGAGGAGCCGCTTCGCGAGGACATGCCCCGGCTCGTCGAGGACGCCACCGTGGCCGTCGTCGACACCGACCTTGACACTCGCGAAGCCGAAGCCGACGTTGAGTACAACGTACAGAGCGCCTCTCAGCTCGACACGGCCATCGAGGCCGAACAGCAAGAACTCCGTCAGTACGCCGACGCCCTGGCCGAGGCTGGCGTCGACGCGGCCTTCGTCACGGGCGACGTCGCAGACATGACTGCGGGCTTCCTCGCGAACGCCGGCATTCTCGCCTTCGACTCGCTCAGCTCCGACGACGCCGACGCGATCAGCCGGACGACGGGTGCAAGTCGCCTCGCAACTGTCGAGGACATCGACGCGGCTGATCTCGGTTCCGCCGAGAGCCTCTCCGTCGAGCGGTTCGGCGACGACGAACTCCTCTTTGTCTCCGGCGGTGCCGAAGCCGAAGCCGTGACCCTGTTCGTTCGCGCGGGAACGGCCCACGTGCTCGACGAACTCGAACGCGCCGTCAACGACGGCGTCGACGCCGTCCTGGCTGCAGCCGAATCCGGCGGCGTCGTTCCCGGTGCGGGCTGCACCGAGGTTCGAATCGCTAACGCCGTTCGGTCGGCCGCAGCAGGCATCGAGGGCCGCGAACAGCTCGCCGTCGAAGCCTTCGCCGACGCGCTCGACTCGATCCCGCGAACGATCGCCGAGAACACTGGCATGGACCCGATCGACGCCCTCGTCGAGGTCCGGGCCGCAAACGAGAGCGGCCGCGGCGGCATTCTGGCCGAATCCGAACGCGGGACCGTCGAGGATCCCGTCGAATACGGCGTCCTCGATCCCGTCGCAGTCAAGCGTGAAGTGCTGAGTTCGGCCACCGAGGCCGCGACGATGATCGTCCGTATCGACGACGTCATCTCTGCGGAGTAACCTCCCTAGATCTGGGGAGTAGCGTTTTTCGGTGACCGGCCCGTTTCATTCGATATGAACCAGCGGTCCGCCCAGTACTTGAACCACTCGCAGGGGGCCTGGGCCGTCGAATACGCCCGACAGGTCGTCGAAGACGCTGTTCGCGAGGATCGCACGCCCGAGCGAGCGGACGCAGTGGACCCGGTATTCGAGGTAAATCGCGGTGCGTTCGTCACACTTGAGAAAGCAGGGGATCTCCGGGGGTGTATTGGCAGACCGTCAGCCAGTCAACCGGCAATCGAGGCCATTCACGCGGCGGCAATCGGCGCCGCGACCGACGATCCGCGGTTCCCTCCCGTCGTGGAGTCGGAACTGGCCCCCCTCACGGTCGAAGTGAGCGTGCTGACGCCGCCCGAGCCCATTGAATCTCCCGACCCCTCGGCTATCGAAGTCGGCCGGGACGGCCTGATCGTGGGGCGGGACGGAGACCGTGGGCTGCTCCTGCCGCAGGTCGCCGTCGACCAGGGCTGGGACGCAAGGACCTTCCTGGCACAGACCTGTCGCAAGGCGGGATTGCCCACCGATTGCTGGCGGGACACGCCAACCGAGGTCGAACGGTTCAGTGCCCAGGTATTCCAGGAACGTGAACCCAGAGGTGAGATCGAAGCCGTCAGAATCTCCGCGGGGGACTAGATTGCATGTCAAGGGTCAGATCCCCCTCCGTCGCCGGGCAGTTCTACGCCGGCACTGCGCCTGGCTTGCGTGAGCAGATCCAATCGGCTTTCGAACATTCGGTGGGACCGGGCGCCCCTCCGGATGTCACTGACCGCGAAGCCTCGCTCGTGGGGCTGGTTTCGCCCCACGCAGGGTACCCATATTCGGGTCCCATCGCAGCCCACGGGTTCTCCAGGCTGGCGGCGTCTGGACGCCCGGACGTGGTCGTGCTGATCGGGCCGAACCACAGTGCCGCCGGCGCACCGCTCGCTATCAGCGGGGCTTCAGCCTGGGAGACGCCGCTCGGGACGGCCCCCGTCAGCGATTCGCTCCGGGACAAACTGGCCGATTTCCCCGGCCTCACAATTGACGAAGCGACTCACGCAGGCGAACACTCTCTGGAAGTGCAGGTGCCGTTCCTCCAGTATCTCTACGACGACCCGGTTCCGATTCTCCCGATCGTCATGTCCAGGCAGAACGAGGCGACGATCGAGCAACTGAGAGCGGCACTCTCGAACGCACTCACTGCCGACCGGAACGCGGTCCTTCTCGCGTCGACGGACCTTACACACTACGAACCCGCTCCAGTCGCCCGGGAGCAGGACGGGCCTATTCTCGACGCGATCAGCAGCCTGAATGCGGATCCCATCGTGCAGGCTGCCCGATCCGGACACACCATGTGTGGCTGGGGCCCGACGGCTTCGGTCCTCCAGGCAAGTGCGGATTTGAGCGCGGAGACAGGAACAATTCGCCAGTACGCCACGAGTGGAGACACGGCAGGTGAACCGGACTCGGTCGTCGGCTACGTCTCGGCGACACTCGAATGACCTGCCTGTCCGAGACCGGGTCCTTTATATGGAGGTGACTGCCCCCAGCGAGTATGCGCCTGACGCGTCGTGCGTTGCTTCGCAGTGGCTCGGCAGTGGGACTCGGCGCGATCGCCGGGTGTGTGAGCCCACCAGTTCCAGAATCGGACGATTCACTCCCGACACCGTCACTCGGGTCGACTGACGCACCCGTTGTCGTCCAGTCCTTTGAAGATTTCACCTGTGGATACTGCAAGCAATTCGCCCTGGAGATCCGCCCCCGGATCGAGAGCGAGTACGTCGAATCCGGGCAGGTTCGATTCGAACGGTACGATTACCCGTTTCTGGACGAGGAGTGGTCCTGGAAGGCAGCGAGTGCGGCCCGAGCAGTCCAGGCCGAACACGGTTCGGAGACGTTTTTCGACTACGCCGACCGGCTCTACGAAACCGAAGAGGACTTCTCAGTCGAGTTGTTCGGGACCCTGGCCGCGGCTGTGGGGGCCGACCCGGAGACGGTCGAAAAGGCGGCTCGGGAAGAGCAGTACCGCTCGCGTCTGGAAGCTGACAGGGACCTCGGCGACGAGCGAGACGTCTCCAAGACCCCGACAGTGTTCGTGAACGGGGAGCGACCGGAGTCGCCCCGATACCGACACCTCGCGCCTGCTATCGACCGCCTGCTCTAGGTGGATTCAAGGGCTTGCCATTCGCTGTGTCAGTATGGCCGACCACCCCTGGCGACCAGCGGCCGAACCGCCAGCGACGATCGAGACGCTCCGCGAATCGATTCCTGCCCTCGCGGATCACACCTATCTCAACTGGGGGGCGAGCGGCCCCAGCCCACGAACTGTCGTCGAGGCCACCGAATCCGCCCTGGAGTATCACGAGTACGAGGCCGCCGGTGACGGTATGTACACCGTCGCCGACGAAATTTTCGACGTGACGCGAGACCGAATCGCGAACTTCGTCGGTGCCGATGCAACGGAGATCGCACTGACTCAGAGTACGACGGCGGGAATCAACCGAATCGCCTCGGCCATCGATTTCGAACCCGGTGCTGTCGTCGTCACGACGGATCTGGAACACGCCGCCGGTCGGCTTCCCTGGACGCGGCTCGCGGAACGGGCCGATATCGAGATTCGAGTGATCGAGACCGAAGACGGTCGGATCGACCAGTCGGCAGCCGCAGACGCCCTCGAGGATGCCCAACTGTTCTGTTTCAGCGCGATCGACTGGCTGTACGGTCGTGTTCATCCCGTTTCGGAGTTGACCGACCTGGCACACGAACAAAATGCCCTCGCACTGGTTGATGCCGTCCAGGTGCCTGGCCAGCACCCGATCGACGTGTCGGCCTGGGGCGCCGACATCGTCGCTGGGGCGGGCCACAAGTGGCTTCTGGGGCCCTGGGGTGCCGGGTTCCTCTACGTCTCGACGGCAGTCGTCGACGATCTGGAGCCGACCCAGATCGGGTATCGAAGCGTCGCCTCGTCTTCGGGTGGGACATACGAGTTCCACCCCGACGCCACACGATTCGAACTCGGAACGATGAGTCCCGCCCCCTTTGCCGGTCTCCGGCGGGCGATCGAGACAATCGAGAGGATCGGCGCGGAGACCATTCACGACCGGATCCGCGAGCACCGCGACCGGTTCGTGGCGGGAATCGAGCCGGCCCGCCTTCGAAGTCCCGAGGATGGCCGTTCCGGGCTGGTGACCGTTCGTGACCCGGATCCGGAACGGACCGTCGAACGGCTGGCCGAGGACTCGATTACCCTCCGGGCCGTCCCGTTACCCGAGTCAATTCGCCTTTCGTTCCATGCCGTCAACAGCACGCGAGACGTCGACCGCGTCCTCGATGCCTTGGACACAACCTGAGAGGGACTAGCGGGTCGATGCACGGTCCAACAGTGGTATTGTGCGCCTATTACATAACCCTAAAGTAGCCCCGTCGGATACCTGGGAGTACCATGAGCGAGACATCGGACAAACTCGAATCGATACGCGAACAAAAACGGACGGAGATCAAGTCGGAGATGGGTGAGACCACCGACGAGACGGGGACCACTGCGGGCTCTCCCGACGAGCCGATTCATATCCGTTCGCCGGATCACTTCAACGAGGTACTCGAGTCCCACGATGTCGTGCTCACGGACTTCCACGCGGATTGGTGTGGACCGTGCAAGATGCTCGCCCCGATCGTCGAGGAACTCGCAGCCGAAACGGATGCCACGATGGCGAAAGTGGATGTCGACGAACTGCAACAACTCGCCCAGCAGCATCGCGTCCAGGGCGTGCCGACGATGATCCTCTTCGTCGACGGTGAGGTTGCCGAGCGGATCGTCGGCGTCCGGGAGAAGAGCGACATTCGCCGGCTGCTCGAACGGGAAGGCGCGGCCTGAAATCGAAGTCGATTACGTCACGGGCGGCGGTGAAGCGGTGTCGTCCGATCCCTCCCCGTACTTCTCGCGGAACCGTCCGATGAGATAGCCGATCTGGGCGTACCAGTCGTTGAGTTTGGCCTGCATCTCGTCGGCGATCTCGTCAGGATCCGTGATCCGGTAGACGTGGTAGTATCCACCGCGGTCGTAGTTGACCTGCTCTTTTCTGACGAGTCCGAACTGTAGCAGGCGCTGGACGGACCGGTAGACGGTCGACCGCTCACGGTCGACCGAATCGGCCAGTTCGTCGACGGTGAGCGGGTCCTCGGCCTTCGATAGGACACGGAAACAGTGCCGATCCAGTTCGTTGAGATCGTAGAGACACTCGAGGAGGGTCTCACACTCGAGGTCCCGCTCGAGATGACGGTTCAACGCCTCGACCATTCAATCGGACCTTCTCGGTCGAGGGTCAAAAGTCTTGCTCGGTACATCCAATATTACACACAGCGACTCAGTTTTCGATCGATCCCGAGAGGACCTTCGCAGCCGTGAGGACGGGATCCCAGGTCGGTCCGAACGGCGGCGCATAGGAGAGATCGAGAGATTCCAGTTCCTCGACGGTCATGCCCGCATGCAGGGCAGTCGCGACGGTGTCGATACGCTTTGGAACTCCTTCCTCCCCCACCATACTCGCGCCGAGAACACGCCCCGTCAAGCGATCCGCTGTAAGCGTCACGTCGATCGGAAACCCGCCGGGGTAGTACCCCGCCCTGGACCGTGTGGTGATCGTCCGGGAGACCAAATCGAACCCGGCCTCCGCCGCTCGCGTCTCGTCCAACAGCCCGGTCCGGGCTGCCTGCAGGTCGAAGGCTTTGACCGACGCCGTTCCGGCGATCTCTCCGACCGGAGCCGGATCGTCTGCTACCGTCTGGCCCACGGCTCGGCCAGCCCGATTTGCCGTCAGGGCGAGTGGAACGTGTGTCGGTTCGCCCGTCACCGTATGGGTCATCTCCGCACAATCACCGGCTGCGTAGACGTTCGGCACCGAGGTGCGCCCGTGCTCGTCGGTTGCAATTGCCCCGCTCTCGCCGATTTCGATCCCGGCCGAGTCGGCCAGCGCGGTATTGGGAGTCACGCCAGCGCCAACCAGTACCATGTCTACCGGGACCGAACCATCCGGTGTCTCGACCGCCGTGACAGATTCCGCCCCTTCGAATCCCTCGACGGTCGTATCGAGGTAAAGCGAGACGGTTTGCTCCCGAAGGTGTTCTTCGACACGCGTCCCCACCGTTTCACCAAACGGGGCCAGCACGTGTTCCAGCATCTCGAAGAGGTGGACATCGAGCCCGTGGGCGTGGAAGGCTTCTGCCATCTCGATGCCGACGTACCCACCACCAACGATTCCGACTCGGTCGACGCTGTCGTCGGATTCGAGGCGGTCTTTGATCGCTTTCCCGTGCGCCATGTCGTGAAGCGTATAGACCCCAGCCAGTTCGATCCCGTCGATCGGGGGGACGATCGCACTGGCCCCGGTCGCAATCAGTAACTCGCCATAGGGCTGCTCGATGACTCCGTCCGGCCCATCGACGATTACGACCTGGTTCTCGGGATCGATCGCCGTCGCCTCGTGATTGGTCCGAAGATCGATGTTCCGTTCCTCCCGGAATTCCGTTGGCGTCACGGAGACCAGTTCGTCGAGCGAGTCGATTTCGCCCTTGACATAGTAGGGCAGCCCACAGGCCCCATACGAGACCCACTCGTCGCGTTCGAAGACGACGATATCCCGGTCCGGAGCCTCCCGTCTCGCCTTGCTGGCCGCACTCATTCCGGCAGCGTCCCCACCAATGACGACGAATGGATCAGTCATGGACGAGCGAAGGCCCAGCGCGAAAATAAGCATTGTGACGGGTTGGCAAATTGGCAACAAGATTTTGTCATTGGGTTCGGTAGCCCGATAAGATGAGGACGGCCCCGTTTCGCGAACACACTGAGCAGTACGAGGCCTGGTTCGAGACCTTCGAAGCGGCCTATCAATCAGAGGTGGCTGCCCTCGAGGCGCTCTGGGAGCCGGGCACCCGGTCCCTAGAGGTGGGGGTTGGGACTGGTCAATTTGCTGGGCCCCTGGACGTAACGTACGGCGTCGAGCCGGCGCCCGAGATGCTCGAACACGCCGTCGCTCGGGGGATCAAGTGTCTGCGTGGCGTTGGCGAACAGCTCCCGATTGCCAGTAATAGCATCCAGTCCGTGCTCATGGTTACGACCGTGTGTTTCTTCGAGGACCTTCCGGCCGCACTGGCTGAGGCGAACCGGGTCCTCACCGACGGTGGACAGTTGCTCCTCGGGTTCATCGACCGGGAAAGCAAGGTCGGCAAGCAATACCAGGCGATCAAAGACGAGAGTCCGTTCTACCGCGACGCGACCTTTTATACCACCGAAGAGATCGAATCGGCGCTCCAGACGGCCGGCTTCGATCACTTCGAGACCCGACAGACGATCTTCGACCTGCCGGACCAATTGGACGAGCCTGATCCCGTTCGAGAGGGAACGGGCGAGGGCTCGTTCGTCGCACTCAGCGCACGGGCCTGATCAGGGCTGGTTGAGGTCCCGATGGAGCGTCGATTTGAGATCCAGCACGGGAGACCCGTCGATCATGTCGACCCCACGAACCCCGATTTCGGTTCCTGACACCTCGGTCACCGTACAGGGCGTAATGACGATGGGGTTGGGGCGTGCGGGAGATCGGGAGTTGAACACCCCTCGACCCGGAACCTTGTCGAGTTCGAGCAACGATCGGTCCGCCTCGTCGGCGAACCAGACGACGACGATTTCGTCTCCGACCTCGATTCCCTGCAGCGCCCGTTCGTACGCCGGGTCGATCTCGATGGTCCCCTCGATGTCGTCTTTCAATCCCTGGCTCGGCGCCTCCTGTGAGGTCTCGATCGGCGTGTGAACGGTGCCGATCGGCTCGATATCGAACATGGCTCGATCTCGGTGGCCTGTCAGACAGTTCTTGTGGTCCGGTTGTGAGCCTGATGGCCGTGGCAAACCAAAATAATCTGCTAGATCCCAAAACTTGCATTGTGATTAGCAAAGTTTTTCATTGTCCACCTGCAACGATGGATTGCAATGGCAGAAGACACCGAATCCGACACCCCACGGCTTTCCCTGATCGGGGACCGATTCCCCGACCTGACGGTCGAAACGACCCACGGGGCCAAGCGACTCCCTGACGACTACGAGGACGAGTGGTTCGTCCTGTTCAGCCACCCGGGAGACTTCACCCCGGTCTGTACGACCGAGTTCGCCGCATTCGAACAGCGCCGCGAGGAGTTCGAGGAGCTCAACGCGAACCTCATCGGCCTCTCGGTCGATCGCATCCACTCACACATCAAGTGGACCGACTGGATCGAGGAGGAACTCGACATCGACATCGGCTTCCCGATCATCGCGGACGAGACCGGGACGGTCGGCACCGAACTGGGCATGATTCACCCCGGCGACGGGACCAGCACGGTTCGGGCCGTGTTCCTCGTCGACCCTGAGGGCGTCATCCGTCAGATCCTCTACTACCCCAAGGAGATCGGCCGCAACATCGACGAGATCATCCGCTCGCTCGAAGCGCTGCAGTTCAGCGACGCCGAAGGCGTCGCGACCCCGGCCGACTGGCCCGAGAACGACCTCTTCGGTGACAAGGTCCTTCTGCCGCCGCCCGGAACTGACGAGGACGCCGCGGCCCGCCTGGAGGAAGCAGCGGAGAAGGGCTACGACGCGAAAGATTGGTGGTTCACCCTTCGCGACCGCTAGGCTACACGACACCCTCAACCCCGCCTTTTTGGCACCCCTGACACCCTGCCGTTTTACGGCACCCCACTGACTTTCCTCCTTCCCCGAGCCAAACGTTGAGGATCCAGGCCTGCGAGGGGTCGGTATGACCGACTCGGGACCCACGCTGTTCTGGCATCGTCGCGATCTCCGCACCGTCGACAATCGTGGCCTGGAGGCGGCGAGTGAGTACGGCCAGGTCATTCCTGTCGTTGTCGTCGATCCAGCAGTCCAGACGTATGCCGGCCCCGCTCGACGTGGGTTCTATCATGCATCACTGGCGTCGTTACAGCAAACCTATCGCACGCTCGGGACTGATCTGGAAATCCGCCAGGGCGATCCTCGGACTGCGCTCCCCGAATTGGCCGCGGAGACGGAGGCCGACCGAGTCGTCTGGAACACGGATTACTCCAAATTGGCGACAAAGCGAGACGGGACCGTTCGAGACCGTCTTCCCGAGGAGGTGTCGACACTCGAAATTTCGGACATGACCCTCTACGAACCCGGTTCGATCCTGACTTCGGCTGGGGATCACTACTCGGTGTTTTCGTATTACTACAAGAAGTGGATCGATCGGGACGTTCCCGCACCCGCTCCCCAGCCGTCGCCGGAGGTATTTTCCGACCGGCAGGCGCGTGATATTGACGAGATACAGGCCTCGCCAGTCGACAGCCTCCCACTCCCCGCTGGTCGGCAGGCTGCAGAAGATCGAATGGAGCGATTTCTGGACGGTCCGATTTACGAGTATGCCGAAACCCGCGATCTCCCGGCCGCAGACGGCACCTCGCGACTCTCCCAGGACCTCGCC
The DNA here is from genome assembly GCF_031432215.1 of Halodesulfurarchaeum sp. HSR-GB. Lineage (NCBI taxonomy): Archaea > Methanobacteriati > Methanobacteriota > Halobacteria > Halobacteriales > Halobacteriaceae > Halodesulfurarchaeum > Halodesulfurarchaeum sp. HSR-GB. Next base: position 1,523,320 of record NZ_JAVKGN010000001.1, on the reverse strand, counting down.
TTTGGTCTGCTCGGGATTCGGGAACTCCGGAACGCCGTCGACGAGGCAGATGCGACGGCGCCCACAGAGACAGCCATCGATTCTGTCGAGGAGTATCGCCGTCAGCTTGCATGGCGGGATTTCTACATACAGGTACTCGACGCCCATCCCGAGACGGTCACGGAGAACTTCAAGGACTTCGAGCACCCGATCGAGTGGCGGGCGGACCCGGCGGCGTTTCGGGCCTGGACCCAGGGCGAAACGGGCTATCCGATCGTCGACGCCGGCATGCGTCAGTTACAGGCAGAATCGTTCATGCATAACCGGTTACGGATGATCGTCGCCTCGTTTCTGACGAAAGACCTTCAGATCGATTGGCGAGAAGGGTATGCCTGGTTCCGCAAACAACTCCTGGATCACGAGACCGCAAACGACGTCGGGGGGTGGCAGTGGGCTGCCTCGACCGGAACCGACGCCCAGCCGTACTTCCGGATCTTCAACCCGATGACCCAGGGCGAGCGTCACGACCCCGATGCCGAGTACATCAAAACCTACGTACCGGAGCTTCAGAACGTTGATCCCGAAACCATTCATTCCTGGCCGGACGTCGACACGGACCGTCGGGACGAGTTGGCCCCCGACTATCCGGATCCGATCGTAGACCACGCCGAGCGCCGCGAACAGACGATCGAGATGTTCGAACGGGCCCGCGGCGGGTGAATTGCACCCACCAAGGGCTCCATGCCAGTTTGTAAAGGGTCCCTGTGTGCCCCCTCACAAACGTTTATCCGGATTCCAACCATTGACTCATGTGGTGTATTCCCAATGAGCGAGCGTTCGCACCCCGAACTGCCGGAGTTGCCTTACGACTACGACGCCCTCGAACCACATATCTCCGAACAGGTACTCGAGTGGCACCACGATACCCACCATCAGGGCTATGTCAACGGCCTGGACAGTGCCGAGGAGGCCCTCGCCGAGGCCCGCGAAACCGGAGAGACCCACGGCACGCAGGCAGCCCTCAGATCGGTGAGCCACAACGGCTCGGGCCACTATCTCCACACCATGTTCTGGGACAACATGTCCCCGAACGGTGGCGGCGAACCCGAAGGCGCACTGCGAGAGCGAATCGAGGAGGACTTCGGCTCGTATGAGGCCTGGCGGCAGGAATTCGAAGAGGCAGCCGGGTATTCAGCCGGTGGCTGGGCGCTGCTGGTCTATGACCCAGTCGCAAAACAGCTTCGCAACCTGGCCGTCCAGAAGCACAACGACGGCGCGCTGTGGGGTGCTCACCCCATCCTGGCCCTCGACGTGTGGGAGCACTCCTACTACTTCGACTACGGGCCCGCCCGCGGCGACTTCGTCGATGCCTTCTTCGAGGTAATCGACTGGGACGACGTCGCCGAGAACTTCGAGAAGGTCAGCTCTCGGGTCGAGTAACGACCGCCAATCTTACAAGCGAGAGCGCCGGCTCACTCTGTATGCCGGTGCCAAAAACCGACTTCGAGACTATTCACCCCGCGACTTTCTACGAACCTGCTGATCTGCTGGCGGCAGATCAGATGTACACGGTCTACGAGATCGCCCGACTCCTCCAAGAACTCGATCCGGACGCGGAGATCGACCAGGAGACCGAGGCGATTCTCCTCGACTGGGCGATCCCGTGGATCATGGTGCACGCGGACGATCTGGTCGTCGCGGAACCGCGTGCGGACGACGAGCCGGGTTACTATGGGCTCGCTACGGAGTGAACTCGCGAAGACACCCGAGCCACCGGGCCCCGGTAGCCCCTCACACGGCTCACTCGAAACATAACCGTTAAACACAGCAGGGGAATATGGTTGAGTGCACACGCTCCGATAGTGTAGTCCGGCCAATCATATTGCCCTCTCGAGGCAATGACCAGGGTTCAAATCCCTGTCGGAGCACTTTTCGAACGTAGTGAGAAAATGCGATAGAAAGGGATTTGAGCCGCGCAAATCCGACCAACAGGGAGGATTTGCCATCGGGTTCAAATCCCTGTCGGAGCATGCGAGACACGAACGAAGTGAGTGTCTCGATTTTGCGAGCGGTGTAACCGCGAGCATTACAGCGAAGGCCGTTGTTTTGGCCTGAGCGAAACGCACGAAGGATTTAAAGTAGAGAAACGTGAGCGAAGCGAGCGTTTTGCGCGGTTCAAATACGTCCCGATACGTGGCCACACATGACCATCGGGTTTGTCAAAAACGTAGTATGATTACCCGTACGAGCCGCCCCTTACAGTTTCACTCGAAGTTGACGAGGGGCTTGATGACGTTGTCCTCTTTCCCGTCCATGATCCAAAATGCCTCCTCGATGTCGTCGAAGTCGAACTCGTGGGTCGTCATCTTCGTGGGATCGACAACGCCCTGATCGAGAAGTCGGAGAAGGCGCTTGAGGCGGAGGCGGCCCCCGGGACAGAGGTCGGTGACGATCGATATCTCGGCCATGCCGACGCCCCACTCCTCACGCGGGACGTGGCGGAACTCCCCATCGCCGTGGTATCCAATGTTCGAGACGGTGCCTCCAGGCTTCGTGACCTTGATGGCGTCCTGGAAGGTCTGGTCAGCCCCAAGAGCCTCGATGGCCGAGTCGACGCCTTTGCCATCAGTCAATTCCATGATGGCCTCGACCGCATCCTCTTCTGCGAAGTCGACGACATGGTCGGCACCGTATTCACGGGCCAGTTCTTGTCGCTCCGGAACGGTTTCCACGGCAATAATCTCGCCTGCGCCCTGGAGCACGGCCCCTTTGGTGGCCATGAGACCAACAGGGCCCTGCGCGAAGACAGCAACGGTACCGCCAATCGGGATATCGGCGTTTTCGGCGCCCCTGAACCCGGTGGACATCATGTCCGTGGTGTATACCGCCTCGTGATCCGTGACGCCGTCGGGAATGTGCGCAAGATTGCCATCGGCGTCGTTGACGTGGACGTACTCCGCGAACGTGCCGTCCTTGACGTTAGCAAACTTCCACCCGCCGAGTGCCTGGTTCGACTGGGATGGATGCCCGGCCTGGGCGGCCTCCGAGTTCCAGTCGGGTGTGATCGCACCCACGGCGACCCGGTCCCCCGGTTCGAAGTCCGTGACCTCCTCCCCGACTTCGTCGACGACGCCGACGATCTCGTGGCCGAGTGTGAGATCTTCGCGCTCGCCGATCGCACCGTGAACGGTGTGGGTGTCCGACGTGCAGATGAGCCCCTTGGTCGGCTTCAAAATCGCGTCCATCGGCCCCGGTTCCGGCCGCTCTTTTTCGATGATGTCTGTCTCCCCGATCTCCGTCATGACAAATGCTTTCATATCACTTCCTCCCGTGAGAATAGTATTGGACAAATTATATGAATGTTAGGAAATGTTAGGTATTTGTCTAAACGGGGAGCGGGCCCGCTTGCATACCAGTCCCATAGGGGATTCGAGCGATTCGAAATCCAGTCTAAACTCCCCCCCCCCCTTCTTTGGCCCGTCAATTTCGTCTGTGAGATCACAAAGAGCACGGTAACAGGGCATCGCGAACAGGTGGACACAACCAGCCCGCGTCAACTCAAAATTTCAGCCCCTCAATCCGCTCCGTCGATCGAGTAATTAATGCCGCCGTGCACAGTGGGCTTTGCGAAAACCCACGCGAAGCATGATTAATTACCGGCTCGCGGGTTCGGAAACCGCGACGACCTGTTTGCCGATGTTTTCCCCGGAGAAAAGCCCGAGGAAGGCGTTCGGTGCGTTTTCGAGCCCATCAACGATACTTTCCCGGTGGTCGATTTCGCCGGCGGCTACCCACTCGAGGAGTTGCTCGTCGGCCGTTTCGAACCGATTCAGATAGTCGTGGACGAGCAAACCTTGGACTTTCGCACGCACGGGGATGAGCTGCGGAAGTTTTCGCGGGCCAGTCGGCACGCCCTCGTCGTTGTAGTGAGCGATCTGTCCGCAGACCGCGACACGGGCATCGAGATTCAGTTTCGTGAATACTGCGTCCGTAATCGGCCCGCCGACGTTGTCGAAGTAGACGTCGACCCCGTCAGGGGCTGCTTCATCGAGTGCTGCACGGTAATCATCGACCGCCTTGTAATTGATTGCAGCGTCGAAACCGAGGGCCTCGGTGAGCCACTTTACTTTCTCGTCGGAACCCGCAAAGCCGACGGTGTGACACCCGTTTAAGTTCGCGATTTGGCCGACGACGGACCCGACTGCGCCAGCGGCACCGGAGACGACGACGGTATCTCCGGGTTTGGGGTCACCGACCTCAAGTAGCCCGAAGTACGCGGTCCGACCGGGCATTCCGAGTACCCCGAGGTACGCCGGCAAGTCCGCGACCGAAGAATCGACAGAAGTGACACTCTGGGCGTCGAGAACGCTGTAGTCCGCCCAGGTTCCCATGCCAGTCACGAGGTCACCGACGTCGTATGCGTCGCTGTTACTCTCGATGACTTCGCCCACGACGGCGCCTTCCATCGGCTCGCCAATGTTCCAGGGTTCAGCGTACGACTCGGTGTCTCGCATTCGCCCCCGCATGTAGGGATCGACGGAGAGATAGTGAACGTGGACGAGGAGTTCGCCGGGTTGAGTTTCCGGTACCTCACCCTCTCGGAGTTCGAAGCTGTTCATGCCAGGTTCACCAGACGGCCGCTGGACAAACACCCATTCGCGGTTCGAGTCAGGCATACGTGGTGTTGGGTTCCCGCACTGAAACCGGTTCCCCCGGCTGAAATCTTCCGTTTGGATCGCGCTTGGTAACCAATTGCCCGTATCGTTACCTGTTGGAGTCAAGCCCCGTAGCATCCCTCCGACCGCCAGTGAAAGGATCAATACAGTCAATAGCGAACAGTGTTCCACAGTGTCGAACTCGTCAACCGGGACCGCCACGGACCTGTGGACACGGACCCGTATTTCCGTCCGGGCAGCAATCGCCATGGCTCGCCCGTATTTTCTGCTCGGGACGATCCCACTCTATCTCGTCGGTGCGCTGGGGGCCGCCCGGGACCCACGGGCACTAGCCGCCGTCCCGTTTTTCATCGGGCTGGCGGTCGTCTTGACGATCCAATTGCAGACTCACTTTTACAACGAGTATCACGACCGCGAGACCGATCAGACGGCGGCCCCCTCACTGCTCACAGGCGGCAGTGGAGCGCTCGTGGAATACGATATCCCCGACGAGTTCGCGAGGTGGCTGGGCCGTGCCGCCGTGTTGGTAGCCCTTGGGTTGACTTGCGTGCTTGCCATGATTGCGTGCAGGCCCCTGCTACTCGGCGTCGTCTTTCTCGCCATCGCTTTGGGGTGGGCCTACTCCTCGCCACCAGCCAGATTCGTCGCCAGGGGGCTCGGAGAACTGACAGTCGTCGTCTTGGCCGGAGTTCTGGTCCCCCTGTTCGGATTCCTCCTTCAAGACGGGGCTGTCACGCGGAACATCCTGCCCATTCTCGGGACCCTCGTCCCACTTACCTTCGGGATGAATGTCGCGACGACGCTTCCGGATATCGACGGTGATCGCCGAACCGGCAAACGAACCCTGGCGGTTCGACTGGGTGCCCGGCGCGTCGTCCACATCGGGCTCGTGGCGTTTCTCCTGGGGGGTGCCGCTGGAGTGTGGGCACTAGAGCAAATCCTCCCTGGTGCCGGGATGATCGGGCTCGTCGTTGCGGTTGGCGTCTGTCTCATCGGCTGGGGCCCTGTTACTGGGGCCCGATCCGGAGACCAACAGGCAGCATCGCGATTGGCCGTGATCGTCACCGCCGCGTACGGAGCGATAGTCAGCGGGCTCAGTCTCGTCATCGTGGCGGCGGCAGTGGGAATTCAACTACCCTGGTGAGTCCGTTCGTGTCGAGTTTCATTCGCCGGGCCGGTCGTGCCGACTCCTCAAGGGTGAAATACGAGACGCCGGTAGACGACACAGTGACCGCGATGGACGAGCATATCCTCGATTCAGAAAAAGCAGCACAGTTAGAGGACAAAACCAGGTGTCGAATCGTGTCCCAGGAGGAGCTATTAGGTGCTATTGACGACGGAGACACGGTAGTCGATATCGGTTCGGGAACTGGGTTTTTCACGGACGACATGGCGACTCGTGCCCGGAAAGTCTATGCCGTGGACTTCCAGGAAGGAATGCACGAGTTCTACCGGGAGAAAGGCGTGCCGGAGAACGTCGAACTCGTCCACTCACGCGCTTCTGAGATCGAAATCGAGCAGGCCGATGTGATCTTCTCGATCCTCTCCCTTCACGAAATCGACCTCGAGAAGGCACTCGAAACCTTTCAGGAGGTACTCGAACCTGGGGGGAAACTGTTCGTCATCGACTGGAGCCAGAACGCCGCGACAGATGACATTCCGCCACGCGAGAAGCTTTACTCCGCAGAAAGTGCCGCCGAGGTCGTCTCCGAGTTCTTCGACGTCCTCGAGGCCGAAGAACGGTACAACACGTTCAAACTGGTGGCGAAACCCGGGCCACGCTAGTCTCGACGGCTATTCCCACTGGACGCCAGGATTCGAGACGGCTCCGTTGGCCGCCGACCCGAAGTCGCGATGGTACTTCGCCAGGACGCCGTTCTCGTAGGTCGGCTCCGGATCGTGATCGTCGAGTCGGTCCTCGATCTCCGCCGGTGTCAGGTCCACCGATAGTTCGAGTTCGTCGATGTCGATCCGGACCTGATCACCGTCTTCGAGCGCGGCGATCGGGCCCCCGACGAACGCCTCGGGTGCCACGTGCCCGATCGAGAGTCCCCGGGTTGCGCCGGAGAACCGACCGTCAGTAAACAGGGCGACGTCTTCGGCGTGGCCCTGGCCGGCGACGGCCGAGGTAACCCCGAGCATTTCACGCATTCCCGGGCCGCCTCGCGGTCCCTCGTTGCGGATGCAGATGACGTCCCCAGATTCGACGCGACCCGCCTCGACGTACTCCATGGCCGGTTCCTCCGACTCGAAAACCCGGACCGGACCCTCGTGGGCGAGGTGGTCCTTCCCGGTGATTTTGATGACCGCACCGTCCGGCGCGAGGTTGCCCGTGAGAATTCGAATCGCTCCCCGCTCGTGAATCGGATTCTCGACGGGGTGCAAGAAGGAAACGTCGAGTGTGTCGATCGACGGTGGATCGATCCGATCGAGTTCCGCCGCGAGGCTCCGACCCGTCACGGTCATGGCGTCACCGTGGAGCAGTCCGGCCTCGTGAAGGGCTGATAGTACCACTGGCACGCCACCGATTTCGTGCAAGTCGTTCATGACGCGACTCCCACCTGGCTGGAGGTGAGCGATCTTCGGTGTGCGAGCGCTCACCTCGTTGAACGTCTCGATGTCGAGATCCACACCGGCCTCGGCGGCCATCGCGAGCAAGTGCAGCACGGCGTTGGTCGACCCACCGACCGCAACCTGGAGTGCGATGGCGTTTTCGAAGGATTCCCGGGTGAGAAAGTCGGAGGGTCGACGGCGTTCCGAGACGACCTCCACGGCCAGTCGTCCGGCACGGTCGGCTTCCTGGTACCGGGAATCGTGTTCGGCTGGTGGCGAGGCGGACCCCAGCGGTGCAAATCCCAGCGTCTCCGCGATCGAGGCCATCGTGTTGGCGGTGAACATCCCGCCACACGAGCCCGGTCCCGGACAGGCCACTCGTTCCATTCGGTCCAGTTCCTCCGGTTCCATCTCGCCGGAGCTGACCGCACCCACGCTCTCGAACATGTTTTGGATCGTGATTTCCCGACCGTCGTGTTCGCCCGGCATGATCGAGCCGCCATAGAGAAAGACCGCTGGAAGATCCGTTCTGATCGCGGCCATCATCATGCCCGGCATGTTCTTATCACAGCCACCAAGCGTGACCAGGCCGTCCATTCGCTCACCGAAGGCGACCAGTTCGACGGAATCCGCGATCAACTCACGGGAGATCAGCGATGCCTTCATCCCCTCTGTGCCCATCGAGATGGCGTCCGAGATGGTGATTGTCCCGAACTCGATCGCCATTCCGCCCGCCGAATCGATGCCTTCCCGAGCGCTCTCGGCGACGGCATCGAGGTGGACGTTACACGGCGTGATGTCAGCGGCCGGATTCGCGATGCCGATCATCGGCGACGCGAGGTCCTCGTCGTCGTAGTCCATAGCCCGAAACATCGCCCGGTGCGGTGCTCGTTCGGCGCCCTGGACGACTTCGTTGCTCGGCAACGAGGGGTCCTTCTCGTACTGGAACAGGTCGGAATCTCCCTGGTTTGGCATACGAGAGCAACTCTCTCACGACATTTAAAGGGCTGCGTTAGCCACGAAAACCGGCTATTTCGGAATACTCCAGCGGTGCGGTACCGTGGGAATCCCACGGCTTTAGCCGTCCCCAGAACGCTTCGCGTTCTGGTGGGCTACACAAGACCGAAGGTCTTGTGAACGTGGGAGGAGGTCAATGAGCCTACTGCAGGTCGAACCGATCGAGGGTCATCACGTTGTGCCAGGTGTCCACGAAGTCCTCTACGAATTTCCCCTCGCCGTCGTCACTGCCATACACTTCCGCGATTGCCCGGAGTCGTGCATTTGAACCGAAAATCAGGTCCACCCGAGACCCACGCCACTCGACCGCACCCGTTTCGCGGTCACGGAGTTCGAACTCGGTCTCGGATTCGGAGACGGGCACCCACTCGTAATCCATGCTGAGCAGGTTCACGAAGAAATCGTTCGTCAACGTTCTCGGTTCGTCAGTGAAGACACCCAGGTCCGAATCCTCGTAATTTGCCCCCAGCGCACGCATGCCGCCCACCAGGACCGTCATCTCGTCGGCCGCCAGGTTTAGCAGATCTGCCCGGTCTATCAGCAGTTCTTCGGGTTTACGTTCGGCACCGTCCCCGTGATAGTTTCGGAACCCATCGGCGGTCGGTCGAAGCGCCTCGAAGGACTCGACGTCGGTCTGTTCCGGTGACGCGTCGGTCCGACCTGGTTCGAACGGAACGGTCAGATCATAGCCGGCATTCGCAGCCGCCTGCTCGATGGCCGTGTTGCCGCCAAGGACGATTAGATCGGCCAGCGACACCCGAACATCGTCCGACCGCGAGTCGTTGAAATCCGTCCGGATCCCTTCGAGAGTCTGGAGGACAGTTTCCAGGGCCGCCGGTTCGTTGACCTCCCAGTTCTTCTGGGGTTCGAGACGGATGCGAGCGCCGTCCGCGCCACCTCGCTTGTCGCTGTCGCGGTACGTCGCTGCCGACGCCCAGGCGGTTTTGACCAGCTGAGAGATGGAGAGCTCCGAGTCCAGGAGTTCGGCTTTGAGCTCGTTTATCTCCTGGTCTCCGATCAGGTCATAGTCGGCCGCTGGTGTGGGATCCTGCCAGATCATCACCGGCTCGGGAACCTCCGGTCCGAGGAACCGTTCCGGTGGGCCCATGTCGCGGTGGATAAGCTTGTACCACGCTTTCGCGAAGGCCTCCTGGAAACGCTTGGGGTTCTCCTGGAAGCGTTCGAGGACGGCCCGGTACTCGGGGTCCCGCTTGAGCGCGACGTCGGTCGTCAGCATCATCACGTCCTCCGTGTCCGAGGGATCTGCGACCCCCGGTGCAGAATCATCTAGCTCGCCGTTCTGGGTGGTCCACTGCCACGAGCCGCCGGGCCCCTTCTCCGGCCACCACGTGTAATCCAGCAGATTGTCGACGTAGCTCATGTCCCACTGCGTCGGTGTGGTGTTCCATGGACCTTCGATGCCACTCGTGATCGTGTCCGGGCCCTTGCCCTCGCCGTAGTCGTTCTCCCACCCCATGCCCTGTTTCTCGATTGGGGCCGCTGCAGGCTCGGGACCGATGTGCTCCTCTGGATCGGCTGCCCCGTGAACTTTCCCGAAGGTGTGTCCGCCGGCGATGAGTGCGACGGTCTCCTCGTCGTTCATCGCCATCTTCGCAAACGAATCGCGGATGTTCTTGGCAGAAGCCTCGGGGTCAGGTTCCCCGTCTGGACCCTCGGGGTTCACGTAGATGAGCCCCATCACGGTGTTCCCGAGGGGCCACTTGAGGTCCCCCTCCTCGTCGAACCGCTCCTCGGAGGTCGCCTCCCACTCCTCCTCCGGTCCCCAGTCGACGGCTTCGTCGGGCTGGTAATCGTCTTTGCGCCCCCCGGCGAATCCGAAGGTCTCGAATCCCATCGATTCGAGGGCGACGTTGCCGGCCAGGACGATCAGATCCGCCCAGGAAAGGTTACGACCGTACTTCTGTTTTACCGGCCAGAGCAACCGGCGAGCTTTATCGAGGTTCACGTTGTCCGGCCAGCTATCGACCGGTGGCAGCCGCTGTCGGCCGCCGGCCGCGCCGCCACGACCGTCGGAGGTCCGATAGGTGCCGGCGCTGTGCCACGCCATCCGGATGAAAAGCGGGCCATAGTGACCGTAATCCGCCGGCCACCACTCCTGGGAGTTTTTCATGACCGCTTCGAGGTCGTCTTTCACGGCCTGGAAATCGAGTTCCGCAAAGGCCTCGCCGTAATCGAAATCCTCGCCATAGGGGTCGACCGACTGTGCGTTCTGATCCAGAATCTCCAGGTTCAACTGCTCCGGCCACCAGTCACTCGTTCCGAACTTGTGGGTATCGTTTGCCATTAGCGTATGCCCTAAGATACCAACAGCCGGGCGATACTAAAGTCTACGTGCGGAAGAAGAGTGGGACTTCCCTGGAAAACGAGGAGTTTTGCGGTCCAAACTGGTGTCCGAACAAATCTGACAGCCGGGTGGTTTTCGGCCGTCAACTGTGTATTTCAGGCACTCACGACTTGCTCGTCGGCGGATCGAGTATCGGTCGTCTGCACCTGATAAAGACGGCGTCTTCCATGTGCATGAATTTCCGCTGTGATCAGGTCCGCTTCGGTCAGTTCGGAAATCGCATCACATCCAACCCGAAATGGGAGCCGGGTCGCTTCGAGGAGCTCCGCTTGGGTCATGGGCGATTCTTTGGCGAGGGTCTCGAAGACCATCTGTGTGTGCGGGGCCATCTCGTCGACACAATCTGGGCGCTTCATATCAACAGTTTGGGCCAGTTTGTGGGTAAGCCCGATGGGAATGTGATTGGGTTTGGCACCGGGTAACAGTCCCGTGAGTCGCCTCGAAGCGGTTTCGTGAACAGCATACAAAGCCAAAACAGCCCTTGGAAGTCGTTCCGTCGAAGATGTTCGGGAGCAGAAGTAACCGCTTATCGCCCCAAAACCCGACCATGGCATATCAGTTCGAGTGTCAGGCCCCCGATTGTGTGTTCCTGATCCGGGCAGCAGACCCAGCGGAGATCATCTCACAGGTGAAACGACACGCCGAAGCCGACCACGGGAAAACGCCCCCGAGTGACGAACGAGTTCGGAACCGAATGGACACCGTCGAAGTCGAGTGAGGTTCGGCTTAGAAGCAAAAGACGAAGGGATTCATCATCGCCACCCGATCCCCGTCTTCCAGTTTCGTCCGGAACCCGTCCAGGTGGACGTTGAACGTCCCGTTGATCGTGATCCGGGCGAACCGACGGGTTCGTTCGCCCGGTGGATTCCGACTCCAGGTCCCGGGGAGTTCTTCCGGCGGGTCCGCCCATCCATCGGTGGTCTCTTCTTCGGGAGTCGTTGCCAACACCAACTCCTCGACGTCATACGCCTCGAAAAAGGCAGCCAGAAAATCTCCGAGTGTCTCGCCGGCAAAGGAGTAGGTGAGTTCGTGTGCCCCCACGGCATCGCGAACGTGGCCGGTACAGCGAACTGCCACGGTCGTGGTCTTTGTCAGGTCGCCACCCCAGTCAGATCGTTCCATACTGGTCAGAGGGCCTCAGACCGAAAAGGATGTCCGACGAACATATTCGGGTACGTTCGGCCGCCTAACTGTCGTAAAGGACTTCGAGGCGTTTTTCGTACTCCTCTTTTGAGAGTTCGCCAGCCACGAATCGGTCCTTGAGGTCCTCGATCCGCTCTTCGTCCGTCTTGGGTGCCCCTGTCGAGTGCCCACGCCGCGAGTGCTGTTTGTCCCGAGCCATACCCCGCCCGTGTTTCGGGGACCGCAGGTATTCGTAGGCAAAGAGCCCCAGAACGACGAGCAGAACCACTGGGACCCAGAACCCACCCGGACCGACCATTCCGCCACCCCGCATGACGAGGAGGCTACCGAGCATGGATTGCTCCCTCCAATCGCTGGGTTGCCTGTCGAGTGGGCCCCCGACAGACCTCCGTCTCACTGTTTTCAGCGGCCGGGGCCCCGTCCAATAGAAGGTGCCGATCAATCATTCCTGACTGAATGAAAGGAGGAGGTACTCACTCACCTCCATTGTGGCTAACAAACCAAAGTCAATTGCCAATTTCACATTGCCTTGCGATGTGAACAAGCCCGCGAACCAGATAGAGGAGGAACCCAGGGTGAACAGAAAACTTATGGCTGAATGAACGGTTAGTTAAGAACGGGCTCAACGCCCAGACGAGCCCACCCCCTCTCCCCCATTTGCCTGCCATGCTCCCGGGATTCCCCCCTCTTCCGGGAGTTTTTCTTGTTCCACGCTAGCCCCCGGTTTGGGGAAAGTACTACAGGCATACCAGCAGAACCTACCAGCTACCAGAAAATGGATGACACGTCTCACCCCATCCGTGTCCTTCTCGTCGCTAACCGTGATCTAGCGACTCGAACTGTGGCTGGCCTCGCCCAGACGGACACATCCTTCGAGACTGCAATCGCGACAACCGTCTCCGAAGCGCTGGACGCACTCTCACGGACCGAATTTGACTGTGTGGTCTCTGTGTATGCTCTCTCCGAATCGAACGGACTTGCGTTGCTTCGTGACATCAGAAACGTGGACGACGAACTTCCCTTCGTCCTGTACACCGATGACGGGACCGAAGCAGTCGCCGAAGAGGCGTTCACAGCCGGGCCGAACACCTACGTGCAAAAACGTTCAGGCACGGACGATTACGGGTTACTCGCCACTCGGATCGAAAACGCCGTCGCCGAGCGACGAGCCGAAGACAACCGACAGCGACTCGACAGGTTGCGAGCCATCCGACGGGAAATCAATCAGCAGCTAATTCGAGCCCAAACCCGTCGGGAAATCAGTGAGGGGATCTGTGAATCGATGGCTGCCGACAGTCCGTTCGACGTGGTCTGGACCGGTGAGACAGTCGAGAATGCCCGCGAGCTCCGCCCCCGTTCGAGCGGTGGGGACTGTCAATCGATCCAGATTCCCGAGACAGACCCGGACGCCGAGTCGATCCCGAGCGGAGCGGGCCTCGTCCAGGATGCTATCGGGACAGGGACGATCGAAGTTCGAACCGGTGGAGTTGATCCGGGTGGACCGTGGGAGACCGCCGCCTCAAAACGGGGATTCGAGGCAATGGCGGCAGTTCCGCTGGCCACCGAATCCAGAACGTATGGCGTGCTCGTGCTCTATTCGGACTTCCAGTGGCCGTTCGAAGGACCGGCCCGAGAATTGCTTTCCGAACTCGGAACTGACATCGGCCACGCGATTCACGCTGCAACCATCCAGGAGAGGTTGCGAGAGGAACGTGACCGACGGACGGCCCTTTTCGAGAACGCCCCGACACCGATTGCGGCCTCACGGCCAGCCGAGGACGACACACATCGCTTTACCGACGTGAATTCGGCATTCGAGGACGTGTTCGGGTATCCACGTGAAGATCTGATCGGTGAACCCGTCAACGAGGTTCTCATCCCCGAAGACGAGATCGAGACCCACGTCGAGCGGAGAGAACGAGCCGAATCCGGGGAATCGATCACGGGGGAAGTGACTCGACTGACGAAAGCTGGGCCACGGGAGTTTCTCTTTCAACTGATTCCGTACGGGGCGGACGAGGCGGGGATCGAGGGTTCCTACGTGTGGTACACGGACATTTCGGCCCAGAAAGAGCGAGAACGAGCACTGGAGCAAGCTCGGGACGAGTACGAGGAACTGATCAACGGGATGAACGACAGCGTCTGGGTAATCAGCCAGGACGGCCAGTTCATCACCGCGAACGACACCGCAGTGGAGACACTCGGCTATACCGAAACCGAACTTCGGGACATGTCACCCGAAGACATCGACGCGGGACTGTCCGACGATGAGATCGCCGCGTTGATCGAGGGGATGCCCGAGGACGAACAACAGGTTTTCGAGACGAAACACCGGACGAAGTCGGGCCGGGAGATTCCCGTCGAAATCAGTTCCAGCCTGATCACTTACAGGGGCGAACAGGCGATTTTGAGCGTCGCAAGAGACATCACGGAACGAAAAACCCGCGAGAAACGACTCGAACGCTTCGCATCGGTCGTGAGCCACGACCTAAAGAACCCACTCATGGTCGCGGAGGGCCGACTGGAACTACTCGAAGCGGACTGTGAGAGCGATCACCTCGATCCGATCGAACAGTCACTGACCCGCATGAACGACCTGATCGAGGACCTCCTGGAACTCGCTCGTCGAGGCGACTCCGTCGGGGAGATGCAGGCCATCGATATCGAGACGGTAGTCAAACAGAGCTGGGACACCATCGAAACCAGGGAGGCATCGATCGAGGTTACGACACACAAAACGATCGCCGCCGATCGCAGCCGGCTTCGACAGTTGTTCGAGAACCTCCTGGGGAACGCCGTCGAACACGCTGGACCCGCTGTCACGGTGACCGTCGGAAATCTCGAGGACGGGTTCTACGTCGCTGACGACGGTCGAGGCATTCCACCGCCCGAGCGAGAGTCGATCACCGAAATCGGGTATTCGACTGCGGCTGACGGGACCGGCCTCGGATTGAGTATCGTCGAGCAAGTCACGAACGCACATGACTGGACGCTAACCGTCACCGAGAGCGAATCCGGCGGCGCTCGATTCGAGATCACGGGAGTCGATGTGGATCGCTCCTGAGGTGCCCACACAATTGGGCTCGCTGCTTACCCATAACCGGCAATTTTGTCCGAATATGGCACCCGAACCCTGTCTGAACGACCTCCCGCCGAGCGCAAAGCTGGTCTACACGGTCCTGGAGTACGACGCCCCGCTCACGCAGAAAGCCCTGGTCGAGGAGACGAACCTCTCCGCCCGGACGGTCCGCTATGCCCTTGACAGACTCGACGAGTGTAACTACATCACCGAGGACGTGTACCTGCGAGATGCAAGGCAGAGCCTGTACCGACTAAACACGACGGCCGAGGAACAGACGGGCGAATCGACGCCCGAACCGGCCTGACCCCTGAAATTACTGGGGCCGGCCCGGATCCGCTAAATCGAAGCGGCAACACAAATTATCGAACGACACAGACTGCCGACGAGGCACGGCGTGTCACCGTATCAGCTACCGATCCGAGAAGCACCCGTGAAAGGCCCGATCGACCGTGACTCCCGAGAACGATGACATCGATGTCGTGGCTGTCTGCGAACTCGATAATCTCCCGGGGAGCCGGCCCAATTGTAGTCGTGGTGCTAATGGACCGATTCTTTACGTTCGCGATTTCTTCTGCCTGTTCGAGTAACCGCTCGGAGCGTTCATGGGCCCGCTCGCGCAACCGTTCGGACCCGACCAACAGTTTGGCACTGTAACTCTCTTCTACGTAATCGATCACGTGAAGCACTCTAATCGATGCCTCGGGATACACGTCGAGGGCATGCTCGAGGGCCTACCGGGAAAGTTGTGTCCCATCGAAAGCCACGAGCACGCGTTCAATACTGGTCATAGCTCCCAATTCGAACCGGCCCAAGAAGTAACTCGGGCCTCGAACGTTGAGCTACATCGGCAGAACCACCAGCAAAACGGGCACGAGGAGTAAAGCAAGTAAAAACGCTCCGAGCACCCGTCGATCAGTTTCAAGATGGTTTTGGACATTCGCGACGGGCCGGTAGTACGCTGGATACCACACCAGGAACCCAGTGATTAGGAGGCTTCCCGCACCCAAAACGGTCATGATGACCAGTAGCGCCACCGGTGATTCCAGCAAAATAGCTACCGCGAGGGTGTCGGCAAACGTCCCAATATTCGCACCGAGGATATACGGCACGATCTCCCTGCGTTTCACGTAGCCTCGATTGTACAGAGGGACGATCACACCCAGGGAGAACGCCACGCTGGTAGTAACAGCAGTAACCAACAGGCCGATGCCGAAGGCCACCCAGCGGTTCCGAAACCGACCGAAAAGTCCCTCACGGAGCCACGTGGTATTGACCCGACCGAGTGTCCGATCGAACAACGTGAGACTCGCAAAGAGGACCCCGACAGCGATAGCGAGCCCCGGCCAGACGCCGAGCGACGAAACGACGGCGCGAGTAATGGGCTGAAAGACGACCAACAACTGAAATCCGGTGACGCTCCCGACGATGAGACCGCCGACCGAGTGTTCCAGCGATGGCAATACGAGGTAGCCCAACACCGTCGCCGGGAGGTATATTGAGTGCGTGACGATGAAGGTCAAAAGCCCCAGTTCCGTTGCATGACCCAGCGAATACCGATGTTTCTGGAAATAATCCATCGCCCCGACAAACAGGACGATCGCCGCACTCCCCAATCGCGACCCAATCACCATCAGAAACAGTTCCGTACTGCTAATAATTGATACGTCGAAGAGTGACACCGAGATCGCAGCGACGATCGACCCGTTTGTCACCACGTACGTTGCAAGCCAGCTCACGCCGAGTGCCGAACCGTCACCGCTGACGATTCGTCTGAAGAGTCGTTCCAGGGGGCCCGCCGCGGCTTCGGTCGAGGCCCCAAGCAACTGTACGGCAAAAAGGAAGAGTCCAAGCGCGGCGAGCGCTCCAAACAGGACGGGGCCGGACTCTCTTATCCACGTCAGCAACCGCGAGTCATCATGTGGCACGTTCTACAGGAAGAAACGGCAGGATGGGTACAAAAATTTCCGGGAAGTGAAACGTTCGGCCAGGAAGGGGGCAGACAGAGAGCACATCTATTACCGCGCAATTCTCGTGCGTGCTTTCTTGATCGCCCTCTGGGAACTACTCTGGTCGATCACATGCCCCACGAGGACCGAAACTCGATCAGTCACTCGGGGCTGGAGCCCCGACGTCGTTGACGTCGATCTCGCCGGTAAGTTCGTTCGTCGGATAGGGCATGTCGATCCCCGCCTCGTCGAACCGCTCCTTGACCGCCTCGACGAACTGCGCTCGCACCCCACCGTACCCGTGTTCCTGCGGATCGATCCAGACCCGCCCCGACAAAACGACGGCTGAGTCTCCGAGTTCTACGACCGGAGCACTGGGTTCCGGATCCTGGAGAACGGCGTCGATCTGTGCAGCTTCCTCCAGGATAGCTGCACGGGCTTCCTGAATATCGTCGCCATACCCGATCCCGAAACCGACTGCGATTCGGCGCCGGTCGTTCGCCACGTTGTTGAAGACGGCGTTCCCAGCGAGTTCGCTGTTCGGGACCGTGACCAGCTCGTTATCGAAGGTGTCCAGTTTCGTCACCCGGAGCTCGATGTCCCGAACGACGGCACTTTTGTCGTTCCACTCGATCCAGTCCCCGACGACGAACGGCTTGTCCTGGAGGATGAAAATCCCCGCGACGAAGTTGGCGATGAGATCCCGGGCCGCAAACCCAACAGCCAGGGCGAGGGCGCCAGCCAGAGTCGCGAACGCGGCGAGCACGACACCGAAACCGGCCACGGTCGCGGCGATCGCGATCGCGAATACCACTGTGACCCCGCTGGCCACGCTAACCGCGAGGGAGATGAGGGTCTCTTCGAACCCGCGTTGCTCGAGTGCCGATCGGACCATCCGAGTCACGATGGGTTTACCCAGCCAATACAGCAGCCCGAAGACGACCAGGAACAGAAAAACCCTCGTGAGAGCGGTCAATAGGAGCGGTACGTACGGTTCGACGGCGAACCGGAGTTGAATTGGTATCATACCACGACTCAATCTTGGCGCAGCTATTTCTTAATACTATGTCATGATATCCTGGCCCCGAGACAGTTTGGCGGCTCCGACTGGAAGGACATCGGGCTCGAGGTTCCACGCTTCAATCGGTACGCTTAGCAAGGCCCGCCTACAAGACCGCGTCATGTCCGATACCGCTCCGGTATCGAAATCACGACTGGGGCGGCCGAGCAGCCGGACCACGCCGTGATTATCAATGAGGGGGAAATTGCCATAGCATGACACGAGTCGTCGCTCAGGGAACGTTCGATATCGTCCATCCCGGTCATCTCCACTATCTTCAGGAAGCAAAGGCCATGGGCGATGAGCTTCACGTCATCGTCGCCCGCCGACAGAACGTCACTCACAAGGAACCGCCGGTGTTGTCGAACCGGCAGCGGCGGGACGTGATCGCAGCCCTCGAAACGGTCGACGTCGCCCACGTCGGCCACGAGACCGACATCTTTGCCCCGATCGAGGAGATTGACCCCGACGTGATCGCGCTTGGGTTCGATCAACACCACGACGCCGACGGGATTCGCGAGGCACTCGCCGAACGGGGAATCGACTGCCGGGTCGACCGTGTCACGGGTCGTGAACCGCGATACGACGAGGAAATCCTCTCGACGGGGGCCATCATCGAACGGATCCTCGAACAGCGGGGGTCCGAGTAGTCCGCTCCAGGAAACCGTTTTAGGAACCCACCTCGTCAGTTCGTCCGTGAGCGTTCGCGAATTGGTTCGAGGAACTGTCGGCTGGGATACCCTGGAAGCGGTCGGCCAGGAACTCGCCAGTCGCTACGATCGGGAATACGTCAGGATCGAATTCCTCGAGGCCGAAAACTGGCTGTCGATCCCCTGTGTGGTCGACCGGCAGTGGTTCGTCAAGATCATCACACCCCGGAACGCGTTCGTGCACGCTGTTTTCACCGGCGCGCGGAACATCGGCGCGTTTTCGAGCGGGAGCGAGGGCTTTTTCGAGCACTTCGAGGACCCGGGTGCGATGGCGCGTCACGAACTCGACGCGACGAGACAGATGCGGGCGGCGGGTGTCAACGCGCCGGCCCCAATCGAAGCCTTCGAAGTCGGAGATGTGGGGGTCGTCGTTCTGGACTATCTGGATGGGTTCCAAACGCTGGATGAGCTCTCACCTGCCCGGGTGCGAGAAGTCCTTCCGGATCTCTTTGCGGCCCTCTCGGCCATGCATCACAACGAGTTGACACACGGCGATCTTCGGGCGGAGAACGTCCTCGTTCTCGATGACGAGGTGTACTTCATCGACGCGACAGCCGTCCGGAAACGAGGGATCCCCCAGGCACGGGCCTACGATCTGGCGTGTGCACTCGGGACACTGGAACCCCTCGTCGGAGCTGCCGACGCGGTCGATGGAGCCGTAACCGAGTACGGAATCGAAGTCGTGCTCCAAGCCGTGGACTTCCTCGACTTCGTCAACATTCGCCCGGATCACGACTTCGACGCGGCGGCTGTGAAAGGCGAGATCAATACGATCGCCTCGGATCGACCATCCTGAAGCCGAAGGCGGAGGGGAAGCCCGTTGTGGCCCGGGGAGGGGGGAGGACGGGCTGTGGCGGGCATACCGGTCGTCGACGAGAAAAGCGTCGGTGACCGGCAGTGGACACTGGGACCTCCGTCGTTATAAACCTGTTCGAGCCGCTTTCACATATCCCGCCGATCTTCGAGGGCTGGAAACCGGTTCCGGACCGTTTGAACGCGTTTTGGGTCCAGGTCGACGAGGAGTATGTCCGGTTCGGTCCCGGCACTCCCACGAATCGTGCCCCACGGGCCAATGACACGCGAGCGACCGATCAACTCCTGACCGCCAGCCGCCCCCACACCGTTCACTCCAGCGAGATAGGTCAAATTCTCTACGGCACGCGCACGGGTCAATGTCATCCAGTGTTCGACACGAGGATACGGCCACGCACTGGGAACGACGACGAACGTTACCCCGGCGTCCAGGAGTCTCCGGTAGAGTTCCGGGAATCGGAGATCATAGCAGGTGGTGAGTCCGACGGTCAACCCTCCAATCTCGGCGATGCCGAGGGAATCGCCGGGAGTCAAAAGTGCCGCTTCCTTCGATTCGTACCCGAAGAGGTGGTGTTTGCGGTAGGTGGCCTGTCGCTCGCCCGACTCGTCGAACAGGACCGTGGTATTGGCGAGTCCAGTTTCGGCCGGAGTCTGTCCAGCGGTCTGTTCCAAATCTTCGATGATGCTCCCAGCCACGATTGCCACGTCGTGTCGGTCGGCAAGCGTCCCAATCCGGTCGAGCGTCGGCCCGGAAAGTGGCTCCGCGAAGCGTTCGTACGCCTCGGTGGCGAAGTAGCCCACGTTCCAGAGCTCCGGCAACGAGAGCAAGTCGGCGCCACGGTCGACGGCGGTTTCGATGGCTCGCTCCGCTCGTTCGAGATTCCCTGCGGGGTCACCGCCCTCGACTTCGATCTGGAGCGCGGCGAATTTCATTCCTCGAGATGTGATTTCAGTGCGGACTCCAGATTGCGGATCTCCCCATCCAGGTTACGCTTGAAAAAGGCCTCGACACCGGGCGCGTGGCCGTCCACCGTGAACGTGTTGACGATGGTCGTTTCATCCTCGCCAGGCACGATCCGGTGTTCACCCAGCACGTCGAACACCGAGGAGTTGCCCTCGAAGCGGACGTACTCGGGCGGGGTGAGCTCCACGGTCCGGGTCCGCACGCGGAAGGTCTTTCGAACCATCGGGATCGGCAGTTCGATGAACCAGGTTGTCGTCTCACCGCTGGTCTCGAATCGATCGACGACGCTGATGGCCCGGGCCCGGTTCCCGGGATCGGAGATGAACTCCCAGACGGCGTCCGGCGACGCGGAAACGGTAAACTCCCGTTCGACCCGAGCGGTCATACGGGTCCTTGTACGCCGGGTCCCAAAAACGTCCCCCTTCCGGGGATCAAGCGCGTTCGACTCGCCAGGTCGTCGACCGCGATCGACCCCACTTCTCGATCCGTACGTCCTCGGCTTTCTCCCCCAGTCGGGCCAGGCGAACGCCGACCTGTTTCGAGGAGAGGCCCAGTGAATCGGCTATGCTCCGGGCCCGGAAGTACTCCTGCCCCCGGCTGGCCTTCTCCCGGAGGTAGGACAAGATCCGCTTTTCGTCCTCCGTGAAGTCGCTCATCGATTGTGAGTACCCGTTCAGTGCGTAAAACCCTTTCAGAACCGTCGACGGAACGGGTCAGGAGATGGTCGTGAACTCGGAAGGCTCGTTGAGCGCCAGGTTCGAGGCGATTTCGACGATTCTGACGGCGTGTTCAGCCGTCTGCTGCAGCGCCACGAGCACCTCGCGGATCTGCAACAGGCGCTTTTTCGACAGTTCGGGGAGGTCCCGCATGATACCCAGTTCGCGTTCCGAGAGCTCCATAAACTTGGCCTGGGCCTCCCTGGCGGTCTCGAAGTCCCGGGAAACGATCGCCTCCACGGCCATCTCCGTGAGTTCGTCCACCCGTTCGGTGTGATCCCGAATGCGTCGGACCGTCGGATCGTCCAGCCCCAGCCGGTCGTCGTCGGCGTCCAACACGATCTCGGCCATGTTCTCCGCGTTGTCGGCGATGAGTTCCAGGTTCTTCGCCACCGAGCGGTAGGCGATGAGAGGGAAGCCATCCGAGAGCCCCATCGTGCGGGCCAGCGAGGGATTTCGGTAGGCAGTAAAGATCAGTCGCAGGAGGAGGACGAAGATCTTGTTCGCCTGGCGCTCCCGGTTCAGCGCCCGCTCGGCGAGTTCGTGGTTGTTCCTGGCCAGCGCCTTCATCGCCTCGTTGCGCATGGTTCGACCGGTGTTCTCCAGTCGTGTCAACAGATTCGCGAGGTCGAAGTCTTCCGGGTCGACCGAACACCGAATGGTGATTCGCTCGGGTGTCTCCTCGATTACACCCAGTCCCATGAGCTGGGATTCCGCGTCGTAGACTGCGTTGATGTGCGGGCCTTCGAGGGTGTCTTCGGCCGTCACGTGGATGACCCGTCGACCGAGGACGTACTGGCCGATGATCGCTCGTTCGACGGCGTCGGCGTCGAAATCACCGACCGTGATCGTCGCCTCGGTCTCCTCGCCCCGAGCCGATTCAGGGGTGACAGAGAGTGTTCCTTCGGCACTCGTCCGCACCGTGACTTCATCGCCCTTCTCGACCCCGTTCTCCCGGGCCCACTTCGCCGGGAGCGTCATCGCGAGCGTGGAGGGACCGAGTCGCTGGACCTTCCTGGTATCCATACACCTTATACATTTGCTGGCGACCTTATACTTGACCCATAGTTCGGGAACAGGTGCTGATCCGCCTAGACGACCTTTACCATCCGTTCCTCGACGCGACCGACCCGGACGCGTATCCAGCCCCGCAGGGACTCGTCCAGGTCTGTGTCACCGGTGTCGACTCGCAACACGTCCGTCGACTGCATTTTCTCACCGGACGCGACGACGGTCACGTCGGCTTGTCGGATGACTGCCGGGGAGATCTGATCGTTCCCACGGCCGAAGATGAACCCTTGCCCCCCGATCGGCGAAACCACGATCTCGTTTTTCGCTCCAAGCGCATCCAGGATCTGGTCCTCCGAAGCGTCGGCGACCAGGAGTTCGCCATCCCGGATTACATCGACCCCCAGGGGGGTTCCATCGATCCCGAACGCAGATTTGACGACGTCCAGGGTCCCACCAGGGCCCAGGACGTAGGTCGTTTCGGGGTCGGCCTCCTCGGCGATCCCAGTAGCGAGTCCCTGGACGTCGCCACCCAGGATCTGCTTCGAGGACTGGAGTTGCTCGGCGACCGGCACCGTCGCCAATCCCCTGAGTTCGGCCCGGACCTCGCCCTCACGGTACGCGTCCTCGTCGATGTCGTTGACCTCGCGGGTCTCGGTTCGGTCGAACGAGGCCGCGATTTTCCCCGCCGCTTCCGGCGAGACGGCAAAGACCGAGGAGTACACCTTGACGCCAGCGGGTGCGCCAAGCATCGGTGTCTCCCCGTCCGTCTCCGCGATGGTTTCGTACACGTCCACGGCAGTGCCGTCACCACCGACGAAGAGAACGAGATCTACGTCCCGGTCGAGAAAGGCCTCGACAGCCGCGATCGTATCGGCCCGGGACGTCTCCTCGCCCGCAGGCTCTCCCAGGACTTCGACGTCGACACCGACCCGGGCGGCCTCTTCGGCCCCCATTTCGGCCCCCCACGTCAGCACTGACACCGAATCGGCCTGCTCCGCGAGGGCCTTCAGCACGACCTCACCACGTTCCGGCGCACGCTGTTCAGCCCCACGTTCCCGGGCTTCTTCGACGTTGCCGTCGGTTCCTTTGAGACCGACGCGACCACCCATTCCGGCGATTGGATTCACGACGAAACCGATCGTTCGCATGGCCACTAGTCGGGGAGGCACCCTCAAAATCTCGCCGATCCCAGCAGCCTGCAAGACTGTGTTACAGCTGCGAATCGAGCCACGCGGCCGCCGACTCCACCGCTTTCGTGTTGGTCCCCTGAATCCGGATCGTGACC